>CAJUTJ010000192.1 GCA_910589655.1 uncultured Acetatifactor sp. | reverse complement strand
GTAGTATATACCTATACTATATAGACATTATACCTCTACAAGACAAAAAAATCGAGGGTTATGAAAAATTCGTATAGCTTCCATAACCCTCGTAAAAATGCTCTATATACCGATTTTAATTTTTCTTCATGAAACAACCCTTCTGCCTCAAATAGAACATACTAAACGTTACATCGGATTAGCCGATACCTCCAAAATATCCGGCTGTGGTGCAATGACAGCGAAACTTTTCCCGAAGGTCAATACCCCCGCGGCATTCGACAAATGTCTGCTTCGCAGACGCTTAAATCATTGCTCACGGAAATCAAAAACCATGGAGATGCCCTTCACAACATCTCCATGGTCTTAATTTCCGCAGCCTTCACAAACAATTTATGAACTGGTGCAAGGCCCGAAGAACGCTGTTCTTGCGTTCTTAAAGGAATGGCAAAGCCATTCCTTAGGAATGATTTAGATTTTCTTAGGTTGTGTACAAAGAGGGGTGTTTACACACCCTCTTTACAACCTTAGAGAAGCTTCATTCCTTTCACACTTCCAAACATGCCGCCATCGGCGGCACAAACAATTACTGAATCGGTGCAAGTCCGTAAGAATCCGCTCGCGGATTCTTACAACTGCATTAGCTGTTTGGGAAGAAGCTCTGCTCCGCAGAGCGTGAAATCACTTAGCGAGGTCTTTCCGAGCTTAGTGATTTCCTTCACACTTACCAATACAATTCCCAATCTTTGCTCATTCTGGTCAGTGCTTCCATATAGAAATAATCCCCCCATGAATTGCACTCGTCCACACCGTAATGATTACAGGTATTATAAGGGGAGTGATTGGAATAGGTGCTGTGCAGCACCAAACCGTTAGACGCCTCCATGTCCTTCACCGCATACTTTTCATACACCGACTTCATAATCCGGGAAGCGATTTTCTTATAATGCTCCGCCTCCGAAGGTTCCAGATATTTATTCATCTCCAGCATACCGCAAGCGGCAATGGATGCGGAAGAGGAATCTCTTGGCTGGTCGTCGCCGTCGGTAAACTCCAGATCCCAATAGGGAACCAGATCCTTTGGCAAATGCTCCAGAAAATACTCCGTCACACGACGGAACAGCTCAATATATTCTTTCCTTCCGGTATATTTGTACGCCAGCGCCATACCGTACACGCCCCATGCCTGACCTCTCGCCCACGCGGAGCCGTCCCGATATCCCTGACAAGTGGCCCCATGATCCGGCGCCCCGGTCTTCATATCGAAGAAGAAGGTATGCCATGTGGAATAGTCCTCCCGTATTACGTTTGCGACGGCGGTATGAATATGCTTTTCCGCAATGTCACGATATTTACTGTCCCCCGTCTCCTCCGATGCCCAATAGAGCAGAGGCAGATTCAGCAGGCAGTCAATAATCAGCCGGTAGTTCTCCGGCGCATCCATGGGCCCCCATGCCTGAATAAACTCGCCCACCGGGTGATATCTGGTAATCAGCTGGTCGGCAGCCTTTATGGCCGCTTCTTTTCCCTCCTCACTTCCGGTCAGCTTATAAGCCGCCACACAGGAAGGAGAATACAGGAATCCCATATCGTGGTGATCCACCTCAATCTTTTTGTCAATCCGGTTCAGGAAGCTCTTTACCTGAACCTCACCTGCCTTTCTCAGCCTTTCGTCTCCGGAGAATTCGTATGCCAGCCACACCTCACCGGTCCAAAAGCCGCAGGTCCAATAATTATTTTCAATAGGAGGATAAAAGCCGTCCACGCTGTACGCCTGCTGGAATTTATCCGTAAACTCCGGCAGAATATGGAGAATCTGCTGATTACAGAAACTCAGTGCTTTTCGGATCTCCTCCTCCGTAATCCCGGGATATCCTTCAAATGTAATACTCATAGCCAACCACCTTCTAGCCTTTCAATCCCGTGGAAGCGACACCTTCCACGAAATATTTCTGCAAAATCAAAAATACGATTAATACCGGAATTAATGATAACACAGATCCTGCCATAATCAAACCATAATCGGAAGAATATTGGCTGATAAACATTTTCAAGCCCAACTGGATCGTCTTATTCTCCTGCGTTTTCAGATAGATCAAGGGACCCAGATAGTCGTTCCATGTGGCCACAAAAGTAAAGATGGTCAACGTGGACAATGCAGGCTTTGACAGAGGCAGCATAATACTTGCGTAGATTCTGTATTCACTCATGCCGTCGATTCTGGCCGCCTCACACAAATCATCGGGAATACCCTCGTAAAACTGCTTCATCATAAACACTCCGAAGGCCGAGAATGCCTGCAGACAGATAATGGCAAGCAGTTTGTCGTTCAGCCCCATCCTTCTCATCATAATGAACTGGGGCACCATGTACACCTGCCAAGGCATCGCAATAGTTGCAATGTAGGCAAGGAACAGCCCGTTCTTGTGACGGAAGTGCAGCTTTGCAAAGGAGTACGCCGCAAAACTACTGGTTAAGAGCTGAAGAAATGTTACGACTAATGTCAGAAAAACCGTATTTTCCACAAATTTTAAAAACGGAATCTTTGTCCAAATATCCGCATAATTGCTGAACTTAGGATTTTCCGGAATCCATACAAAGGGATTCATCTGGAATACTTCGCGGTCACTTTTTATAGAAGCGGAAAGCATCCAAAGAAACGGAATAACCATAACGAGCGCAATTAAAATCAAAATAATATACACGATCACTTTGCCTGCAACGGCTTTTTTATGTGCTGATTTCATATATTTACCCCCTGCGCTTTCGCACGCGTTTCTGTTACCGTCCATCCGCCGCCCGCGAAGCCTTCTCGCGGCTCCGGAGACTTACGAATAAACAGCCATTCAATTTATTCCACATTGTACCCGTACACCTCAATCTGGCTCAATGCCGGAAAAGGTGACGGATCCTCTGCTTTTATCAGGTTGCAGAGCTCTATCCATGTAATCTCCTTTTCGGGAAAAGCAAACACATGGGCTTTGGCGGATTTCTCCATGGTAAAATCCTGTGTGCTTCCGTCGGAGAAAGCTAATGTCACCTGTGTCCACCAGTTATCATGAGGGAAATCGGAACGGGTATATAGCACGACCTTGTCTGTCCTGACTTTTCTTCCGAATTCCACCCGCATGGACGCGTCATCCTGTTTGTTGATTCCCCATGATTCATAAGGCCATTGCCCGTGGGACAGATTAGCCCTCACACCGTCGATAGCGTTCTTGGCCGCGAAGACGGACTCTCCTCTAGTCTCCACATTGGCGGTGGCATGTGGAAAACAAGGCACATCACAATGCTGATCCGCAGGATTCAGGGCAAGATTTCGGTAGGCCTTGATTTCATCCTCTCTGGCCGCCTCGGCATAAATATAATGCCTGCTGCCCGCAAATACCTTTGGAGAATAACTGACCCGCTTCTCGCCGAAGGGAACATAATAGGAAACATTGTCCGTTATGTACACAAACGCAGAACCAAGGGCATCATCCACCTGCCAATTGACATAAATATTCTTGTCGGAGGTTTCCAGCACAATCCGATCCCCCTCCTGATATTCATGCATACACACCAAATCCACGAAGTCCTCACCGCTGCTGACGCATATGGTGTTGTCATCCTTATCAATTACCTTTAACGCTAACACTGCCATTTTTCAATCATACCTCCAGACATGCCGCCTAAGCTCTTTCCCTCTTTGCCTGTCCCCTGAACTGGATAATCGTAACTGCCAGAACCATAATGAACAGAACCATTGCCACCGCGCTGGAGTATCCCAAATCCCAATCAATAAATGCCTTCTGGTAAATATAGTAAACCAGAACCGTTGCGGAGGTAGTCAGCTCACCGCTTCCGCCGCCGGCCAGCATAATAGCAATGTCATACACCTTGAAGCAATTGATGGTCAGCATGACCACCACGAAAAAAGTAGTGGAGGACAACTGAGGCCATGTCACATAGCGGAATTTTTCCCATGTACCCGCACCGTCAAGGCTGGCCGCCTCATACAGCTCCGCCGAAATGCCCTGAAGTCCGGCTAGATATATAACCATGTAATACCCCATGTATTTCCACACGCTGAACAGGATCATGGAAAAGAGAACCAGTCCGCCGCTGAACCACTGAGGCAGATTTTCCTGCGCTACATTAAAAACATTATATAATATATTGTTGATGGGTCCCTTGGAAGGGTGGAACAACATCTTCCACACAGCGGTAATCGCTACCAGAGACGCAACATACGGGAAAAAGGAAAGAGTCCTGAATATGCCTCTTCCTACTACTTTCTGATTTAATACTATAGCGAGAGCCAGTGACGCGACCATGGTGAGAGGCACCGTACCGATACAATAGATAATGGTATTTTTTAAAGCCGCCGTAAAAAAAGTATCATCTGCCAATCTCGTAAAATTTCCGAATCCCGCCCATTCTATAGGATTGCTTCCGTCCCATTTCAAAAACGCCAACGCGAAAGCAAATATAATGGGAATCAAGGTAAATACACAAAATCCGATAAAATTGGGAGCGATAAAGGAATATGCCACTATATCCCTCTTTGTCTCACGGCTCAAAACCCTGCCGGACTTGATCTTGTCAATCCGGCGGTTATAATTACCGATCTGTGCAATCATTTTTCTTTTTTTCTTATCGTCTTGTTCCGTCCTGACCGCTGCAATGAGCTGCGTCAATTCACTCTGCAGACCCCGGATTTTTTCTTCCTTTTGAGCTATGTCTAACTTTGGCATACAAACTGCCTCCTTTCCTGAAATATGTACCCCCCTGCCCTTTCGGATACACCTTCCAAACATGTCGGCAAATCCGACATACAATCCATAAAACCCGCGGAACCGTAACCTATCTTAAGGGATGTTCTAAAGAGGACACATTCTCTTAAAGCTTCCGGTTTTTCTCGCTTTTTGAAAAGAAAGGGGCCGCTTTTGAGACGACCCCCTGTACTGCTTTATATCTGTTGCCGTTCACTTGTGCCCCGCCGCATGCGGCATAGGGCTGCCGGTTACTCTATAAATCCGATTTCCATTAGTTACCCTGAATCTTCTTAACCTCTTCGTTCATCTTGTTAATGCCTTCTTCGATGGTCATCTCTCCGGTCATAATGGAACCATGGTAGGAATCCAATACGGAGTTAATCTCGGATACTTTCTCACCGTAAGGCACTTCCAGATACAGATTGGATACGCTCAGAGCTTCCTTACTCTCGGCATCGGCGGGGAATCCTTCCAGACCTGCGATCATATTCTTCACTTCATCTGTCATAATTGCAGGGAAGTTACCGGAAGAAGCCATCACTGCCGCACCTTCCTCACCGCTGACCCACTTTACGAACTCCCAAGCTGCATCGGGAGTATCAGAAGCGGCGGTTACGGACAGACCGGTAATGGTACCCAACGTGGAACCTGCCTCTACGCCTTCCGCATGAGGATACTTTACAATACCCCAGTTGCCGCACAGACTGGAATCATATTCGCCGGACTGCAGATTGGAAATCATGGTTGCAATAAACCAAGAACCCATATTCAGCATAGCCACATCACCGCCGGAAAATGCTGCGGAATAGTGCAGACCCTCTGTCTTCAGATCCGTATACTTTCTGCAGACACCGTCGGCTTCCTGATTCAGAACCATCTCGTAATAAGGCTGGAATGCGGAATACTCACCGTCCAAAATGGTGTGCTGGCCGTCCAATACACCGAACAGCTGAACTGCGGATCTCCATGTGTGATAATGCGTTCCGTAAATCTGAGAGCCGAAAGTAGTATCGGTCATCTGTCTTGCCAGAGCGTCATACTCCTCAAAAGTCATGTCGTTGGTAGGATAGGGAACTCCCTTCGCGTCGAACAAATCCTTATTGTAGAATACTACCCAGAAATCATTTCTGAAAGGCAGCTCATACAGCTTCCCGTCAACCAATACCTGATCGGTTGCACCTGCATACTGGCTGAGATCAACGCCATCGTTTTTGATATAATCATCCAGCGCAAGAATAGCATTCTTTTGAACCAGAGTCGCATATCCGGGAACATCCTTAATGGTAACAACATCAAAATCGGAACCGGATCCGGAAAGCTCCGTTGCCAGAACGGTCATATAATCGGTAGAGCCCAGATCAACCATCTCAATGGTTACGCCTTCATGGGATGCCTCATACGCTTCCTTAATATCGTTCCAATATTGTGTGGTCTCCTGATCCCAGATAGCCCATTTCAAGGTTACAGGCTCCGTGGACTGCGAAGTCTGGGAAGATGCCGCAGAACTTGCCGGAGTGCTGGAACTTGCAGCCGCGCTGGAACTTGCCGGAGCACTGGAGCTTGCCGGAGCACTGGCTGTATTACCGTTATCACCGCCGCAGCCTGCCAGCATGGTTGACATCATAGCCGCTGCCATTACAACACTAAATACTTTCTTTTTCATACAAAATCCTCCTTGCTTACAGTACCTGCCATAGACAGATTACTATTAATAATAGTTACGCCCCAACGGCCTTGTCAGCAGCTCTGCCGACCGGCGGGTTGAACTGTAACTTATTGTGATACAAGTATATAAAAGAGACGGTGATATTTACATGGAAAAAATTAAAAATACATAAACTATTTATTCACATTTTTTAATTTTATGATGTAAGAGCTTTCAAGTTATGCAAAATTTTTAGTTATGATATACTATTTCACACGGCTGTCTCGGGTTTGTCACGCAAAAAGCGCGTGCAAACGCCTCCCGGACACCCCTTTCCTAACCCTTGAAAATATGCTAAAATAGAATCGTTATAAAGGCGGGTAATCAGAATGGGACGAGTATACAGCTTTCAGAAAAACAGCAGGCGGCCTATGGGCAGTATTCAAAAAAGGATACTGCTTATTACCACATCCTGTCTGCTGGGTATGTGTATCATTATCAGTTCCGTCAGTTATTATCTCTTTCGGAATTACCTGCAGAACAGCCTGATTCATTCCACGGAGACAAGCCTCCAGCTGCTCACGGATTCTATCAACGGCAGCATAGACGACATTTCACAGATCGTAAGATTCTGCCAGACCAATGCCAACATTGCCACATATATACAGGAAAATCCCAACCCCGGCTCCGTGTTGTCCGTGTCCACCTATGACCGCATTTTCGAGGAATACAGCAATAATCCGTCAAATAATTATATCAATCGGCTTGCCGTAATTACCGACGAACACTTTTTGCAGATTGTGAGCGCCGCTTACTCCTCTACAGCCGATTTGTCGGCCGAAGTTCCCCGGCTTCCTTATTTCGACCGGCTATTGGATGCCTCCGACTATGACTTTACCACCGGATTTGTAAAGGATTCTTTTTACCGTAACGGGAAATACATACTGCCGATACTCAGGCCCATTACCTACCAGTACAATTCCGTCCGGGGCGGTATTCTCTTTCTGCAAATTTCTTCCGACTTATTTACAGATGCTTTAAAACGATATAAGATTGCAGAAGACAGTTATATGTTTCTGTCCGTTGGAGGCCACAATTATATTTATGAAAACGGCTCCCTGCTGAAATGGACGGAATCCTATCAGATTACTCAGGATTTGTCCTCATCCGCGCTGATAGACAGCATATATGTAAACGAAGTTTCGGACAGTGAAGGTACTCGTCTGGTGGTTACTTCCCCTTTGAGTATGCCGGACTGCTACATCAGCCAAAGCATCTCTCAATCGGAGCTGCGCAACCACCGCTTCCTGCTATGGCTTATACTGGGCGGCACATTAATCAGCATAGTGGGCATCGGAATCTTTTTAATGCTGATCTTAAACCGTATGATCAATGTTCCCGTCTCTAAAATCAGAGCGAAAATGCTGCGCGTTGCCGAAGGGGATTTTGACCGTGATTCTTCCATTGAATGGAATCATGAGCTGGGAGATATCGGAAAAGGCATTAATGATTTGTCCGAAAATGTCTACCTCCTGATGAACAAAAGGCTGGAAGATGAAAAGCAGAAGAAAGATCTGGAGTACAAGATGCTTCAAAGCCAGATCAATCCCCATTTTATTTATAATACTCTAAATTCCATAAAGTGGATGGCTTCCATTCAGGGAGCCACAGGGATTTCGGAAATGACTACGGCGCTGGCGAAGCTGTTGAAAAGCATTTCCAAAGGAACCAGCCTTCTGGTTTCCATTGAGGAAGAGTTGTCCTTGCTCCAAGATTATTTTACCATTCAAAGCTACCGATATGGAGGCACCATCACCATGGACATACAGCTGGAAGACGATGCTTTCTCCTCCTGCCGGATTATTAAATTCACTTTGCAGCCGTTGGTGGAGAATGCTATTTTCCACGGTATAGAGCCCAAGGGAACGGGGCATATCCGGATTCATATTTACTCTGAAAAGCTTACAGAGGACAGTCCGGAATCCATCCGCATTGATGTGACGGATGACGGTGTGGGAATGCCCCCGGAAAAGGCGGCTCAGATTCTGTTATCAAACGATGACAGCAGCACGGATTTTTTCCGGGAAATCGGTGTCAGCAATGTACATAAGAGATTACAGTATGAATTCGGCGAAGCCTACGGTATTACCATAGAAAGTGTGGAAGGCCAATACACCACCATGTCTATTCATATCCCCAATACAATAAATCAGACGCAGCCTGTGCCTCCATACACGGCCCTATGATTCACATTTATTGTAAAACACAGAAAAAAGGAGCAGCCATGTACAAATTACTGATTGTCGATGATGAACCCTTGGTTCAAGTAGGCATAAAATCCATGCTGAACTGGGCCGATCTGAATATAGAAGTAGCAGGCACGGCGGTAAACGGTCAAGCTGCCTTGAAGATGGTTTCCGAGCTGGCTCCGGACATAGTGATCACGGATATAAAAATGCCCGTGATGAGCGGATTGGAATTAATCCGGCAGTGCCGCGAGCTGCACGGCAGCGAGAAGCCTTATTTTATTATTCTGACCAGTTACGAGGATTTCCACATGGTCAAGGAAGCTCTCACTTATCAAGTGACGGATTATCTTGTGAAAATGGAACTCACCCCTCCCGCTTTGACGGAAGCGGTAAACCGCGTGCTGAAACGGATACAGGAGTCGGAGCATAAGGGTAATTCCGCCGAGAATATTGTCCATCCTTTTTATGACAAGTTCTTTATTCGTCTGATAAACAACCTGTTCGAATCGGAAGAACAGTTTACTTTACAGAGCCGGGATTTGAATTTGGATTTCCACTACAGCGGTTATGTATGCTGTTATGGTGAAATGACGGGCAATCAGGCAGATTCTCTTCCCATGGAAAAACAACTGTCTCTGTTTGCCACTTCCATGCAGATGCTGAAGGAGCTTGGTGGAAAGTATTATCCTTGCTTCTGCCTCTCCCTTGACACCAGACATTTTGCTTTGATTTTCTGCTTCGAAACAGGTCAGACCGCCAATCTGTCCTATGGGGAAGAATTAAAGGGCATTTTAACCGGTATCAGTAAAACTCTGACAAAATACTATAATGTAT
Organism: uncultured Acetatifactor sp.; assembly: GCA_910589655.1. Classification (GTDB taxonomy): domain Bacteria; phylum Bacillota; class Clostridia; order Lachnospirales; family Lachnospiraceae; genus Acetatifactor. The sequence continues at coordinate 57,592 of CAJUTJ010000192.1, read as the reverse complement.
CTTTTCACTGCGGTATCGGCAGTCTGGTAGATATGCCCCTTGCCATCTGCGATTCCTACCAATACTCCAGACAGGCCAACCTGTCCGCCGAGGGGAAAAATGCCATTGTCTTTTTCGAAGAGTGCCTAAAGGATCCTTCTTATGATTATTCCTTTAACATGAGCCTGTTCAAGCAGGATCTGACCAAAGCCTATGAAGAATACGATGCAGAGATTTTAAATCGTACTTTGGACAATCTGTGTGATCTGTTTCTGGCACATCCCGACCATTATGTTCAGGCCTTGGACGGCGTATGTAATATTTTATATCTGTCCATATCCCTGCTTCAGGACGGCGAAAAAATTGTTTCCGACTTTTTCCGGGATAATCCGGACGGATACCGTTCCGTATACAAACAGTCCACTGTGGAGCAGCTGGTGAACTGGCTGGGATTTTTCAAACGACAGATGTGTCAGCTTTTCGAAAGCCGCCATAAGGATTATAAGAATCATATTGTTACCAATGTCAAAAAATATATTAACGCACATGTAAAAGAGCGGCTCTCTCTCAACGAAGTGGCTGCGGTATTCGGCATCAGTCCCAATTATCTGAGCCAGCTATTCGGCAAGTATAATGATATGGGGTTCTCCGAATATATTAATACCTGTAAAATTTCGGAGGGCAAGCGCCTATTGTCAGACGGCAACCTGAAGGTCTATGAAGTGGCGGATATGCTGGGTTTTGAAAGCGCGTTTTATTTCAGCAAGGTATTTAAAAAAGTGGAAGGTGTCTCCCCCACCGAATATTTAAACAATCAGTTTGTGTAAACGGATTGTTTGTGCCGGCGGCATCAGCATGTTTAATAGTTTGAAAAAGAGGCTCTTTCTAATATTGATTGGTATGCGCGCTAAAGCGCGCAGGAGGTGTAAATGGAAAAACGATTTCTGGATACCATGAAAGCTTTTTGGGAAAAAAATGATCGGCTTCTGGAATACCGGCCTTTTCCCGATATCGACGACAGAGCGGCCTATGACAGTCTTCCCCAAGAACTGCGCGAGGCTGTCATTTTACAGGGAGAAGGTTATCTGGGATATGAATATCCGGTGATCCGTTCCACTGATTTTATGAAGTTTAAGCGTACAGGAAACCGCGTGGATTACGAAAATCTCTATTTTGATAGACGGTACGCTTTGAATTCTCTGACTGCGGCGGAATGCATGGAAGATCAGGGCCGTTTTTTGGATGATATTATCAACGGGATTTTTGCTGTCTGCGAGGAAAGCGCATGGCAGCTGCCCCCCCACAATTCCTATCTCCGCAATGCCCCGCAGGAGCTCCTGCCGGATGCCACCCGCCCTGTAATGGATCTGTTTGCCTGCGAGACAGGAGCACAGCTGGCCTGTATCCGGTATCTGCTGGGAAGCCGTTTAGACCGGATCAGTCCCTTTATCAATCGGAGAATTGCTTATGAACTGGAGCGCCGTATTTCGCTCCCCTATATTCGGGAACATTTCTGGTGGATGGGAGCGGGCGAGGAGCCCATGTGCAACTGGACTCCGTGGTGTACCCAGAATGTACTGCTGACGGTTTTTCTGCAGAAATCTCATTCCGGCACGGAGAAGGCAGTAACTCTGAAAGCGGCGGAAAGCCTTGACTTCTTTTTAAAGGATTACGGAGATGACGGCTGCTGTGACGAGGGAGCCCAGTATTTCCGGCATGCGGGATTATGTCTGGACGGAGCCGCAGAGGTTTTAAACCGGATTACCGGCGGGGCTTTCGAAGGTTTGTATCAGTGGGACAAGGTGAAAAATATAGCATCCTATATTTACAACGTACATGTTGCGGATAAATATTATATCAATTTTGCAGACTGCTCCCCTGTGGCGGGCCGTGCCGGTGTGCGGGAGTTTCTTTTCGGCAAACGAACCGGACAGCCCGGACTGATGCTCTTTGCCGCCAGAGACTTTCAGGCATCCAAGGAAAATCTTTTTGCGGATGAATCAAACCGCCTGAATCTTTTTTACAGAATGCAGACCATTTTTCACTGTCCGGAGATTTCAGCCTGTGATACGTCCGAACCGCTTACATATAAGGATATCTATTATCCCAGTGTAGGACTCTTTGTGTCCAGAAACGACACCTTCTGCCTTGCGGTAAAAGCGGGAGACAATGACGACAGTCATAATCACAATGACACGGGCAGCTTTACTCTTTACAAAAACGGGCAGCCGCTTTTTATAGATATCGGTGTGGAAAGTTACACTGCCAAAACCTTTTCCTCCCGCAGATATGAGATCTGGACCATGCAGTCATGCTACCACAATCTGCCCACGATTGAAGGGCTGGATCAGCTTGACGGCCGGGATTACCGCGCCGAAAATGTAAGAACATTTTTTGAAGAAACACAGAGCGGTATTTCCATGGAACTATCCAATGCGTATTCTTTCAAAACTTATAAAAAACACTATACGAGAGAAGTTTTTTTTGATAAACTAAGCAATAGGGTTCTTTTGACAGATACCACGGATGCCGGAAACGTCGTATTAAATTTCATCACCTATGAAAAGCCGGAGGTGACGGAAAACAGCATCCGGATCGGCACTCTGGCACAGGCCTCCTTTTCGGGAGCAAAGCCTTTGATGGTAGAAGTCCTGCCCGTTACCGATGCAAGACTTCAGACTGCATGGAACCATGAGCTGTATCGGATTCGTCTGACTATGACAGCTTCAGAATTTCAATTAGAGGTAAAGTAAAGTATGCGTATCGAAGAATTAAGACCGGGACAGGAGCTCACCCTGTTCGTAAGCGTGAAAGACAACTCTCTTGTTTTTACCAGTAAGGTTCAAGAGATTAACCGCAAAAGGCACATGATCTTTGCGGATGCCGTATTTCAAAACGGAAAACCCATATCTTTCCGGGGAAAGGGCGTTATTTTAAATGTGCTGGCATCCGTGCCGGACGACAAGCCCCATTTATTTAAGAATGTAGCCAATACACTGCTTCGGCGGTCCGACGGCACACTCTGCTACAGCCTTACTACCATCGCCGAGAGCGTTGCCTATAATCGGAGGCAGAACTTCCGCTGTTATATAGGAGTGGAAACCTCCATTCAATTTGGCTCCAACCATGCTGCCTATGAAGCCATTATCCGTGATGTCAGCTCCAACGGCTTCTCAGTGGTATGTGACAGTAATATTAAATTTATGGAAGGAAGTTTGGTTCACGTTGTTCTCAAAGATCAAATTCAAGAATTCGGTGAGAAATATATGTTCCACCTTTACGGCCTGATCGCCCGGATTCAGGAATTGGAAAACGGCAATACGATTTACGGATGCCGGTTGAACAATCATGTAGCCGGCTTGGATTCCTACCTTATGAAAAAAGAACGCTATCGGTTAAAGAAAACCAGCTACGGCAGCTTCCGGCGTGAGTAGACGCCAATATATCGGCCGCCGCTTTTCCTTGCGGTTCCTTCTTGTAACAGTTCTCACCCCTGTGGGAACTGTTATTTTTATTTTGTAATCTGCAGATACATCTCCGGACGTCTGTCCCGAAACAGACCCCAGCTGAAACGAAGCTCCTCGATGGCATCCAAGTCAAAGGTATGAAGAAGTATTTTCTCTTCCGTTCTCCCTCCATCCTCCAGCAGCTCTCCCGTCTCATCCGCAATAAAAGAAGAACCGTAGAAGACAAGTGCAGAGGATTGATGATTGTTATCTTTTGCCGGCATAACCTTCTCTTCGCCGATGCGGTTAGCCGCAATCACGGGAATTACATTGGCTGCCGCATGCCCTTGCATACATCTCCTCCAGTGAGGCATACTGTCACACTCAATAATCGGTTCGGAGCCGATGGCCGTAGGATACAGCAGCAGCTGCGCCCCCATCAGCGCCATGCATCTGGCCGCTTCAGGGAACCACTGATCCCAGCAGATTCCTACACCGATTCTTCCATAGGCGGTATCCCAAACCCGAAAGCCTGTATTGCCCGGAGTAAAATAAAATTTCTCCTGATAAAAATGGTCATCCGGTATATGCGTTTTCCGATATACGCCCAAAATACTTCCGTCCGCGTCTATAACCGCAACGGAGTTATATGTCACATTTTCTTCCCTCTCATAAAAGCTGACAGGAAGCACCAGCTTCAGCTCCGCCGCCACTCCCCTGAAATGGCGTATGGCGGGATTTGACTCCACGTCGGCGGCAATACCGTAAGAACTATAATTCCGCTCCTGACAAAAATACCATGTCTCAAACAGCTCCGGCAGCAGCACAATTTGCGCGCCTTTTAATGCCGCTTCCCTTACCAGCTTGTCCGCCGCTTTTATATTTTCTTCTCTGGTACGGCTGCAATACATCTGAACCGCCGCCACCGTTACATTTTTCATACTAACCTCCATGTCGCAGCTTTGCTGCGGCTCACAATCCCATGGAGCTAAAGCTCCGATGAGAAATGCCGTGTTTTCGGGCATTTCTCGGTGTGAGACTTAGAAGTTCAGCCTCTGCTGTGAGCAAAAATTGCTAAAGCAATTAGAACTTCTTCTCACACTAACTCCCATCTGCCCGCTCCAGCGGGCTCTCTCATCAGGATTGTGAAATTGCAGCTTTGCTGCGGCTCACAATCGTACAACTCTAAGTCTCCAATGAAAAAAACCATGTTCCGGCAGTTTTCCAGCTTCTCCGGCAGTTTGGGGGACATAAGCTTATCTGTACCTCTCTGCCAATGATTCAATATCTTCTCACATTGGAATCTGCTGCGTAATACAATGGATATTGCCGCCTCCTATGAGAATGTCTCTGGTATAAATCTGTACAACTTTCCGCCCGGGAAATAAATCTTGTAGAACTTTTTTGGCTTTCTCATCCTGAGGATCACCAAATCCGGGCATGACTATAGAGTGATTTGCAATATAAAAATTCACATAGGAAGCTGCCAGCCGCTCTCCCGGTATACGGACAGGCTCATCCCAACAGGCATCCAGCCCCTCACATTCTTCCGCGGTAATGGTCACGGGCTTCGGCAAGGGCAGTTTATGAACCTTTATGCTTCTGCCCTTTGCATCCTTCACGCCGCCCAAATACTCCAGACATGCTTTGGACATCTTATATTGTACATCCTCCGTATCCTCCGTCCATGCCAGCACTACTTCTCCCGGTTTTACGAAAGCACAGATATTATCCACATGCTCATTCGTTTCGTCATGATAAATTCCACAGGGCAGCCACAGAACGGTGGAAACACCCAGATATTGCTTTAAAGTTTCTTCGATTTGTTCTCTGCTCAGCCGGGGATTCCGCCCCTTGCTGAGCAGACAGCTCTCCGTCACCATACAAGTGCCTTCGCCGTCCACATGTACGGAACCGCCCTCCAAGATAAAATCTCGTTTATGATAAATGTCCTTGTCCAGTAAATCACACAGCTTCCTCGCCATCTTATTGTCACTGTCCCAAGGAAAATACAATCCGTCATGGAGCCCGCCCCATGCATTGAAGCCCCAGTCTATCCCACGCACATTTCCTTTTTCGTTTTTCACAAAGGTAGGGCAGTAATCTCTGGCCCATGCATCATTGCTGGACATTTCCACAACACGAATATGGGCGGGAAGGATCGCCCTGGCATTATCATATTGTGAGGCACCGGCACATACCGTAACTTTCTCGGAAGCGGAAATGGCCTCCGCAATCTTCACAAATGTCTTTCGAGCCGCATAACCGCCGTACTGCCATGAATCAGAACGCTCCGGAAAAATCATAATGCATCCTTCATGAGGTTCATATTCAGCCGGCATGTGATAACCGTCCGCAGACGGTGTTGAATCCTTGATAATATTCATTGGGCTTCTCCTCTCGAGAATTCCATATCTCTAATTCTAAACCGTGTTTTTGTTAAACTTCCCTTTCATGATAACCGGAAATAATATAGTTCAATGAAATTATTCCGCGGAATTTCATCAAATATCACAGAAACATTATAAACAAACTCTTGCTAAAAATCAATGGATGCGGCTGCAAGGAAATTTCAGAAGGAAATTTCCTGATACTGTTCATCCGCTGTCACACGGGGTATTTACATACTGTTTTTTGACGAACCCGAGGCCGGCATGCGCAAATTCGCTGTTTTGGGGGTCACGCCAATGCTTCCTCATTTTCCCATTGCAGCACAGGTTGAATGGCTATTTTGTATTGTTTGTTGTATTTTGTTGTAAGTTTAGTAATTTTTTTCATTAAGAACCCAATATCCTGCGGTTTCTTATACATAACAATCATTAGCTCCGCCCTGCCCCCAAAAGATGCTTTCTCTAAAACACAGCTGCGGGCAGCGGCATATTTAAAATTATCATGCAGCCATGTTTGTACTTCCAGAGTATATGCCTTTAAAATCTGATCCAATTTTTCACTTTGAGAAACTGCCATATTCTTTCACCTTCTTTGTGCAAACTCCTTTGTTTTCAATACAGGCATTATACTATATACCGATATTAAAAAGCAGTTTGTGCATGAATGGTATATCATGATGCACGAACTGCTTTTCTAAGAATGTTTTCACCGGAGAACAGATTCCTCTTCCCAGCTTAGAAATTGACCATTGCTGCCGTCAATTTCAAACTCATACTTCTTACCATTATATATTATTTCTCCTTCATACTCCATACGCCCATGATCATAATCCGATTCGAACTCCCTGATATCATCGGCAGACGCGCCCGGGACCTTGGACAATGCCAGTTTCTTTGCCTCATCTGCAGTAATGGCAGCGCCATCGGCAGCTTGAGGCAGCGCAAAATGTTCCGCATCATAGTCAAAGCCCACCAACTCACCTGTGTAAGCATCTATTTCATAATCATATTCCCTATAATCACTCGTATAAAACTCCAGCTCATACACTTGGCGTCCGTCCTCATATTCCAGCTCACTTTTCACAAAAGTTACTTCTTCCTCAGTCAATCCCGCGTGGCTTAGGACTGCTGCCTTTGCTTCTTCGATAGCAATCATGCTTTTCGATGAAGAAGCCATTATATTATTGTTTGCCATTCCTGATCCGGAAGTTCCTCCCGCAGGTACATTGCTTGATGAATCGCTCCCGGTATTTCCGCTTGCCACAGTATCCTGCGCAGGCAAAATCGGAGAGGAAAAATTACTTCCGACAATTGCACCGGTTTGTGCGTCAATATTATATTGATAACTTTGTCCTGCTACAATAATCTCCACCAGATAACAATCCTCGCCATTGTATGTGGTCAAATCTGCCTGTATCGCTTCCGTCTGATCCATCGTTATAGCCAACGCGTTCAGTGCCAGCTGCTTTGCCTTATCCGCTCCGATATATGACAGACCGCTTTGCCGGCTGCCGCAGCCTCCGAAAAGCAGCACAACCAATCCCGTAATACATATAACAATTTTTCTTTTCATAATTTTCTCTCCTTATAAAATGCAGCAGTATCCGTCTGCTGTCTGCCCATGCCGCCAACCGCACCGCCACCTACGAAAATTCGATCATTCAGCCGGAGCAGGACGAGTTTGATTTCTCTCTTTTTTAATTCATAAGATTATTTTATAAAATGTAAAATTTTTCCATAATTTCTTAAGAATCTTTATAAATCCTTTATGGCAAAGTCAAACTTTGGACACATTTTCCATGTATGATAAATACATAAACAAAGGAGCTGTTGAGTTTTAACACACTGGTTAGGGTTCTGTCAGCTTCGCCTAAAAACAATCCTGATTTATCAGGTTCCTATAGATACTTTCAAAAACATTCCCCCTATTAGAGGTAAAAGCTCCGGCATATGCCGGAGTTTTTACTTTTGTATTCTTAAGAAATGGCTTTCTTGTCTGCACTTCTATAAACGGCCTTTGAAGTCCTCATATCCAAACTTCTTAATAAGCTTGTATTCTCCGCTTTCTTGTTTTAATACAATGGACGGCAAAGGCATCCCGTTAAAGGTATTGTTTTTTACCATAGAATAGATTGCCATATCTTCAAATACCAGCCTGTCTCCCTCCTGCAAAGGTGCGTCAAAGGAATAGTCACCAATCACATCTCCCGCCAGACAGGTAGGGCCTCCCAAACGGTACGTATAAGCCTTTTCCCATGGCTGCCCGCTCTTCTGCAGAGGCGGCCTGTAGGGCATCTCCAGCACATCGGGCATATGGCAGGCCGCAGAGGTATCCAAAATAGCAATCCTAAGACCGTCATCTACAGAATTTCCGCCGAAACCTTGCCGCCTCTTTTCAGCCGGCCCCTGAATCTCCAAAACCGAAGACACCAGAAAACCTGCATTTAAAGCCACAGCCTCTCCCGGCTCTAAATAGACCGTCAGGCCATACCCTTCCTGCATTCTCCGGATACACCTTTCCAGCCGGGGAATATCATAGCCTTCGCGTGTAATATGATGTCCTCCGCCAAAGTTAATCCAATTCATATGAGACAGATATTCCCCGAATTTTTCCTCCACCGCATCCAAGGTAGTCTCCAGATCATCGGAATCCTGCTCACAGAGCGTATGGAAATGCAGACCGTCTAACAAAGGGAAAAACTTCCGAAATAATACGCTGTCTCTAAAGTTTTCTATTGTAATCCCCAGCCGTGATCCCGGTGCACAGGGGTCGTAAATGGCATGACCCTTCTGAGTGGAGCATTGGGGATTAATACGGAGCCCGATGCTTTTACCCGCCGCCTTTGCCCTTGTTCCGAACTTTTCCACCTGTCTCCACGAATTAAAAACAATATGGTCGCAATAACATAAAATATCTTCGAAGTCTTCCTCTTTGTATGCAGGTGAAAATATGTGGTTTTCGCATTTGATATTCTGTTCAGCCAATGGCCTAACCATCTCCTCCGCACAAAGCCTCGCTTCATACAATCCGCTGGCAGTCGCCCCACATAAGTATCTTCCGATCAAGGGGTAAAGCGCATACATGGAAAAAGCTTTCTGCGCCAGCAGAATACGCACCCCTGTGCGCTCTATTATATTTCGTAGAATCGTTAAATTTTTTATAATCAGCGCTTCATCCACCACATAGCAAGGAGTGGGAAGTCCGGATATCTTCATGAAAATTTCCCTCATTTTTTCATTCTTTCGTTAACTTTTCCATCTCGATCTTGTAGGCTATCAACCGTAATAAATATTTGGGCATCTCACGGTTACCCAATTCCCAGTCTTGAACGGTACGATATGGTATTTCAAAATATTCCGCAAATTCCTTTCGGTTCATTCCTGTTTTCAGCCGGATTTCCAGCAGCTGCTTTCCTGTCTCCACTATTCGTTACTCCCGACAATTATTTTCTTCCGCTGCAAGCAGCTTTCTCGCCTGTGCCATCTGTTCTTTGGTTGCCTTTAAATACTTTTCGGCTTCCTCGTCCGTCCCTCCGCCGGCATATAAATCTGCGATTGCTTTGATTCGCTCTTCAGCCTTGCCTTCTTCTCTTCCTTCTTTTCTTCCTTCTTCTCTGTTTTCTCTGTCCCGCATAAGTAATGTCATATATTCTTTCCTCCATTCCTTATTGCTCTTAGTCCGTTCTACCTCTGATTGCAAGTCTGCCGTAAACTTATCCTGTATTTTCCCCGTATCGATATATAGTAAAAAATTCTTTAATTCTAAAGTAATATCACTCATATCACCGCATGGATTAACAAATACTTTTTTCGTTTCATCACCAAGGCATATATCCCATTCCTGCACGCATCGGTTTTCAAAAGCATAAAGACTCCTATTACGGTGAAAAATGTCTTGCTTGCAGATAAAGATAACATAACAAGTCTTCAGTTCACTATAGTCTGCCCCTTTTTCAATTTGATTTAAATCGATCATACCTTGGTAATATCTACTCCGCTTGGGAAGGTTTCTGGGATTGGTGGTCTGCATTTCAATGTTATATACGTTTTCTAATTCACCTTCCACATATACATCCAAACGGACACTTTTTGCATCTGACGAGATATCAATGACCTTCTGCTCATCCGGAAACTCAATATGCCTGATACGGATTCCTAAAATAACTTCCAGCAGCTTTTTACATAAATCTTTGTTCCGCATAACTTTGGCAAATATAAAATCATTTGTGAAATCAAGTTCTTCATACTGCAATTCTTCCATACTCTGCCCTCCGCTCTTCTGTTTAAACACAAATTTCATACAGGCAGAATAGAAAATAGAAAGAATGGCATACTTGATACCATACATATACCAAAAAGCAATTATTCCGCCCTTATACGCTATGCGTATATTATATAGAATAATCTGCTTTTTGGCAATTCTTATTTCTACAAATTTTGCATTTCCGGATTTTCCGATACATTAGTACAATCGGCGGATTTTCATCAATCCACTAACACCGGATTTTCTTCCACTACCCATGGCAATCCATACTTATTCAATGCATCCATAAAGGGATCCGGATCGAATTCTTCCACGGTAAAAACACCGGGCTTTTTCCATGTGCCGTCCATTACCAGCATAGCGCCGATCATAGCGGGCACTCCCGTAGTATATGAAATGGCCTGAGAACCAAGCTCCCGATAACATTCCTGATGGTCACAGACATTGTATATATATACGGATTTTTCCTCGCCGTCCTTTACTCCGGTAAAAATACAGCCAATGTTAGTCTTCCCTACCGTGCGGGATCCCAGAGATGCCGGATCCGGCAGCAACGCCTTTAAAAACTGTATGGGCACAATCTCTTTTCCCTCAAATGTCACGGTATCGGTGCGCAGCATACCAACATTTTCCAGACATTTCATATGTGTCAGGTAACTCTGGCCAAAGGTCATAAAGAACCGGATTCTCTTAATGCCCGGGATATTTTTGGCCAGAGACTCTATCTCCTCGTGATGGAGAAGGTACATATCCTTCTTTCCCACCTGCGCAAAATCATACTCTCTTTTGATCTCCATGGGTTCTGTCTCCACCCAATGTCCGTCTTCCCAATAAGAGCCGTTTGCGGAAACCTCCCGGAGATTAATTTCCGGATTAAAATTAGTGGCAAAGGGATAACCGTGATCTCCTCCGTTACAGTCCATAATATCAATAGTATGAATTTCGTCAAAATAATGCTTCAATGCATAGGCGGAAAATACACTGGTGACACCGGGATCAAAGCCGCTGCCCAGCAAGGCCGTAATACCCGCCTGTTCAAAACGCTCCCTGTATGCCCACTGCCAAGAATAATCAAAATACGCCGTAAAGCCTTCTTCCTTGCAGCGCTTTTCATATGCGGCCCGCCATGCCGGATCTTCCGTATCCTCCGGTTCATAATTGGCCGTGTCAATATAGTCCACTCCACAGGCAAGACAAGCCTCCATTATGGTCAGATCCTGATAAGGCAGCGCCAAATTTAATACTGCCTTGGGCTGTTCTTTTTTAAGAAGCCCGATCAGCTCCTCCACATCATCGGCGTTCACTTCCGCGGTGGTTATTACAGCCTTTGTTCCTTGTTCTTCCAGCTTTGCCTTCAAAGCGTCACACTTGCCCACCGTGCGGCTGGCTATACAGATTTCCGTGAATACATCTGCCTTCCCGGCACATTTTTGAATTGCCACGGAAGCTACGCCCCCGCATCCGATAATTACTATTTTTGCCATTAATCGTGTACCTCCACTTTCCGCAATAGCTTTTCCACATAGGCGGGCAGACAGAATGCCCCTTCATGAAGCTTGGGAGTATAATACTTTGTCTCCAATTCCCTTTCCATCCACCGCTCCACATCGAGATCATGCACGGGATGGTATTTTTTCGATGCAAAACCGAACAGCCAATGTCCCGAAGGATACGTAGGAATATGCGCCTGATAGACGCGGCTGATCGGGAAGCTCTCCACAATCCGCTTATGGGCACGCATACAGGCCGTGGCATCCGATTCGTAGAAGGGACTTTCATGTTGATTGACCATAATGCCGTCTTCCTTCAGCGCCTTGTAGCAGTTCCCGTAAAATTCTTTCGTAAACAATCCCTCTCCCGGTCCAAAGGGATCCGTCGAATCCACAATAACCAAATCGTATTCGTCTTCTCTGGAGCGGACAAATTTTAAACCGTCCTCCAGATGAACTTGTACTTTCTCGTTCCTCATTTCACAGGATGTCTTTGGCATGTAGTCCATGCAGACTTTGATGACTTCCTCGTCTATTTCCACCAGATCAATGTGCTCGACCTCCGGATAACGAACCAGTTCTCTCACCACGCCGCCGTCCCCCGCACCGATTACAAGCACCTTTTTTACATCAGGGTGCACCGCCATGGGCACATGCACGATCATCTCATGGTAAATAAACTCATCTTTTTCCGTCAGCATAATGTAACCGTCCAACACCAGAAAACGTCCGAATTCCGGAGATTCAAACACTTCAATCTGTTGAAATTCACTCTGTCCGCTGTACAACTGCCTGTCCACACGAATAGACAACCTTACATTTGGTGTATGCGGTTCCGAAAACCAAAGCTCCATATCAATACCCTCCTATTCCTGTTCCGTCCCTTAGAGTGTGTTTGAAAATTACTTTCTGACAGATGTGCGTCACAATTTATGGGCGATGAAATCATCTTACAGATGATTAATGATTAGCCAAATGAAGGGCGCATAGCGGGCTATGTAACCTGAATTTGGCTCAAATATCACGCGAATTGGGCGCTCAAATGGCGGGAATGAATTTTCAGTCTGCAGGGCAGATTTCCGACGGCGCAGCGGTGGCTGCGTCTAGGAAATCTAACGCTGCAGATGGAAATTCAGACAAGACATTTAGCAAAATGTAATACCGTCAGCACTCTAAGACAATTTATTCCAAATATTGTTTCACTCTATGCCCAGACCTCTTTCAATACATTAAGCCTCTCAATGCCGGGATCCTCAGGTCCCGTCATGGAGCATCCTTTTTCCTTTGCATATGAAATATATTCCAAAATATCCTTGGTAATCTCCTCCCCCGGCGCCAATATCGGAATCCCGGGAGGATAGCACATAACAAATTCGCTGCATATGCGGCCTTCCGTCTCCAACAGTGACAGCGATTCCTTTTCCGCATAAAAAGCATTCTGGGGGGAAACGGCAACCTTAGGCTCAATGTATTCCTGTGTAAACATTCCCGTGTTATCCCTGCCGTACTTTCGTTTAATCTCTACCATCGCGCCGATTAATCTCTCGATATCCCGCTCTCTGTCTCCGATGGAAATATAAGCCAACACATTGGCAATATCTCCCAGTTCCATCTGGATATCATACTCCTCCCGAAGAATATCATAGACCTCGATTCCGGCCAGCCCGATTTCCAGCGTATTGATCGTGAGCTTCGTCTTGTCAAAGTCAAAAATACTGTCCCCGTTAATCAGCTCCGACGTATATGCGTAGTATCCGCCGATTCGGTTGATCTCCTCTCTGGCATACTCCGCCAGTGCAGTCACCTTGCGGAATTCCTTTTTCCCCCGCAGCGCCAGATTTCTTCTGGAAATATCCAGACTGGCCAAAAGCAGATAAGATGCGCTGGTGGTCTGGGTCAGATTAATGATCTGGCGCACATATCCGGGATGCATCGCCGGTCCGGTCAGCAGAAACGAACTTTGTGTCAGGCTTCCGCCGGACTTGTGCATACTGACGGAAGCCATATCCGCACCCGCCGCCATAGCGGATACGGGCATATTTTCCCCGAAATAAAAGTGGGTTCCGTGAGCCTCGTCCACCAGCACCTTCATGCCGCCGGCATGGGCAACCTTTACAATGCTGCGCAGATCGGAACAAATTCCGTAATAAGTGGGATTATTCACCAGCACCGCCACCGCATCCGGATTTTCACGGATGGTCTTCTCCACCTGCGAAACTCTCATGCCCAATGCAATTCCCAGCCTGCTGTCCATATCGGGATTCACATATATGGGAGTGGCTCCGTTCAGCACCAGCGCATTGATGACGCTCCGATGTACATTTCTGGGCAGAATAATTTTCTCACCCCTCTTGCAGGCGCTGAGCACCATGCTCTGTACCGACGAAGTGGTTCCTCCCACCATCAGAAAAGCATAAGCGGCGCCAAATGCCTCCGCCGCCATCTCCTCCGCCTCGCGGATCACTGACACAGGATGGCATAAATTGTCCAAGGGCTTCATGGAATTGACATCTATTCCCACACACTGCTGCCCCAAAAGCCGTATCAGCTCCGGATTGCCTCTGCCCCTTTTGTGTCCCGGCACATCAAAGGGAACGATCCTGTTCTGCCTGAATTCTTCCAAAGCCTCATAAATAGGCGCTCTCTCCTGATTATATCTTCCCATGCCCGTAACTTCCTTCTGCCTGCATATGCCCATTCTCTCAATAGATATTCCTGCCGCTGAAGATCTCTATCATTTCCCTGCGCAGATTATCTGTAATCTCCAGTCTTGTCTTGGGCGGAAGCTCATAGACATCACTGTTGAACAAGTAATTCTGGAGATCAATATCCTTAATCAACATCTTGGTATGAAAAATATTGGCATCATATACATTAATATCCACGGAATCATATTTTTTCCGCGTTTCTGCCGCAATATAATCCTGAATGGATGTCATTCTGTGATCCATAAACAGCTTATGCCCGCCTAAATCTCTGGTAAACCCCCTCACCCGGTAATCCATCGTAATAATGTCCGAATCAAAGGAGCCGATGAGATAATCCAGAGTGGAGAGCGGCGTAATCTCCCCGCAGGTGGCCACGTCAATATCCACCCGGAAAGTGGCAAGACAGGTTTCCGGATGATACTCCGGATAAGTGTGCACCGTAATATGGCTCTTGTCCAAATGCGCTACGGTGGTGTCTCCGGCGGGAATCTTACTCTTTTCCCCGATTAAAATAGTAACGGAGCTTCCCTGAGGCTCATAATCCTGACTGGAAATATTCAGCACATTGGCGCCTATCATGTCCGTCACATTGGTCAGAAGCTTGACCAGTCTCTCGGAGTTATACTGTTGATCGATATAAGCAATATAATCCTTTTGCTCCCGCTGGGATTTCGCATAACATACATCATAAATATTAAAGCTTAAGGATTTGGTTAAATTATTGAATCCGTACAGGGAAATCTTTTCACTCATGTTCTTCTCCTAACCCCCTCCCAGCCAGCCCCGCCTTGCAGAAACGCCCGGAAATGCGTTTCCGATTTTTCGTGCGAAAAATGCGAGAATATCTCTCTGGATGGAACATGGAAGCCGCCTTTAATCTAAAAATAAAAGACAAGGGACACTACCGTCACTTGTCTTGTAAATTCTGTATTATTCTTTCCTCTTCCTGACACCGCTTCTGCCCTTGGCGGACAGAAAATAAGAATAAACAGATATGTGGTTTTTAGAGTCTATATAGCAAATATTTTACTTTTACTACTCTTATTGACCGTTTCACAAGTTAGGTGTGCATCAGCACCGGTTTATAGTAACCAACTTATAAAATTTGAGCTTTTAACTCAATCAATAAAGCAACATAGTTGCCAAAATATTTGCATGGAAGACTCTTAACAAATCTGTTTTCCATACGCTCAAAATATAACATAATTCTGCCCGAAATGTCAATTCAAACTTTAACTTTTTTCATTCATATGATACACTGTAGTAACAGTTCAGACACCCCCTCCCGCGAAGTCAAAATCGCGTCTTTCTGCGATTTTACGAGACATGCAGGCGCCAAAACGCATTCTTTCCGCATTTTATGTGCATTCTCGTAACGGTTCAGTGCCCTGTCTGAGCTGTTACACACTGTAACTGCTGTTCACTCGCTGCCGCCGCGAGGTGTTTTCACGCTGTTTCTGCGTAACAAGTCTGGGACAGACATGCGCGAAGGCCGCAGGAGAGAGCTATTACCACAGATGAAAGGGACTCGTTATTTCATGAAAAACAGACGCTTTTTTCCGGTTTTTATTCTATTTTTAATCAGCTTTTTCGCGGAGCTTTTCCTTTTTAATTATAAACATTGGTCAACTTTAAGCAATCATGAGGTCATCCCCGAGAGGATAATTTTGGGAGACGCTTATGTTCCCAATGAATACGGCACCTTTTATGTGGTTGAAGGTGACTCTTCCGTCACAATCCCGAATCTCAATTTAGACTTGAAATCCGTATATTTCAATATTACTGTCCACAATGTGGAAACCGCACTTCCCATCGTTACCGATGTATACCAGTGTGTTACGGATGAGGGCAATCTGTCAGAATATTTCCTGCCTGTGAAAAAGCTTTGGTCCACCCAGCCTAAGAGCCGGTATTCTATTTACCATTTATACGGAAATTGTACCGGACTGCGTTTTATTCCGGACTTATCCCTCTATTCCGCCGTTTCTTTTGAGATAAAGCTGAATCCTGTTATTCCCATATCCTTTTCCTTATTTCGAATGGCCGGATTGTTTGTTTCCCTATGCTTTTTCTATTTGATGCGGCCTTCTTCCCGGATTTACGATATACCTTATCTGAAGCTTTCCGCCCCCAAACGGACAATGGCGCTGGCCGTTTTATTTTTTATGCACATTGCCGTTTTCTGGAAACTGGCCGGACTCAATCCGACTTTTACATGGAATCTTCCGGAACACCACAAACAATATCAGGAGCTTGCACAAGCTTTTCGGGAACAATCGCTGGCTTTGCTTGCAGAACCGGGAGAGACTTTAAAAGGTCTCGACAATCCTTACGATATGACCCTCCGATGCGATACCCTCTCCGCAGCCGGTGAGGATTATCGTTGGGATACCGCCTTTTTCCAAGGAAAATATTATGTTTACTTCGGTATAGTTCCCGTATTACTTTACTACTTTCCCTACCATGTACTGACAGGGGGCGCCCTGCCCAATTATATTGCGGTATTTTTCTCCTTAACTCTACTGCTTTTAGGTACTATCGGAACACTGCATGAAATCATTCGGAAATGGTTTCCCCATCTGTCTCTCGGCATATGGTTTTTAACCGCCGAACTCTTTCTTCTGGGGAGCAATGTGGTATACATGGCAAAACGCCCCGATCTTTACACTCTGCCTATCGTAACGGGATTGGCGCTGGGTATGACGGGATTCTGGTGTTTTCTGAAAGCAGACGAGCCGGAACGCATTTCCCTGAAATATTTATCTGCCGGCGCTCTATTAACGGCATTGACGGCGGGCTGCCGCCCTCAGTTGATCTTATTTATGGTCTTTCCGGTAATATTATTTAGAAAATATTTGTTCTCAATGGACTTCTATAGGCAGAGGGAGGGCAGACGGGCCGTTCTTGCCGCTGCCGCACCGGTTTTAGCCATAGCTGCTTTTTTAATGTATTATAATTATGCCAGATTTGGGTCTGTCTTTGACTTTGGCGCATCCTACAATCTGACCACAAATGATATGAGATACCGGGGATGGGTTTGGGGAAGAATCCCTTATGGAATTTTTGTCTATCTGTTCCAGCCTGTGAAGCTGACCACGGATTTTCCCTTTATGGAAACCTTGTTTGCCAGCACACATTACATGGGCATTACCATCCAAGAATTTACTCCGGGCGGCTTATTTGCAACACACCTTTTTGCATGGCTGGCAGGCATCCCTTTCTTCCTCAGGAAAAAGTGCGCGCATTCCCATAAGCTTCCGTGCATCTTATCCATGGGCAGTTTCCTTTCCGCTCTGGTGATCCTTGTGGCGGATACGGAAATGTCCGGTATTTTATGGCGGTATTTCAATGATTTCTCATTTTTTATCATGTTTGCCGCTCTTTTATCCGTGTGGATGCTGTTTTGTTCAAAAAAAATGACGAACCCCTCCGTGAAAAGATGGTTCATCACTTTATTGCTGCTCTGCTTCGTGTCGGAAATAACGTTTCAGGGAATGAGTTTCTTTCTGGATACCTCGGAGTCCTTGATGCAGAACCGTTCCGACCTTTTTTCCAAGGCTATGTACCTGATTGCTTTTTGGCTGTAGCGCAGTCCGGACTCAAAAATGCATTTCTTCCTGAATGTACAGCTCCTCCTCTATCATACCGATTCCGGTAAACACGGCCCACACATAGGGCGCACCATAAACGTTCAAAGTCTTAGGGCCTACGATCTTTTTCGGAGCTTCCTCCCCCACCTGATCGTGAAGAAGCTTTTCGTAGGCCTTCTCAAAGGTACTTCTGGTGATAGAGCGCTCCCTCCGATCCGTAAAGAGTTCTCCGCCTTTAATCGTATATGTAAACGGCAGACCCTTTTTCGTCAGAAAACTTTTGCCCTCCTGTGACGTAATCTTATCCCAGAGATTTTCCATTGTGAACGTTTCATTATGAAGAATCATAGAACTCCTTCCATCCGATTCAGATGCTTTATCATAAGTTGAGGCAAAATTCCCTCTATTAGCATGGTACTCGTAACCGTGTTACTTGTCAAGTGTCAATAACCCCGCCTCAAACAGCGGGGCATGGCTTGTTATTGTTCGCCCGCTGTCGCTGCGAGGTATTTTCACACTGTTTTTGGCGTGACAAACCCGAGACAGACATGCGCGGAACCGGCAAACCCCTATTGCCAAAAAGTTAAAGCCTTTTTCCTCCTTCGAAGCGGCATATACCGGATGGTTCAAATGTTTTATGGAATGAAAACGACATGCTGCATTCATCTCCTTCTGCGGACAGCATCACACATGGCCCGTGTGCCGGAACTTCCTCAAACACGAATCTCTCCTCTCCGGATTGAAATTCAAACAGCATGCCGTCCGAGTAAAGAATTACCCGGCTGCAATTGCTGTATACCGTAACCTTTAAGTTGCCGGAAGGAAGCACGGAAATGCCTTCCGGAACAATATATACAAAAGGGTCGCTGCTCCATTTTGCCTTGTATTCATAATAAAGAGAAGAAAGTATGTCGCTTCCCTCTCCGGTGAGACAGAGAAGCTCCTCTCCCGAAGCCGCCATATCCTTCTGCCATATTAGAAAACCTGCTTTTTCACATAAATTCCACAGAGACGGATCCGTGTGGATACAGTTTACTCCCATTTCCTTTAAAAGGCGAAAGTCTCTCCATACGAACCGCTGTTTTTCCGTCCGGGATGTATGGGGCGGTATCATATATTCCACAGACTTCAAAGTAAGTTCTTCCCCGTTTAACAGCCATCCTCTTCGGGAATGAAGACAAAGCTCTCTCAAAGGAATCTGTTTGTTCAGTCTGTCCGTCTCTTTGCCCTCTTGATTCTGTAAGACAACTTCTACATCATATAGATAGGGACATTGACAGTTCCACAGATGAGGTTGCAGCAGAAAAGAGGTCAGAGGCTCTTCCTCCTCCGCTTCCTGAATGCATAAAAGCACAATCTGCCCCTCCTTATCCCGCATAGTAAGACGGATGGTATTATGCCTGTCCTCCTGCTCCGATTTTAAAAAAGTAAATCTCCATTCAATAGAGGTTCCGCCCCGGTTCAGCCTGCAGAGTGCTTCCACCCCTTCCCCGGCTGCTTTTCGATCAAATTTCATCCGTATGCCCCTTGTCCGTTTTCTAAGAAGATATGCAAATCCTTCTTTCTATTTTAATTCGATTTTTGACGTTTCTCCTGCAAAATTGCCGAATTTTCTTCCACCACGCGTTTGGACAAAGGATACAGGAATTGCATAATAAGGAATACGATCAGATAGCAGACTCCGGGGAGCAGCGTTGCCACCGTATAAATTCGTCCCGCTACCACATCGGTCTGTGCCGGTGCATCGGATATATATCCTATGGCCGTCAGTGCAAAACCGCCCAAACCTCCTGCCAGAGCCTGCCCCACTTTGCGGGCAAAGGAATATACCGCATAAACCGTACCGTCCTCACGTTTCCCTGTTTTCACCTCCTGATAGTCGATAATGTCCGTAATATACGCCCAGACAATCAGGTTAAACAGTCCCACCCCCAGAGTGCCCACAAACAAAAGCGCCATAAACAGCGGAATACTCTTAATTCTCAGAAAGAACATCAGCACATATACGATTCCCGCCAGCAGCATTCCCAGCGCACCGGCTTCTTTTTTGCCGAATTCCGAGGCAATCTTTGTGATAAAGGGAGCCAGTGCGAAAACCCCCGCCATACTGACAATATTAACGGCTGCCATAGCTTTTGCATTTTTAAAATAGTCCAGAAACAAGTAATTATTCATCGTCTGGCTGAGCATACTGGCCAAGAGCAGCATTAACGCGGCAAAAACCAGTGCCAGCAAGGGCTTGTTCTGCCCAAGTCCCCGGAGCATCTCCCCTATGCTATCCCTTTTCGTCTCCTTTTTGTCAAAGAATACGCGCTCTTGGCAGAGCCGGTAGCAAAGGCCATAGCAGAGAACCGCAAGGACGCCGAAGACCACGGCCGTCAGCGTAAATCGTGCGGGAAGAACAATCTGGTTTCCCGCCGAGTCCGTGTCATACACCACAAGAGGTACTAAAACACCGATCACCAGCCCTGCCAGACTGGCTCCTATGCTTCGAAACGTGGACAGAGAAGCCCTGTCTTTCATATGGGAGCTGATGACGGATGCCATGGAACCATAGGGAATATTGATGGCAGTGTAACAGAAGCTGCTCCACAAAAGATACGTAATCACCACATATACAATTTTCGCCCAATATGCCCAGTCTCTCACAAAATACAGATACATGGCAGTGCTTGCCACGGCAACGGGAATGCACATTCTTCGGAGCCATGGACGAAAACGTCCGTCCTCTGCCGGTTTCATGTAATCTACGATGCGCCCCATAGTCACATCCGTAAACGCATCCACCACTCTTGCCCCCATAAAAAGGAGACCCACCACAAATCCGCTGAGTCCCAAGACCTTTGTGTAAAAGACCATGAGATAGTTGCTGGCAAACAGAAAACTGAAATCATTGCCAAAATCTCCAAACATATAACCGATTTTATCCCAAAGTCCAAAAGGACGCTTCTGCTCAGACATAATAATCCTCCACTAACAATATTTACCGTTATTTTGTTCAATTTGAGGATTTTTATGCTAAAATAGATATGGCAATTACATGCAGACCGGAAAAACATTTTTCAAAAGCGCTTCTGAAAAGAAAAGGGAAATTTTTATGACAATTACTTACATTTACCACAGCTGTTTTCTCATTGAGACTGCAAAATGTTATTATTTGTTTGATTATTACAAAGGGGAGATGCCGGAATTAAACCGGCAGAAGCCCATCCTTGTCTTCGCCAGCCATCGTCATACGGATCACTATAATCCCCGGATCTTCACCATGCTCTCCGATAGGGGCATGGAAAAAATATATGCCGTACTGCCCAACGACATACCCCCAAAGCGCTACCCCGGAACAGCTTCGGAAATGATCAAGGTCTATCATAGTCAAGAATATGAGCTCCCTTGCGGCACTCATCTACAGACCCTGCTTTCCACCGACAGAGGCGTTGCCTTTTTGATCCGATGTGAAGAAGGCACCTTTTATCATGGGGGAGACCTGAACGATTGGGGCATGGAGACTGATACGGAACAAGAACGAAAGCAGATGCGAGGCGGCTACCGCGCCCAGATAGCAAAATTGAAAGGTCGCACCTTAGATGCCGCCTTTCTGCCGCTGGATCCCAGACTGGGCTCCACCTATGCCGAAGGAATCTTATATTTTCTGCAGCAAGTCAATGTCAAAAAAGTCTATCCCATGCACTATTGGGAACACCCGCAGATTATCACCCGCTTCCTAACGGAATACCCCCAATATAAAAGCCTGTTCTAATACACTTCAGCACTGCCGCCACAGCCGTCACAAACAATCAATGAAATTTAAGCCTATGCAATTCCCCTTCCCTCTGCATTTGTTCAAAGCCTTGCTGCCGTAATGCCTCATACAGTACAATGGCAACGGAATTCGACAGATTCAGGGAACGTATAGCGGGCAGCATGGGAATCCGGATACAGCTGTCTTCATGTTCCACCAGAATTTCTTCGGGAATTCCCGCGCTTTCTTTGCCGAACATAATATAGTCGTCCGGACCGTAAGACACTTCCGTATACATCCGTTTGGCTTTGGTGGTGGCCATCCATATCTTTACTCCGGGATGCTTCTCCTGAAATTCCGTAAAATTAATATATCTGCTTACATCCAAGCGTTCCCAATAATCCATACCCGAACGGCGGATAGACTTTTCATCCAATCGGAAGCCCAGAGGCTCAATCAGATGAAGAGGCGTGCCTGTCGCCACACAGGTACGCCCGATATTTCCGGTATTTCCCGGTATTTCCGGCTGATGTAAAATGATATGCATCTAATTGCCCTTCTTCTCTTCTCTCAATCTTGTTATGAAATGTTCCAGTCTGCCGATGGCTAACTTCAGATTCTCCAGAGAATATGCGTATGAGATTCTGAGATATCCTTCTCCGCAGTCGCCGAAGGCCGTACCCGGCACCACGGCAACCTTTTCCTCCTCCAAGAACCTCGTTGCAAACTCGTCGCTGGTCATGCCGAATTCCTTAATACAGGGAAACACATAAAAAGCTCCGTATGGCTCAAAACATTCCAGCTTCATTTCCCGAAAAGCGTTCATCAAAAATCTTCTGCGCTGATTGTAAGCGGTGCGCATCTCGGCCACATCATCATCACCGTTCCGCAATGCCTCCACCGCCGCATATTGGCTGGTGGTAGGGGCGCACATAATGGCAAACTGATGAATCTTGGTCATTTGCTGCAGAATTTCTTTGGGTCCGCAGGCATAGCCCAGTCTCCATCCTGTCATGGCGTAAGCCTTGGAAAAACCGTTGATAAGAATGGTTCGCTCTTTCATTCCGGGAATCTCAATGATGGAGACATGTTTCTCTTTATAAGTCAACTCTCCGTATATCTCGTCAGACATAACAAAAATATCATGCCTTCGAATGACTTCCGCAATTGCCTCCAAGTCCTTCTTTTCCATAATGGCGCCGGTAGGATTGTTGGGAAACGGCAGAATCAAAATCTTTGTCTTATCCGTAATTGCGGCTTCCAATTCTTCCGCGGTGAGACGGAACTCGTTTTCTGCTTTCAGGTTGATGATCACGGGCTTTGCGCCTGCCAAAACGGCACAAGGCTCATAGGACACATAGCTGGGCTGGGGTATCAGCACCTCCTCGCCCGGATTGATCATAGCCCGGAGCCCTATATCAATTGCTTCCGAACCGCCCACGGTAATCAGCACTTCCGTCATGGGATCATACAGGGCGCCGTGTTTTCTCCGGATATAATTGCTGATCTCCTGCCGGAGCTCCTTTAGGCCGGAATTGGAGGTGTAAAAGGTTCTGCCCCTTTCCAGCGAATAAATCCCCTCGTCGCGTATATGCCAAGGCGTATCGAAATCAGGCTCTCCCACGCCCAGAGAGATGGCGTCCTTCATCTCACTGACAATATCAAAAAACTTACGGATACCGGAGGGCTTGATCTCCACTACTTTATCTGCTAACGGATTTCTCATGGTGTAATCATCTCCCTTTCATCTTCCTTTATCTGAGAAAGCACGGTTCCGTGATCCTTGTATTTTTTCAGAATAAAATGGGTTGCCGTACTTAAAACGGTATCTAAGGTGGAAAGCTTGTCGGAGACAAAGCTGGAGACCTCACGGAGCGTCTTTCCTTCCAATATTACCATCAGATCGTAACCGCCGGACATCAGGTATACACTGCGTACTTCGGGATAACGGTAAATTCGCTCTGCCACTTTGTCGAAACCCTGTCCTCTCTGGGGAGTGACACGCACCTCTATCAAAGCGGATACTTTTTCATTACTGGTTTTCTCCCAGTCAATGAGCGTATGATAGCCGCAGATCACGCCCTCCGCTTCCAACGCCGCAAGCTCATTCACCACATCCACTTCCTGAACCCCTAAAATAACCGCAAGCTCCTTTAAATCAATGCGGCTGTTTTTCTCGATAACCGTCAATAATTCTTCTCTCATGCTCCCTTTAACCTCCATATATTTGATCGACTTTCGGACGGTCCAAATACCGTACCTCGTCCTCATTTACCAGAATCCTGTCATTGCTGTCCGTCACCTTCCCCACTGTCACCGCGGCTATGCCCTCCGCCCTCAAGGCAGATACCAAGGCGGAACCGTCTTCGCAGGTCATAAGCAGACATCCGCCGGACAACAGTTCATAGGGATTTACATTACAGCACTCGCATACCTCCACCGTTTCCTGCCGCAGAGGCAGCTTTTTTAAGTCGATGGTCAGTCCAACGCCCGCACCTTCTGCCAGTTCCCAGAGAGCCCCGAAAATCCCTCCCTCGGAAACATCATGCATGGCACACACGCCGGACTTCACGGCGGTGGCGGCCTCCGGTACTACGGATAACAATCTGTCAAAGCCTGCCGCCTCTTCCACAAAGTAAGCCGGTAAGCGTTCCGACAGCAGTTCCCCGTATTGCTTTGCCAGCAGGGAAGTCCCTTCCAATCCGATCCATTTGCTGATCACCACGTCCTGTCCCGGCGCCGCGCCTCTCAGACGGTGATGCGTTTCTTTTGAAATCTTCCCGATCCCCGTCACCACGCCGCAGGGAACCTTTACCGCCGTCGTCACTCTGGTCTGCCCGCCTGCAATCTGCATATGTAACTCCTGACAGGCGCCGTCCGCTTCCGCCATAAGCTTCTTAATGTCAGGCTCCTCCGTGTTTTCCGGCAGCAGCAGCGTAATCAGGACAGCCACAGGCTCGGCCCCCTTCGCCGCCAGATTGTTGGCGCATTTTTGGATCAGCTGCGCCATGGTACGCCGCTCTGCAAAATAATTTCCGATTTTTCCGGAGAACTCCGCCCCCTCGGCTTCTTGGGCAATCTCCGCAGCTTCCCGCAGGGAGACGGAATCTTCCTGTACCGCCACCGGAGCTTCCTGTACGCAGGATACCGTCATATCCCCGTCGGCAAATGCAAAAACGGCGCAGTCTGCCCCCATGCCTGCGCCATTTACAACTTCTTCCCTCTTTGCTCTGATCTGCTTAAAAACAGTCCTTTTTAATACATTTACCGATATTTTTCCGCTTTTCATTTTAACCTCATACTGCCGGACGAACGAATACCGCTCCTTTATAGATAAAACAGTCTCCGAACCGATTATTCGTCGTCTGAGTCGTCCCAGTCGTTCTCATTCTGAGGCGGCGCCGTCAACATAGCAGCCACATTTCTCACATGATCCAAATTGCCCGTTCCGATGGCCGCCATAATTTCCTCGTAAGCCTGCGGATTATCGGTAGCCACCCCTACAATGGCTGTTCTGGGCACCATCTTATAACTGCTGCTGTTGATCTGCTCACGGCTCACTTCCACTCCGTTCTCTTTTACAACCTTCCAAAGTCTGGCTTTGTAACCGATATGGGCGCTCTCCGCAACGGCCACATATCCGATGGGCTGAGAAGCGTTTGCCTGCAGATTGTCCGTAGCGGGCCTGTTTACCTCCAGCACTTCGCTTTCGTAAATCACTTCACGGCCGGGGTCCCGTGTCTCTTTCCCGTAAATATTAAAAGTAATTCTTTTGTTCTCCGTATATCCCTCAATGTAAATGGGATATTCATAGTTATTCACAAATGTGAAATCCTTACCTGAACTTTCCGCAATGGCCGCATCGGCAGAAGGATCCACATAAGTAACGATCATGGAATGATTATGTCTCTGTGTAACTTCCAGCTCCGACAACAGTACGGCGTTATACAGTGTGGTGGATACCTGACAAATTCCGCCGCCCAGACTGTCTACCACCTTGCCGTTAATATAGGAACCGGCCATATAATATCCGTTATCCACGGAAAAAGGCGCAACCGCCTGATAAGTGGAAAATTCTTCTCCGGGATATAATGTAATTCCGTTGATTAAGTTACATCCGTTCTCCACATTAGCGCTTCTGGAAGGCCCCGATGTAGAGTAGGATGTGGTAAAGGAGCCCAATATATCCTTTACCTGTGCCAATTCTTCCGTACTGCCCTTGGGTTCCTCTACCGCAACGTCCAACGGAATCTGACAAGGCTTATGATCCCACTCACCGGTGAGATAATTATAGACCAGATCAATAGAAGTTTCCACATCCAGAGCGTATCCCGTCTGCCCCTCTATAATCTGAAATTCACCGTTTTCACGTTTCAAACCGGTGTTTACAGCCTTTACGTCATACTTTGCACACTCGTTTGTAAGGATGTCACTGATTGCCTGCAGATCAAATTCCAGCTCAATGGGATATACAAGATTTTCATATTCCAAATCCTTTAAAATCTTATAACGCTCAATGACGTTCCCGTGGGTTCCCACTTCCGCCGCCTCGCTGACCAGCTCCGGATTACTCCACCGAATGCCCAGCGCCTCCGCCGTCACCACTACCGAATGATCTCCTCCCGCCAGCAATGTGATTTCCGTCCCCCTAAGACCGTCTACATATGCTGTGAGAGCCGCTTCGGCCTGCTCCACGCTCATGCCGGATAAATCGATTTCACCGGCAAAAATTCCGTTCTTTATCTCTCCCTTTTCCTCGGCATGAACCGTCATGCCAAAGGAAAGCGCCAATACTGCGGTTATCACCGCAAACATTTCCTTCCTGAATAATTTTTTCATATTGAATGCCCCTTACCTTTCCGCAGCTTCCGATGCCTTCGCCACTGCGATGCTCTTTCCGCCACAACATTACATGCCCCTTCATGGTTACTGTTCACTCCGTTCACAGCAACCCTTTATGCCGTCAAACGACACATGCAATCAATGGGAATTGAATTACGTAAAAAAATATGTTAAAGTGGGTATGATCATAGCAATCACCAATATGGCTATAATGACTGCCGATATACGCCGTTTGGTCTTTTTATTGCTTAAATTGAACATAACCTTATGTCTCCTCAATTGGTGCGGCGCTGACGAAACCTCTGCTGTCTGCCGCTGCGGCAGCGATATGCAAAATCATATTTTATTAAAACTCTGAAAGGATATTATATATGAATTTAGTGTTTTTGGCAAGTTTAATTGTTTTCATACTCTTTCTTTATTTTCACCTGAAAAGACAGCGCAAGCTTCAGGAAAATCAAGAAAAGAATTTCTGGGAAAGGGAGCGTCTGGCAAATTCTGTCCGCAAAAAGTCTCTGGATCATTTAAATTATATCCATATCCCGCTGGAAACTTTTCCCACCCATCTTCTCCGGGAGGATCCTGCGGTAATAGAATGTATTGATATCGTGGAGACATTGACATCCCAAAAGATAGTCAATTTGACAGGCTTTTCCAATACCGACCTGAAGCTGGAATACGGCACCGCCAACATCACCGTTCTGACGGAGTACGACCAAAATTACACTATTCTAGTACGTACACTGCAGAAATGGGCGGATCTGTTGATTGCCGCAGGCTATGACAAAGAAGCCTCCGTGCTCATGGAATTTGCCGTTACCACCCATACGGACATCAGCCGTACCTATTATCAATTGGCCGATTATTACGTTTCCCAAAGAGAAAGTGATAAAATCCGCAATTTGACGGACACGGCATCCATACTGCATTCATCCAACAGCAAAATCATTTTAAACCATTTGAAGGAGCTGTACCCTGACATATAGACTGACATATAGAAATTGTACAACCATAATCATCTTATGCTTCCACTGCTGCGGATATGCATTAGTTCCTTGGTCATGTAATGTTCCTTTTGCCCAATCAGAGCTCGGGGAGCCTTTCCGTATCCGCCTCATAAGTCAGGGGACTGCGCCTTGCATAGTCAAAGAGTACGAATACTTCCCTTTCGTTCCTTTCTCCGGCTTTCACCGCCTCCAAATCCCACACCGGATATGCAAAGGGCTCTAGGTGCGCCAGATTCCGCTGTCTGCCGCTTTCCCGGAAAAAGCTTCGAATCCTTTCTTTATACGGCACCGGATCTTTTGCAAAGTCCGGCCTGCTCTTTAAATTCTCCCGCAGGTACATATCATAGGTCAACAACTCCCTGTAAACATACTCTCTGTCACCGTCATATTTACACGCAAATTCCAGTATCACATGATACCGGTATCCTCTCGACGGACTATTGATAAAATATCCTTTTTCCCTATAAAAATCAGCCAAAGCTTCAAACATGGCAAAAGGACTTGAAAAAACGGTTTCCAGCAAGGGCAGCGTGTGGGTAAACTGGCTGCTGTTATAGTACAGCTCCACCATCTCCTCTATCCCCTTGAGACGAAGCACATCCTCATAGGACAGCCATTTTGTGTAAAGAACCTCGTAGGGCGGCTTATCCGTATATACGATACCATATTCCTCCGCCTTCTCATACATCGGAGAGCCTTTAAGCACTTTCAAAAAACCCAATTGCAGCTGCTCCGGCTTCATGCGGTATACCCGGTCAAAGGAATGCCCGAAGCTCTCGTACCCTTCATAGGGCAGACCCGCGATCAAATCCAGATGCTGATGTATATTATTCCCCCGGCGGATTGCCGCCACATTGGCTTCTAATTTTTCAATATCCGTATTTCGGCAGATTGCACGAAGGGTTTCGGGATTTGTACTTTGCACACCGATTTCCAGCTGTGCGAGGCCGGGCCGGAGCTTATTCAGCAAAGCTATTTCATCCTCCCGCAGAATATCCGCAGATATCTCAAAATGAAAATTTGTAACCCCATTGTCATGTTCATATAGATATTTCCATATTTCCGTTCCATGCTCATGACTGCAGTTGAAAGTGCGGTCAATGAATTTCACCTGCTTCACACGATGGTCTAAGAAATACTGCAGCTCCTGTTTTACTATGCCGATGTCGCGGAACCGGACGGTTTTATCGATGGAAGAGAGACAGTAGCTGCATCTATAGGGGCAGCCCCGGCTTGTCTCATAATAGAGAATTCTGTTGGAAAAGGGAGTCAGATCCCGATACAAAAACGGAATGGCACTCAGCTCTGCCGGTTTCTGTGGCCGGGTATAACCGCTCCTAAGATACAGACCCGGCACATCTTTCAGGTAAAACGGCTCCGTTCCCTGATAAGTGTAATATTCCATTAGTTTCCGGAAGACAGTCTCCCCTTCCCCCACCATTATACCCTTGACAAAGGGATATTCCGCCACAATGTTTTCGGGATAATAAGAAACCTCGGGACCGCCCAGCCAGACACTCGTGTCTGGCAGCAGCTTGGGAAGCTCTCTCAGCAGCTCCTGAACGCAGCGCCAATTCCAAATATAGCAGGAAAAGCCGATAACATCGGGATCCCGGCGGTACAGATCCGCCAAGATCTCCGGAACCGGCTGATTAATCGTATATTCCGCAAGCTCTATGTATTGCTGCAGCTCCTCCCCCGCATAAGCCCGCAGGCTGTAAATAGCGGGATTGGAATGTATAAATTTTGCATTGATCGCTGCCAGTAAAAATTTCACGTTTTCCCCTTTCCATTGCACTGTCTTGAAGGTATCTCCGGTTATCCATCCTTAAAACACACCGGCAAACTCTCTTGCCTCAGCCTGCTCCCTATGGCTAACCCTTATCCCGTCGAGGCTCCCTGTGCTACAGGCTTTGCAAAAACAGATCAAAGGCTTTCTGCCCTTCTTCCGTCCTTTTATAGACACCGGCGTCCTCCAACACTTCCATAAAGACAAGACCGATTTCCTTTTCAATAATGCCGTCAATATTGGTATCGTCGATTTTGTCGTATTTTGCGGAAAATTCATCCACCCAGTCCGCATGTTTTTCCAGCTCGTCATCCGTCCGGAGATCATTTCCCGTGAGTATTGCTGCTTTCAGCTTTGCCATCTCCTCTTTTAACCGGGCAGGAAGCACGGCAAGACCCATCACTTCAATGAGACCGATATTCTCTTTTTTGATGTGATGCAATTTTGCATGAGGATGATATACCCCCAACGGATGCTCTTCCGTTGTAATATTGTTCCTCAGCACCAAATCCAATTCAAATTTGTCTCCCCTTTTTCTGGCAATGGGAGTAATGGTATTATGAGGCTCTCCCTCCGTAAACGCATAGATAAATGCCGCCTCATCCGTATAGGTTCTCCATTTTTCCAGTATCACATCCGCAAGGGCAATAATGCGGTCCGTATCCGTCCCGCTCAAACGGATCACCGACATGGGCCAGTTTACAACGCCTGCTGCCACATCCTCGTAGCCTTTTACGGTAAAGGCTCTGTCAATAGGCGCCTTCGCCATGGCAAATTCATAATGTCCTCCCTGAAAATGATCATGGCTTAAGATAGAGCCGCCTACAATAGGCAGATCGGCATTGGATCCTACAAAATAATGGGGAAACTGCTTTACAAAATCAAACAGCTTACAAAAAGCGGCATGTTCGATCTTCATAGGTGTATGCCGGGAATTGAATACAATACAATGCTCATTATAATATACATAGGGCGAATACTGAAATCCCCACTGGCTGCCGTTTATGGTCACGGGAATGATCCTGTGGTTCTGTCTGGCAGGATGGTTTACACGCCCCGCATATCCCTCATTCTCTCTGCACAACAGACATTTGGGATATCCTGACTGCTTTGTGTTTTTTGCCGCGGCTATTGCCTTGGGATCCTTCTCCGGCTTGGAAAGATTAATGGTAATGTCCAAATCACCGTATTGGGTGGGAACAACCCACTTCATATCCTTGCAGATGCGGTATCTGCGGATATAATCGGAATCCTTGCTTAACTTATAATAATAATCCGTAGCCGCCTCCGGCGAGACAGTATCGTACAGATCCCGGAACTTACGAATCACCTCACTGGGCCGGGGCATCAGCATACTCATAATCTTGGTGTCAAAAAGGTCTCGATACACAATGCTGTCTTCCGTCAGCCCCTTTGATACCGCATAGTCACACATACTATGTAATACTTCTTCTAACGCTTCCTCCTCCATGGAAACATCTTCGGAAGGCTCTTCCAACTCATCCAGCCCGAACAATTCCAAAAGTCTGTTTGTGGTAAAAATTACATCCTCCTCAGGGACCAGCCCTGTCTGCACGCCATAAGAAACCAATTTTCTGATATCTGTCTGAATCATATCCATACCTCTTTCCATCCTTTCCCCGTCTCATCTATCCGGCACAAATCCGCATATATCTTTGACCAATATCCCCTTGCTTTATAAGGTTCTGGGGCCGTCCCCAATCTCTACTACATAAAAGTCAGCCGCATATCCGATCTTTTCTTTATATGCTTTTCCCACCGTCTCGATAAAGGTATCAATGGCCTCATCCTTTACTATGCTGACAGTACAGCCGCCAAAGCCTGCACCGGTCATGCGGGAACCGATGACGCCTTCCACTTTCCATGCTTCCTCCACCAAAGTATCCAGCTCTATACCCGTGACCTCATAGTCGTCCCGCAAGGATACATGGGATTCGTTCATCAGCCTGCCGAATTCCTCCACATCGTTAGCTTTCAAGGCTTCCACGGCATGGATCGTGCGCCGGTTCTCATACACCGCATGTTTTGCCCTTCTCACGCGCACCTCGTCTTTTATAGCGGATTTAACCTTTTCAAAAGTCTCCTCATCCAAATCTCCAAGAGAATTGATTTCCGTTACCTGCTTTAACTCTGCCAGAGCCGTCTCGCATTCGCTGCGGCGTTCATTATATTTGGATTCACCCAGCCCTCTCTTTTTATTACTGCATGCAATGACAATCTTAGCTCCTTTTAAAACAATGGGCGCATATTCATAGGATAAGTCGGCAGTATCCAAGAAGATAGCGTTATTTTCTTTTCCCATGGCAATTGCAAACTGATCCATGATACCGCAGTTTACTTTATTAAAGTTATTCTCCGAATACTGTCCGATCAATGCCAGCTCCTGATTGGATACCTTAAAGTCAAAAAAATCTCTCAATATATGTCCCGTCAAAATTTCCACGGAAGCGGAAGAAGACAGGCCGGAGCCGTTGGGAATATTACCGTTCAGCAGCAGATCCATGCCACAGGGAACCTTCATCCCCTTCTCGCCGAAGGCCCAGATCATTCCCTTCGGATAGTTCGTCCATCCCGCTTCGCCGGAAGGAACCAATTCCTCCAGTGAAGATTCCAGCACACCCAAATGCCCGAAATTCATGGAGAAAAATCTCAGTTTGTTGTCCGTTCTCTTTCTTGCCGCTCCGTAGGTGCCGATTGTCAATGCACAGGGAAAGACATGGCCGCCGTTATAGTCGGTATGTTCTCCGATCAGATTTACTCGCCCCGGCGCAAAATATGCTTTAGCGCCCTCCGCATCCCCAAATACTTCCGCAAACTTTTTTAAGATTATATCTTTCATACCCTCTCCAATCCGTATCTTCCGATACATTACGTTGTTATAATTCTATTATACAAAAAAACAAATGGATTACCACATCCATTTGTTTTTTGAACCTGTCAAAATGTTAGCTGAGACATACTTAATTCCTTACCTGATGACGGCACCAGCACAAGCCCCCCAGCGCGCACGACAACACGGCAGTAATCAGCGCAAATGTCAGCAATATCTGCTTTCCCGACGGCGGCGCCTGCAAATACATTCCGGAAAAGGAAAAAGGCATACTATAACAAAAATATTGCAGCCATTTATTCACTCCCATAAAGGGCAGGTTCTTTAGTATAAAATTAATTATGGCGATAGGTCCCAGAAAAGCCGCCAGAGACCATAGCAGCGCACCAAAGGTGGACTTATTTTTGGACGAAACGGCTTGTATCTGAAGAGTCAACGCCAACATGGAAAACCAGCCCCCCAAGTGCATGATCAATACAGCCTTCCACAGGGGATCACTATCCCTCATAAGATCATAGGGCAGATAGGTAAACCCACAGCTTATATTCAGGCCGTCCGCGCCGTAAAAAAAGATATTTAACAAAAAGATAAAAGCTCCCATCAGCCAATAGTATGCCGAGGCAAAGAAAAAGCCTGCCCCCACCCGTGTCTGCCAGATCCGGATGCGTCCTCTTACGGTCGGCAGAACTATGTCCGCCGTCCGGAAGGCATAGTCCTCCGAGAACATGGGCGCCAATGCAATAATCACAACAACGGAAACCATTACGATCATCACCAAAAACTGATCCCAATACCAGCTCCAACCCAATCCCACATAGCCGAAAATATGATTTCCGTCCAGATATCGGCTTTCCGATATCTCCTCCGGCAGCAGAAACACTGCCGATCCGTCCTCCTGAATCACTTTGCCGGCAAACAGCCTTGTCACGACCGTATTACAATAATTGTCATATCCTCCCTGTTCTGCCAGCCGCTGCAGATCCTCCTCCCTGACCACAGGATCCATATAATTTACAGGCGCCCCGTATTTTTCCCAAATGGCTCGAACGGTTTCCTCCGTCAACGGACCGGCAAATTCTTCCGCTATTTCCTTGTCGCGGGCCACGGCCTCGCCGTGACGTAAAAGATTTCCGTCTTCAATAACAGCCTCCTCCCAAATATGAAAAAATCCGTAATATATCAAAAAAGCGGTTGCTGCGGCTAACGCCAGCAATGTAATTCTACGAGAAAAAATTCGATACAACTCTTTTCCCATCATCCTGTTTCCCTCCTAATCCCGTTTCCGTCACCGCACTTCAACGCCCATGTCAGAAAGTAATTTCTTTCCCGGCGTTTCCGCCCCGTGACTGTTTTTATGTCTTGGTCCATATTTAACAGCATTTTGTCCGGCTCTGCACCGCAACGCTCTAAGAAAGAGGCTCTCTATCGAATTCCCTAAAATAATACAAATATACATCCTCCAAGTCGGGATCAACGGGCACGGCATCCGTAAGAGGGCAGTCATCCGCAACGATACGAAGCTTTACTCCCTGTTCCGTATTGCGCAGGTTGCTGACGGAGAAATTTGCCTGATAGGCTTCCGCTTCCTCCGGCCGGATACAGCATTCCCAGACTTTTCCCCTGACCTGTGAAAGCATATGCTCTATGTCTCCCGCAGACAGCAGCTTTCCGCCTTTCATCAACAATATTTTATCTGCAATGTATTCCACATCCGACACGATATGGGTAGATAAAATAATGATTCTATTCTTGGACAACGCACTGATAATATTTCGGAAACGAATTCTTTCCTTGGGATCCAAACCCGCCGTAGGCTCGTCCAAAATCAATATTTCCGGTTCTCCCAGCAGCGCTTGTGCAATGCCCAGCCGGCGCACCATGCCCCCCGAAAAGGTTTTGACCTTCTTATCCTTTACTTGCTCCAAATCCACAAGCCGCAGCAGCTCTTCCACTTTATCCGCCGCCTCCCTTTTGGGAATGGCCTTTAACGCGGCAAGATACATCAGAAACTTTCTTGCCGTAAACTCCGGATAGTAACCGAAATTCTGGGGCAGATATCCCAACAGCCTGCGGTACTCAGCCCCCATTTTCCTGATCTCGGTGCCCTCACACAGAATTCTTCCCTCCGTCACCTCCAAGATGCCGCAGATCATACGCAGAAGCGTAGTCTTTCCCGCACCGTTAGCTCCCAATAGGCCGTACACTCCATGAGATAAAATATATTCAATCCCATCCACGGCTCTATGCCCGCCATAAATTTTGGAAACATTGTCCAATTTTAATTCCAACATATCATTTCACCCCTTATCATCCTGCCATAACAATTCTTAATCTGCGCTGCAAAAACTATGATCCCCAGAACTAACATGCACAGCCATACCCATAGGTAGGCGGTTCCGTAAATCTCCGGAAACAGAGAAGGCGCCGCCGCTGTCAGGCCCGCCAGCACCGCCAGCACCATCAGCGTATACCTGCTTCTTCCGCCCCGCAATGCGCTGACGGCCAACAGACAGCAGATATTGGACAGCACAAAAGGAACAAGCAGATATACGGCAATACGCCCGAAAAATGTATTTGTGCACATTGCAACACCGCCGCTGAACAGCGTTAGGATACAGATATCCACGCCGATGGTCAAAATCATTCGGATTGTCCACATCTGGGAAAGGTTAATACAGCAGCTTTGCTCCAGCTCTGCCATTCCGTGTGAAAAATACCTGCCCACTGCACCGTTTGCCAAAATTCCCATCCACGCCGCCACGATGGAACTCCACCAAAGGTAATCCGCCAATTCCGCTCCCATTCTTGCCATTTGATATAAAAGCAGCAGCAAGAGCAGCAGCATCCCTCCTTGAAGCAGCCAGAATACCGGCGAAATATATTGCAGCTGAATGTGAATCAACTCTGCCGGCGAGGGTATATTATGAATTTTTTTGTCCGCTATGACTTCTTCAATACAGGCAAGGGATTTCTTCTTTTTTTGCGGGTCGGGTTTCATTCCGGCTGCCCGCTCCCAAATTTTTTCCTGCCGTTTTCTAACCATCCAGAAAGTCCTCCTTTTCCATTCTTCCCCGCAGCTTTTCCGTCCCTTGTTTCACACGGGATTTCACTGTGGATACGGTTACTCCGGTGAGTTTAGCAATTTCCCGGTATTTCATGTCATACATATAATGCAGGATCAACGCCTCCCTCTGTATCTGAGGCAGTTCCGACAATAGTTTCGTCAGACGGCCGTACACATCACTCTCTACCGATTTTGCTTCGGGAGAAGCCTCCTCCGCTCCGGAAAACTCTTCGGGGGGACGGTATATCTCCCACAGGGAGTCACCCTCCGTACCATTCTCACCGGAAACGTTTTGGTCATAGCTGATCTCCCTCTCTCCGCGCTTTCCTTTTTCCGTGAGATAATCCCTGCATAAATTCATGGCAACGGTCAGCAGATAACCCTTCAGATTACGATAACGGTAGCCCTCCACATACCTGATAAATTTCAGAAAGGTTTCCTGCGCCAGATCATAAGCGTCTTCCCCGCTGCCGGATTGAAAGGCACAAAAACGGAAGATATCGTCATAATATTTTTCGACAATATCCTTCAAGTATTGTTTATCTCCCTTCTGAATGGCATGTATCCATTGACGCTCGTCCATGACAGCTCCTCTTATGCAACGGTTCCTTGGAAATCATTCACAAATAACATTTCTTTTTGGCACGGGATCCATTCTCACAGGCAAAACAGCGGGAGAAACGGTAATATACTGCGGCGGCTGACACCAATGCTTTTACGAGAACGGAACCAAGAGAAAATATATTTATGTGAGATCTTTTGCGGCAGACTGTCTGCTTACAGAATATATAACCTCACGTAAGGGAAAAAGGTTTTAAAAATGGGAAAAATTTTTTCGAACGTAATCAGCGCTGCTTTAGCAACTGCGCAATCAGATTCTCCACCTCATGCAATTGCTCCTTGGAGCTTTCCCGATGGCTCAGTTTACGGTATTGGGAGGGGGACATCCCCTTCATGGCGTGAAATGCTTTCGTAAATACCAGCGCATCGCTGTATCCGCAGGAAAGGGCTATGCTTTCAATGGGGTATGAAGTAGAATCCAAAAGCTCCCGCGCCTTTGTGATGCGGAAGGTAGTCAAAAATTGTTGAGGGGACATTCCTAAATAATTTTGAAATAATGTATATAAATAACTTCTGTTGATACAGACATAATCGGCCACATCCGTCACCTTAATAGGATTACAGTAATTACTCTGAATAAAGGATACCGCCTTTTTCACGTATTGGTTTCCCTTATCCTCCTCATCCTTGGCCACCACTCCGGCGCTTTCCGCCAAAACGGACAGAAAGACACCCAGTAACCCGTTTCTCCTCAAATCGTCCGCCACGCCAAAGGTATTATGTTCCATCATATCCCGCACAATATCATATAGTTCCTGATCCCGGCCGCAGGAAAAAATAGGATGTCTTGCAGACAGCCCCATAGCGGTCAGATATTCTTCCGCACGGCTGCCTCCAAAGCCCACCCACAGATAACTCCATGGCTCTTCTTCATCCGCCTGATAGAAGGCAAGCTCATTAGGCTGAATCAAAAAACCATACCCTGTTTCCAGAGAATATTCCTTGTCATGAAAACGAAAAATCCCCTTTCCGCTCAGAACATAATGAATCAAATAGTGGGGCTTGGAAGCAGGCCCGAAGCTGTGTAACCCTTCCGTCTGTGAACAACCGCAGCAATTTACATACAGACTGCCCATCTTATCGTTTACAAAATCCAACTTAAAAGCTTTTTCCACAACTCTTTCCCCCTTGGTTCTCAATAGGATATCTACCCGTAAAATAGGAAAAAGAAATTGCGGAGGGCCGAAAGCCTACCGCAATCTCAAACTGTTTTATCTTTGCAAAACAAATTCTTTCTTGTCCATGTCCGCCTGCACCTTCTCCAAATGCTCCCGGATGGAAAGCTTCTGGGGGCAGACTTGTTCGCACTTACCGCATTTTACACAATTCTTTGCCTGTGCGGCTTCCCCAAGCTCCTTCTCCCATCTGCCCTTCACCATACCGTAATTCTGGTACATATGATAGGTATTCCAGACTTTAAAATTGCCGGGAATATTTACTCCCGCAGGACAGGGCATACAATAATTGCATCCCGTACATCCGTTCTGCACGCGGCTGTTAATCAGCGTTACAATTTCATCGATCTCATGGCTCTCCTTTTCGGACAGAGGCCGGAAGGAACCGAAAGTCTTCAGATTGTCTTCCACCTGTTCCATGGTAGACATTCCGCTCAAAATTACTTTTACATTGGGCAGACTTCCCACCCAGCGCAGCGCAAAGGAAGCCACCGATGCCTCCGGATCCAGGTTACGGAACCGCCCGGTGATGTCTTCCGCAAAGGCTGCCAGCGAACCGCCCTTTATAGGTTCCATTATCACCATGGGCACGCCCTTGCTTTCCGCAAGCTTATATCCCTTTAGACCGGCCTGCTCTTCCGCGTCCATATAATTCAGCTGAATCTGGCAGAAGTCCCAGTCTCTATGGTTAAGAATTCTCTCAAAAGTCTCATAGTCATCATGGAAGGAGAAGCCCAGATAGCGAATCTTTCCCTCCGCCTTCAACTGTTCAAGTCTTTCAATGCAGCCTATTTCCACCATCCGGTCAAAACGTTCCTTGTTCAGCGCGTGCATCAGATAAAAATCTATGTATTCCGTCTGTAGTCTGGACAGCTGCTCGCAAAAGACCGTATCCACATCCTCTATCGCCTCAACCTTCCAGACAGGAAGCTTGGTAGCCAGATAGAAACTGTTTCTGTCATACTTTTTCAGCACCTTACCCACAAAAGGTTCACTGGCTCCCCCATGATAGGGATATGCCGTGTCAATGTAATTAACACCGGCAGCAATGGCTTTATCCATCATTTTCTCCGCTTCCGCCTCATCAATGCCGCCCTCCGGCGTCGTTGGGAAACGCATACAGCCAAAACCTAACAGGGAAGTTTCAATTCCTAACTTTTCCAATTTTCTAGTTTCCATTTTAATTCCATCCGCGCGTTGCGACGCGCTGCCATGTATCAGAATGCATTCACAGCGGCTTACTTAACATCCGAACTGCCGGAAGACTCTGCTTCATGGCTTAATCGTTGAATACGCATTTTTTATCCAACCTTTGAGGAATGATTTCTTCCCAAATTTTCTCTCTACTATAACAAAGTCACAGACCCCGTTGCAGGCAGCCGTCCCCGTCAAACCGCACCCCGAACTCCTGACTGAACTCATTGATACGGTTGATAATTCTGGTTTTCTCCTCACCTGCGGCGGGTGTGGGCTGAAAGTTGTTCCGGTCGGGCACGGAGCTGACGGAGCAAGGGATAATACGGATCTCCTGATCCTCCTGCTTCTCCCCGTCTACAAAAGTGAACGTCTGTTGAAATATCATAGAATCCTTGTCCGCAGGATTCCGGTTTGCACCGAAGCAGAAATTTCCCAGACTGTAGATAATATATTTACCCTTATATTCGTCAATTCCCTGTAATACATGGGGATGATGCCCTATCACAAGATCCGCTCCCCAATCAATACACTTTTCTCCGAGAATCTTTTGATAATCTTCGGGGGAATATTCCCTTTCCACCCCCCAGTGGCAGCTGACAAGAATCAGGTCAGCATCCTGCCCCTGAAGCTCGGTAATGGCATTCTGTATGGTTTTCTCCACCAAATACCCTTGAGATACCTCATTGACGGAAATCATGCCGATGCGGATCCCTTTTACTTCGTAAATTCCGGTTATCTTCTCACAGGCATAGACAATTCCGGCATTTTCCACCGCCTGCACCGTATCGTCTCTTCCTTGCTGCAAATAATCCATCATATGGTTATTCCCCATGCTGACCGCTTCCACGCTGCCCGCAGTTAAAATGTTCACATATTCCGGATCACCCTTAATACTGTAAACCTGACCTTCTCTGGCTTCCTCCGCAAGCGTCAAGGGTCCCTCCAAATTCACCAGCGTCATATCGTCGGCGCTGAAAATATCATAAACATTGGCAAAGAAATAGCTTTCGTTTTCCGCCTGATCATATGCCTGACGAAAGGAATACCCGTAGTCCTGCTCCTGATGAGTGCCCAGAGTCACGTCACCGGCAGCCGAAATCGTGATGGTCACGGTATCAGGCAGTTCCTCTTCCGACATGACACTTTCTGCGGGGACAGAGCTTCCCTCCGCCGAGGGTTCTGCCGACGCGGGAATAATAGGCGGTTCCACGGATACAGCCATATCTTCCAATGACTGAGGACGTGACGCTGCTGCGGATGCCATCCCCCATGTTTCTTCCGTACAGCCGGTCATCAGACATACCCCCAAAACCGCCGACACGGCCATGGTTCCTCTTCCCCTCTTATAAATCATTCCCAATCCCCTCTTTCGCGGTTAGTGCCTTGCCGAAAGCGCCATCTTTTTCTGCCATACGGTTCTTTCCGCCGCGGCCTCATGACTTCCGGCCAAATGCCGGCACCCCAAAATTATCCCCGCTTTTTCAGAAATCTCAGTTCGAATTTATTATAAATATAAACCACAAGCATCGCTTCTCCGATTACCCCAAGAGTGCAAAGTACGCTTATAATCCCGGTAGTGAAAATCATGGCCACAATGGTAATCTCAGCCGCAATGCCGAATCCCAAAATCAAACTGCCGCAAAACCGATTATACTTTTTCACGTCTACCACATCGATAGGACGCTTATTAAAAACCTTATTCCGTTCTGTGGCGCTGAATGTCTTAATCGCTACATAGAGGCACATTACCCCTACAAATACAATAATCATACCATCGAAACCCATATTTCCACCTTCCTATTTTAAAGCTGCTATTCG
Organism: uncultured Acetatifactor sp.; assembly: GCA_910589655.1. Lineage (GTDB taxonomy): Bacteria > Bacillota > Clostridia > Lachnospirales > Lachnospiraceae > Acetatifactor. The sequence goes on along the minus strand of CAJUTJ010000192.1, from coordinate 17,622 downwards.
CTCATTCACTACGGCAATTGGTATTTTAGAATTTAATATCCAATTCCTTTATGTATCCGGCAAGTTTTCCGGATGCATCCGTAACCTGCTTCACCATTTCCGTACAATTATCCACCATCTCGTCAAGTCCTTTTACATTATCGGAAGTAACCGAAGCGTGCTGTGCGTTTTCCTCGGCAAATTCCACCATGGAATCTATACTTTCCCCGATCACGTTTTTATGATTATCCAGATCCGACATCTCGGAATGAATACTCTTAATAATATTGCCCGTCTTTATGATCTCGGAATTCAATTCCTTAAATATTATCCCTGTCTCCTCCACCTTTTTGTTCTGCTCCGTAAAGGCATGAGAAACCTTCTCCGTGATTTCTACACTGATATCCGAATTGGCTATCAGATCGTTTACAATCCTGTTGATCTGCTCCGTGGATTCCTTGGACTGATCTGCCAGTATACGGATTTCGTCCGCAACCACGGCAAAGCCCTTGCCATGTTCGCCGGCTCTTGCCGCTTCAATGCTGGCATTTAAAGCAAGCAGATTGGTCTGGCTGGAAATGCCTGCAATGATTTCCGTGGCGGTACGGATCTGCTGAGCGGATTTATTGGTCCGGCTGGTCTGGTTCTTGACCTCTTCTATAGCCGTTCCGCTCTCCTTGCTTATCCCGATCAATTCGTTCATAATACGGGCCGCATCATTCTGGCTGTTCTCCAGTATTCTTGCGCTTGCGGACAGCTCCTGAATATTGGTATTGACGTTTTCCACGGCACAACCGATGGCGTCGATTTTAACCTTCATATCCTGTGTATAATTTTCCTGTGAAACCGTATTTCTTATAATGGTATCCACCTTGGAGGTGGTATCCTGCATGGAAGTCTCCATCTCGTTAAAGACCTGCCGGAAACCGGAGGATATTCCTTCCAGCTCCCCTATGGTATCCTTTATCCCCCTTGTACCGGATGCAAGCCCGTTGACCATGGAGCTTGCCTTGCGGATCATGGCTCCGATATCGTCGTCGCGGGATGCCAGTTTATCGATTCTACGTTTCAGTTTGTCATTCACCGCGCCTGCTGCCAAATTGCTGTCAAAGACCGCCAGAATCGGATTTAACAATGACCATGCCACCCCTACCATAACCGACATCATAGCAATAATCACCGCCACAGTAAGTATCATTGCAACCACAACCCCTATAATATCTGCTGAAAGCAGCATAAGGATGACAAGCTGTGCGGCAAAAAATGAAGCAAAAACCACTAATATGGCAATGATAAGTTTCCCATTTATCTTTTTTCTGTTCCCCGTTTCCATAAATACCTCCTAACGTAATGATAGAGCAGCCATTATGACTGTTTTGTTAACAGTTGCCGAATCCGGTCTCTAAAGGATTTCCCCCTGATGCTTATTATATCATTCTACGGTTTCACCGTAAATCTTTTCCTTCAAATATTTAATATTGGCCTCGAAATCTACTTCCAATACGGCCATTTTCCGGATGGTGGCATTCTGGTAAGTTCCCGGTTGGGGAATGTTGTCGGAAATAATATCATAGGTCAGCAGCTTGCCTGCCATTAAGCTCAGGCGGTAGCATTCACTTTGGGTCAGGTTTGTGGTCAGATTGGGCATCAATCCGTCAATCAGTTCCTGATAATTGGTTCCCACGGCTGTGGGCATCTTTTTGATCACGGCAGTCAGCACCTTGCGCTGTCTCTCGGTTCGTCCGAAATCCGTACCGATATATCGGTTCCGGCAGTATGCAAGAGCCTGAGGACCGTTTAAATGCACCATTCCCGGTTTTGTGGTATCCATATTGTCCGTGCCCTGAGGACGGTTGGTAAGCATATTATATTCCACCAAATATCCGTTTACATACTCAATCTCTTCCGTGGTCAGCTCCAGATCCACTCCTCCTACCGCATCCACCAGATTGGCAAAAGCTTCAAAGTTTACCAGCACATACCGGTTTACGGGAATATCCAGATTCTTTTCCACAGTTTCCATCAAAAGCTCCGCACCGCCAAAAGAGTACGCTGCGTTCAATCGGTTTCCTTCCCTTCCCGGGATATCCACATACATATCCCTCAATAGAGAAGTCATATAAATGGTCTTGGTCTTACTGCTTACAGACAACAGGATCATGGCATCGGAACGCCCATCCTCACCGTTTTGCCGGGAATCGTTTCCGATGAGCAGAACATTGATTACTCCGTCCTCCTCCATGGGAAGCTCCGCCACGGAATCTATAGGCTCAAAGTTCATCTTATCATAGACATTGCCCACCAAAACATGCAATCCCCCGCCGATCAGCGCAAACAGAATAAGCGCCGCGATCAAAAGCTTTTTCAATCCCGAAAACGGCTTTTTCTTTCGCCGTTTTTTCGGCGGATCCATAGCTTCTGTTCTCGAACTCTTTCTGCCCTTTGCAGATTTGGGAGGTTCCTCATAATATTCCTCTCTGGCGCGTCCCCTTACGGCATTCTTTTGAGATTGTGTTCTGCGGCCTCGCGGTGCTTCGTCTTCATATTGTGTCCTGCGGCCTCGCGGTGCTTCGTCTTCATATTGTGTCCTGCGGCCTCGCGGCGCTTCGTCTTCATATTGCGATCTGCGGCCTCGCGGCGCTTCGTCTTCGTATTGTGGTCTGCGGCCTCGCGGCGCTTCGTCTTCGTATTGTGGTCTGCGGCCTCGCGGCGCTTCGTTTCCGTATTGTGATCTACGGCTCTGACTCTTAGGCTTTAAATCCGGGCTGTCCCAGTCTTCTATATAATAGTCCTCTCTGACACGCTTCTTCGCAGGCGTCTTTTTCCTGCTGGATGTGCTTCCGATAACCTCCAACCCCTCTTCCGTTTCTTCCTCTTCTTCTATAGTAAAAAGCTGAGGCTCCTGCGCCCTCTGTCTGCCCTCCGCTTCCATCTCCTGAAGCTCTTGCTGCAAAAACGCTTCCAGCCCTTGCTGAATCTGCCTCATTTCATTATCCGTTTCCCTACTCATACATAAATCCTTTCCTAAAAAACCGTTCCTAGATAGCTTTGCAATTTATTATAGGATGAATCTGCAAGAAACGGTTCCCAGAGCGTGTTTGAAAAATGCTTATAGCGACAATGCATTTTCTAAAACATATCACATTTTTCATAGTATGTCACGAAAGGAAACATTAAATTTTATTAAAACTATATTAATGGTTGCTGTTCACTCCGTGACCAGTAACGTATGCACAGAAACCGCAAAACAGCGGTTTCTCGCACGGCTGCCCCTGCCATTATTTTAATCGCTTTGGTTTGTTCACGCAAAAAACGAGTGAAAACGCCTCGCGCTGGCGTGGATGAGAAAAGTACCTATTAATCCGCTTTTAATATCATATTCAGAACCCTTCGGGCACAAATCTCCATCTCTTCACGGCTCAAAGCGCCTTTCTCCATAGCCTCCAACAGTCTCTCGGGAAATCCGCAGCCCATCTTGACGTCGTTTCCTGCCTTAACTTCCTTATAATGCTCGCCGGCTGTCCACCAGTCGGTAGTTACCATTCCGCCAAATCCCCATTCTCCCCGCAGAATATCTTCCAAAAGCTCTCTGTTCTCCGAGGCTCTGCGCCCGTTAATAATATTGTAACCGGACATGATACACCACGGATCCGCCTCTTTTACCACTATTTCAAAAGCTTTCAAATATATTTCCCGGATGGCCCTCTCCGATGCCCGGGAATCGCTGTTTTTACGGTTCGTCTCCTTATTGTTCAAGGCAAAATGCTTTACGGCGGCTCCCACGCGGTTGCTCTGGATACCTCTGACCATAGCTGCCGCCAGCTTGCCTGTCAGGAAAGGATCCTCGGAATAATATTCGAAATTCCTGCCGCACAGTGGGCTTCTATGGATATTAATGGCGGGCGTCAGCCACAGGGTGATATTATTCTCCTTTACCTCCGCACCTCCTGCGGCGCCCACCTGCTCCACCAATCGGGGATTCCATGTACACGCCAACAGGGTTGCACAAGGCCATGCCGTGGTACACACCCCTCTGTCCGGCCGGATTCTCAGACCTGCCGGGCCGTCCGCAGTCATCACATTGGGCACTCCATATTCCGGCAGATTCCCGTACCCGAATACATCCGCCACTCCGGTATTCGGCTGTCCGCCCAATAGGTCTGCCAGCCGTTCCTCGGAAAGCTGTGCCATAAATTCTTCCATGGTCACGCTTCCCTCCGCCACTTCCGCAAAGGTATGTATCTCCGTTTCCTCTCCCCAAACCTTATATCTATCCTGTGCTTTTACCGAAGGAGCCAGCCCGTCCGTCTTCTCTAAAGGAAGATGCTCCAATACGTCTTCATCCGTATCATAGGGCTTTCCCACAGGAAGCTCCTCAAAGCTGCCATCGGCACACATTCTTTTCTTTAAAGAGGTGGGGGTCAGCTTATTGGAAAGCTGTTCCGTTACCATGTCCTCGGAAACTTCTACGATAAAATCCGTTTCCATAGTATCCCTCACGGATGTCCCCACATAGAAACGATAAGTTCCCCGTTCCAGCAGATACGCCCCTTTGACAATCTTCCCCATATCATCATAGGACGCCATATCCTTGACCATAAACCGAAGAACCATGGTCTGGGTCTCACCGGGCGCCAGAAGACGGCTCTTTTGGAAAGCTGCCAGCTGCCTCGAAGGCTTACCCAGCTTTCCCTGAGGAGCGCTGAAATAAACCTGCACTACTTCTTTTCCGGGAACAGACCCGGTATTACATACCGATACGGTAATTTCGATATGTTCCCCCTTCTTTTCGGCCGAAGATACCTTCAGGGAAAATGACGTGTAGGATAGTCCGTATCCAAAGGGATAGTTTACCTTTTCCGCTGCCTTCGGTATGGTCTCAAAATAGCGGTATCCCACATAGATGTCATCGGTATAATCCACATAGGCTTCCGATTCATGGAAATTGTCACTGGAAGGATAGTCCGCCAGCCGTTTTGCGAAGGTATCCGCCAGTTTACCACAGGGATTTCCTTCACCCACCAGCAATTCCGCTGCCGCAAGACCGCCTTCCATGCCGCCCTGCCATGCCATCAGGACGGACTGTATCTCTCTGTCCTCCGCAAACCATGCAGAATCCACCATACCTCCCACATTTAAGACTACAATTACCTTCGGAAAAGCTTTTTTCACCGTATTCACCATAGTCTCCTCGGCACGGCTTAAGTAAAAATCTCCTCTTTCAAATACTTTCTGGGACGCTTCATAGAGGTTCTTATCCTCCACATGTTCCAGCTTCCGGCCGGAGGATTCCACGCTTCTGTCCCATCCCTCTCCGGAAAACCTGCTGATGGCAATAATCGCCGTATCCGTAAATGCTCTCGCTTTTTTTAACAATGTTTCCGGAATCTCCGGCTCTTTTGTAAGTCCGGGGATGCTGCCCGACGCATACTGTTCCCTTACGTTCTCCCTATAAAAATCGGATAACTCCTCAAAAACAGTCAGCACATCCGACTTTTCCTTCAAGCCCTCATACAGATTCCGGATATAGGAAACCGTCACGTCACCGCTTCCCCCGCCGCCTTTTACATAATCAAAGCTTGCCTTTCCAAATAACGCTGCCTTGCTTCCCTTTGCCAGAGGAAGTATGGACTCTTCGTTTTTAAGCAGCACCATTCCTTCTTTTGCCGCTTTCTTGGAAAGCAGAATATGCTCTTTGCTTGCCGTTACCCTCCTGCCGTCCTTCCCAAGCGGAAGCATCGGCTGGTATAATGCCCTTGCCCATTTCTGCATATGAAAAACCTCCTAAAATACCGATTTAATTATGATTCTACGGCATATTGTTATGTTAGGGTTAGTATAATGCTTCCTTGCTTCTTTGTCAAAAATATCTGTTACTTATACCAATCCGCCTGCGCCTTCCACAATCGTTCATACAGCCCTCTCTTTTCCATAAGCTTAGAATGAGTTCCGGCGGCAGCCGAAAAATGTACCTATTCTGTAAAAGGAACTACATACGCTCCTTTAATTCAGGATACTTCGCAAGGCTCTCACTGTGCTCCATATCGTATCTTATTTTCACAAGTTCTTTGAGTGACTGGCTTTTCTTAGACGATTATGCAGATATAGGCATATTAAAGATTTCCCACAAATTCCTTGCGTAAAAAAGCACAAAAATATATAATGTTGCATAAGGTTTATGTTTTAGCTTCTATCCGTAAATTCTATTATAAATATCATAAAGGAGTACATTCATGAAACAATTTTTCAGGTCGGCCGCACTCTGCCTTGCAGCAGTTTTATTACTGGCAGGTATTTCTGTCACTGCTATTGCAGATGAGACTTATCCGCCGAAGTCCGTGGATATTATGTTTTTCCACGATACCCATTCCCATCTGGACAGCTTTTCCACAAATATGGACGGTAAGGAGATCTCCGTGGGCGGCTTTGCACGGATAAAATCTCTGATAAATCTCTATAAATCATACAATCCGGAGACATTGATTTTGGATGCCGGAGACTTTTCCATGGGAACTTTGGTTCAGGCCATTTTCAGCACTGAATCTGCGGAACTTCGTATGCTGGGGGAGCTTGGCTGTGAAGCTACTACATTCGGCAATCATGAATTCGACTACCGCTCCAAGGGACTTGCAGGCGCTCTGGACGCGGCGGTGGATTCCGGAGAGCCGGTTCCCGCTTTGGTACTTTGCAATATTGACTGGGAGGCCATGGAAGCGGAAGGGCTTACGGAAGACCAGCAACTTTTAAAAGATGCCTTTGAACGATACGGCCTGAGAGATTATATTATGGTGGAAAAGGACGGGGTAAAGATTGCCATTCTTGGTGTTTTCGGCGAGGATGCCCTTGCCTGCGCGCCTACCTGTGTATTAAAATTCAGGGACATCTCCGAAGCTGCCGCAGAGACGGTAAAAGAAATTCAGGAAAAAGAGGATGCGGATATGATTATCTGTCTCTCCCACAGCGGCACCAATCCCGACGAAAGCAAATCAGAGGACGAGATCTTAGCCAAAAGCGTTCCGGCTATTGACCTGATTATCAGCGGACATACCCATACCGCGCTGACAGAGCCCATTCGTCATGGGGATACTTATATTGTATCCGCCGGAGAATACGGCAAGTATCTGGGCTCCCTCACTTTAAACCAAACCGAAAACGGCAGATGGGTTATGGATGTCCGGCGGAATTATGAATTGATTCCTATTACGGACGAGATTGACGCCGATTCCGCCACGCAGGATAAAATCGACTCACTGATGGATTTGGTAGACTCCGTATATCTCTCGCAGTTTGGCTACACCCACGACCAAGTTCTGGCGCAGAACGGTTTCAGCTTCTGTCCTTACAAGGATTTGGCCCAGACTCATACGGATCAGAATCTGGGCAATATTATGTCCGATGCTTATGTATATACTGTGGAACATGCGGCAGACTACGACGGACATCCTGTGGATGTGGCAATCGTGCCTTACGGCTGCGTCCGGGATACCTATCCCTCCGGCGATATCACTGTGACGGACGTATTTAACTCCTTCTCACTGGGTATCGGCTTGGACGAGATTCCCGGCTATCCGGTGATCAGCGTCTATCTGACAGGTGAAGAATTAAAGACCGTGGCAGAAATAGACGCTTCCGTCTCGGATCTCATGATTTATGCCAGACTCTATACTTCGGGATTGGAATTTTCCTACAATCCCAACCGGTTAATCCTCAACAAAGTAACAGACTGCTATCTGCGGGATCATGAAGGAAACCGTGTGGAGATCGAAGATGACAAGCTATACCGCGTTGTAGGAGACTTGTACAGCGGACAAATGTTGGGAGCCGTCACGGATGTATCTTATGGATTACTCTCCGTAACTCCTAAGTTTGCGGACGGGACTCCCATCGAAAACATAGAGGATGCCATTGTCATGGAAAACGGACGGGAATTAAAAGCATGGACCGTATTTGCCAGATATATGGAATCCTTTGAAGATACCGACGGCGACGGCATTTCAAATGTACCGCAGATTTATGCTGCGGCCCAAGGCAGGAAAATTGTGGAAGACAGTACTTCCCTGAAAGATTTGTTGAAACAGCCGAACAGATATGCTTTTATGATAATTGCGGCAGTTTTGGTTGTTCTGGCAGTGTTAATCTTACTGATAATACTTATCTCCAGATTATGCAGAATAATTATACGGAAAAAGAAAAAAAGCAAATAACAGTTCACCGTCTTGCAAACCGTTTCAGACCACCTTCATAATATTATGAATCCATATTGCAGAATACGATCTGACCAAACTGTATTTGCATAATTAAGACGCGGAACCACAAATCGGTACGTAACCCGAGAAATTAAGGTATCTCTTAATCAAGGTCATCTATTGACATAATCGAGCAGGGAAGGTTTTCTTCCCTGCTCCCGCGCCGGACACGTGCAGCTTTCGCTGCATAGTTCCTTTCCGCGTCCGTAGGCACAAAAAAGCCGGATTATTCCGGCTCTAACCGTTAATCCGGCTCTTATGAGTACTCCAAAAACAGACACCTTATTTCAATGTAATTTTCTGACCTACCTTAATGAAGTTCACATCTTTAATCTGGGGATTCATTGCCACCACCTGCGCAAGGCTTAAACCTGAATCACGGGCAATTCTTCCTAAGGTATCTCCCTTTTTAACAATATAGTCGCCTGAAAGGCTGACCGTTGCGCTGCTTCCATAGCGGCCTGCAAGGTACAGAGGACCATACCAGGGAATCTCATCATTGACAGCTTTTCCTGCCGGAATAACAACACGGTAATCCTTACCTTCATATGTGTATTCCATTATCAAAGTTACATCGCTGCGCTTTACGAGCATCTGCATCACACTGTTAGACAAAGTGTTAACTCCCTGCTCTTTTGTAATTACAACGACACCCTTAGATTCTGCTGCTTGAATTCTGTCTTCAATGGTTCCTAAATAATCCCAACTGTGACCTACACTACTGCTATCAGCGTCATCATCATCGTCATCGTTGTCATCCGTATCGGAATCATCAGGGTTAACATCTGCCTTTTCTGCAAATGCAAATGTAGAAAACTCAGTTACTGTAAAAGTTACTGTACCGTCATCATTTACAGTACTCTTCTCCTCTGTGGCAGTAGACTTCTTTTCCCGAATCACTTCAGATACTGCGTCAAAATATGTGCCAGCGCATCCATATCAATAGGTTTGGAGGTATGATCGTTCATTCCGCACTCTTTGCATTTCTGTATGTCCTCGGCAAAAGCATCCGCCGTCATGGCGATAATCGGCAGATCTGCATCGGGACGCTCCAGCGCTCTTATCTTCTCTGTTGCCTCATATCCTGTCATAACAGGCATTCTGATATCCATTAGGATAACATCATAATAACCCGGCTGTGATTTCTCAAACATTTCCACACAGATCCGGCCGTTCTCAGCCCACTCGATCTCCATTCCCCGTCCGGAAAGCAGTTCCGCCGCAATCTCGTAATTCAAGTCGTTGTCCTCTGCCAACAGTATTTTCACACCGCTAAAATCTTCTCGAGACACATTCTGCACCTCCGGTACTTCCTGTCCGGGATTCATATAGCGTAGCATACCATAATACAATGTGGACTTAAACAAGGGTTTGGATATAAAGCCTTTAACGCCTGCTTTTCTCACATCCTTTTCCATATCACTCCAATCATAAGCCGAAAGAAGCAATATGGGGGCCTTATCTCCGAATTTTTCGTAAATTCCTTTGGCCGCTTCTATGCAGGCCTTGTCTTCCGTCCCCCGGTCAATCAACACAAGCTGATAAGCATCCTGCCGTTTACAGCGTTTTTCCACCATATCCAAAGCCGCCTTACCGTCCGATGCACAGTCGCAGTGAACGGACATTTCTTTTAAACGAGCTGACGTTTCCTTACACACCTGTTCGTTGCCGTTGACCAAAAGAATATTCCAGCCGGGAAGCGTCATATCTTCTTCCTCTTCCACAGCTTTCTCCAAATCAAAGGTCACATGGAACTCTGTTCCTTTGTTTGTCTCACTCTTTAATTCAATGGTTCCTCCCATAGCATCCACAATATACTTGCTGATAGTCATTCCGAGACCGGAACCCTCCGTCTTATTTACTCTGGCATTATCCTCCCTCACAAAAGACTCAAATATTTTCTTTTGAAATTCAGAGGACATTCCGATTCCGTTGTCCTTCACGCGGAAATGAACCCGCACATAGCCGTCTCCCTTGGGGGATTCCTCCTGACATAAAGAAAGCGAAATCTCACCACCCTCGGGTGTAAACTTATAGGCATTGGAAAGAAAATTAATCAATACCTGATTCAGCCTGATACCGTCACAGTATACCTTCTCCACCATAATATCGGAGATATAGCTTTCAAACCTTTGATTCTTTGCCTTAGTCTGGGGCAGAATAATACTTATAATGCTTTCCACTGCCTCGCGCAGAGAGAGCGTCTCCGGATTGAGGGTCATCTTGCCGCTCTCGATCTTTGACATATCAAGTACATCATTGATAAGCCCTAAAAGATGGCGGCTGGAAAGGGAAATCTTTCTCAGACAGTTCATCAGTTGATTCTTGTCGTCAATGTTGTTAGTGGCGATAGTAGTCATCCCGATAATGGCATTCATGGGAGTCCTGATATCATGGCTCATATTTGACAAGAATTCACTCTTCGCCTTATTCGCATTTATAGCTTCGTTACGCGCCTCTTCCGTCTCGGCAAGCTGTGTTTTTGTCATCTTATAATAAGTAACAAAAACAAATATAAATACTACAAACATTGATAATGTCGCCAGCAAGAAAGCATTCAGCCTTTGATTGTCTAATTTCTGCACAATACTATCCAGTTCATCAAATGACATTACTGTCACAAGATACCATTCGGAATAGGCCAAAGGAGTCACATATACACATTTTGTTCCGTCATAAGTAGTTACTATATCCGCAAACAGAGTTCGGCTGAGAATAACTTCCTTAATTTTTTCCGCATAGGATTCGGCGCTGTTTCCGTTAATATTCTTCACTACCGCATAGATATGATCATAAAAGTTATCCTCCGGCGCATTGTTGCTCTTTAATACAAAATCACCGTTTCTTCTGATGATATAGGAATAGGTTTCCATTCCGCCGTCATTCAGTTGAAGCGTTTCATAAATATAATCCAGATCAACGCCGCCCACCATGGCTATGCTTTTATTACCGTCTTTCATATCATACTGACAAGGAACGCCCAGCAGTACAAGCTCCATTTCCTTATCCACATCGTTTGCCGCCGCTATCTTTTTCTGCCCGTTAATCAAATCATCCAAAAAGGGCTCTACGTCGAGGATGGATACCTGATCGCCCAAAATCAACTGATAGCTGCCGTCTTCCGCCAAAAGAGCCAAAAATTTAAAATCTCTTGCGGCAGCGCTGATAGCCATATTTTCTATGAGTTCCTCCCCCTGAAGGACTCCGTCGGGAGGCATGGTTTTAATAATACTTTCTACCTGAGCCAATTTGATATCCATTGTAGTTTGAAAATGGCTTGATATCTGTGCGCTCATCCTCTCCATATACAAATCACCGATTTCGGTAGTGGTAACTCTGCTTTTTGCCGCCATCTGATTCATTAAAAAGAAAAAGATAAATGCACAAAATAAAAACATCAGGGCAAAGCTCCCTATTAAAAAACGAGAAGTTTTGTTCTTCATTTCCTTATTACCTCTTTACCTCAACTACATTACAGCCGGATATCTTTTCCGGCGCTTCGTAACTTATGCAAAAAGCTCCTTAGCCTTCTGCATTCTATCCACAATGCCCACACCGAAAGGACATCTGGTCTCACAGCTGCCGCAGGAAATGCAGTGGGACGCATTTCTTTCCAACGCCTCATAATGCGCCCTGACGGATGAAGGCACCTCCTCCTGCATAACCGCCAGATCATAAAGCTTATTCACCATGGCAATATCAATCTCTAAGGGACAGGGCTTGCAATGATTGCAATACATGCATTTCTTGCTATACGCATGATGGGGAGCCGATGCCAATATGCTGGCATAATCTTTCTCCGCCTCCGATGCCGTCTCATATCCCACCGCATCCAAGACATGTTTTGGCTCGGAATATCCAGCCATAATACTTGCCACCGCCGGTCTTGTAAGGGCATAATGAATACATTGGACAGGCGTCAGCGCCACCCCAAAGGGAGAGGATTTCTCATGGAACAGACGTCCGCCCGCATATCCCTTCATAACCGTGATTCCCACATCCTGCTGCTCACATATTTTATACAGTTCCGCCCTCTGGGGATCCATTCCTGCCAGCGATGCGTCATACTGCTCCGCAAAATAATCATCCAGATTTTCCGTGGGCGGCACCAGATCAAATGCCGGATTCACGGAAAACAGCATCATCTCGATCCTGCCGGAAAGGGCCGCCCTTTTTGCCACCTGCGGATTATGGGAACTGAGTCCCACATGCTTTATTATTCCCTTTTCCTTCAGCTCAAGAACATAATCCATGAACGGCCCGCTTACGATTTCATCCCACTCTTTTTCCGAATCCACATAGTGTATCATTCCTAAATCTATGTAATTCGTTCCTAATCTGTTCAAAAGATCCTCGAAAGCTTCCTTTACTTTTGAGATTTCCCGTGTACGCACATATTGGCCGTTCTGCCATGTGGAACCGATATGACCTTGAATATACCATTTTTCTCTGGAATCTTTGATGCATTCCCCGATGGCGGTTCTCACATTGGGTTCGGACATCCAACAGTCAAATAAATTGATGCCCTGTTCCTCACATACTTTAAAGATTGCCTTACAGCCCTCCAAGTCCATCCGCTCAAGCCATTCTCCGCCGAAACCAATCTCGCTGACCATCAATTCTGTTTTTCCCAATCTCCGATATTGCATAAATCCACTCCTTCTACTTCATAGCTTCTTTCAAAACAGGATACAATATTTCTGCCATCCGCATAAATCCCAGAGCATTAGGATGTGTCCCATCCACAAGGCACTCGGCCCGTCCATTGTCGCCGAAAAATCTGCCGCCGTCGAGAAACCATACCTTATGATCTCCTGCCGCCACAGCCTTTTCGTAAGTCCGCCGGATAATATCCCTTCTCTCGGCCGCATGATCCTTATCTCCCTCCACATCCGGCCGTGTCATGATTATAACGGGAATCTCCGGATGAGCCTGCCTGACAATCTTGAAAAACTCCTCATGGGTATCCGCCAAATGTTGTGGATCGGGAGAATTATGGTCGTAATCATAGACAAAAGCACCCGGCTCCGGGAGAGCCCCTATGTACTGTGCAAATTCCTTTTCTCCCCGTGCAGAACCTGAAAACCCGAAATTATAATAATCCGCATCCATCCACCTGCTTACGATGCTGGTGTATGCATTTCCCGCCCGGGATGCACAGCCTCCTTCCGTAATGGAAGAACCATAAAATATGATCGGTTTTGCGAATGTATATTCTTCCGCTTCTTCTATATGAGCGCTTTCATCTATTCCGATTTCCATGCTGAGCAAATGATCATTTCTGGGCAGGTTGACGGTAACCGTCTCCATCCTGCTGTTTTTATGAAACAGCTTCTCCGCCGTGATTTCCTCTATCACATGCTCCTGAGGGGCAACATAACCCAGAAATACGGATTCCATACCTCTCCCAAGATATACATCCGCCCCCGCAGAGCCGGACAGAGGAATGTTAACGTCTTCTTTCGCCTGTGCCAAGGTCATGCGAACACAGAAATCGGCAGAATCCGTCCGGAAACGGATCCTGCCTCCTACACATCTTTTTCCAAGAAATTCGTACTGCGGCATTCTGTCCATAATTTGCCGGTTCAGCCTCCAGAACTGCCGTCTCTCTCTGTCCGCTACTGCAAGACCATATATCTTAAGGGGAGGTTCCGTTATATGATAAAACTTCATCCCTTGACCAACCTTTCCTATATATGATACATACAAACATTGTAATTATTCCGGTTCACGCTGTCAAGCCATCCGCACTATTCTATGATGCGGCTGCGCTTCAGCCGTTACTGTTCACTCCGCGGCCAGTAACGCATGCACAGAAACCGCAAAACAGCGGTTTCGCGCAGGTTGCCCAAGCGATTATTCTAATCGCTTGGGTTTGTCACGCAAAAAACGCGTGAAAATGCCTCGCGGTGGCGTGGGTGTGAAAAGTAACCTTCAGCCTCTTCACATACTGATTTCCATGTCGCAGCCGCGCTGCAACTTAAATCAAGATAAAAATTGCCGTGTTTTGGGCACTTTTCTAACTTCTATGCCTGCTCAATACGCTTCGAATCACTTCCTGAAGCCCGCCTGCATCAAGAGGCTTGGGAAAATGAGCGTCCATACCTACTTCCATGGATTCTTGATAATCCTCCGCAAAGGCATTGGCGGACAACGCAATAATGGGAATCTGGGCAAGCTGCTTGTTTTCGAGCTGCCGGATTGCCTTTGTGGTCTCGTGTCCGTTCATCACAGGCATCTGAATATCCATAAGTATCACATCATAATAGCCGGGAGCGGAATTTTTCACTTTCTCCAGTGCGATACTTCCATTCTCCGCCTTGTCGATCAAGAAGCCCTGACTGCCAAGCAAGCCTTCTGCGATTTCCATATTGACTTCGTTATCCTCTACCACTAGGATTCTCTTTCCTTCCAAAGTGTCTTTATCAAGGAGACTGCCTGACTGGTTCTCGTCCTCCGGATTCTGGCCTGCCTGAAGCTTCAAGAGCAGGCTGACCATAAACTTACTGCCTTTGCCGGGTTCGCTTTCGACCCTTATATTTCCGTCCATCAATTCAACCATATTTTTTACGACTGTCAGCCCCAGACCGGATCCCATGGCTCCGCTCTTGGAGGGATTGTCTTCCCTTGTGAAGGGTTCGAACAGATTTTCAATAAATTCCTCGGAAATGCCGATTCCGTTGTCTTCCACCGTGAATCGGTATTTGCTGAAGCCGGGGAAATCAATATCCTGCTCCTCCACGGTGAGGTTAATATATTCTCCCGGTTTGGAATACTTTATGGCGTTATCCAACAGCTGACATAGTACTTCTTTTACCCGCAGATAGTCCGCAATAACCGCATAATGGCTCACCATTGTTTTATCCAAAAGCAGGCGTATAGATTTTGTATCTATCTCGGACTTCATTGTCCGCTCCACGTCCGCAATCAAGTCTCCCAAGTGGCATTTACCCTCGGCCAAGGTAACCTTCCCGGATTCCATACGGGTAACTTCAAGGGACTCATTCACAATGGATAAAAGCTGCTCTCCGGATCTATGGATTTTTTCGTTGTATTCCTCTACCTTATCCGCATCGGAAAGATTGCTTTTAATCAACTCCGTATAACCGATAATCGCATTCAAGGGTGTGCGGATTTCGTGGGAAATATTGGAAAGAAACTCGTTTCTCGCTTGATTGACCGTTTCCGCCTGCTGCAAATCAGCTTTGAGAGGATTCTGGCTTTCCAGCTGTTCAGTGTAATCCTTTACTACAAATAAAGTAATCACGTCTCCCGTATATTCGTTTTTACCCAACAGCAATATATAACCGCATAAACGCTTCCTGCCGATGGCATCCGTAATCCAGCTTTCAAAACTTTGTTCCAATTCCCCTTTTTCATAACATTGTATTAATCGGTCTCTGTCAAAGAAATTCCGGAATTCATCCAATATTTCAGGTTCCGTGCCAAGGGCACAGAATTCGATATAACCCGTATATGTTTCAAAGGGCTTGGAATTCATAAACTCAAACAAATTATAGACTTTTCCGTCTATCATCTGGGAAGTCTCATCAATAAAACTGTCTTTGCTCAGATTCACCTCGAAGAAAGTGACCGCATCATGTAAAATCGCTTTCTTATATTGAGCTTCCCTTAAATAGGCACTGCGCAGCTCCTGATTTATCTCCTCAAGCTCAGCCACCTTGTTGTTTATTTGCTGGGTTGCATCTTCTTTAAATTCTGTTCCCATACCTATTTTTTCCTCCTAATTTCGGTTCCGTCCCTGCCTTTCGGCACCCTGTATGCGTCCGCCGGAACTCAGTGCTCCCATTCTGAGACTACTGTCATTTTCTGCCGCCTTTTCTCGGCCTGTTATTTGGCTTTGTCGTTTTCTGAAAATAAAATACCCGGTGTTCCGGAACCACAGTAACCGGTTATCACCTCATCCATCTTCATATTCGTCTTTTCCCGGCAAAATATAAAGGGGTAAAGCGAATATTTTGTATTTTTTAATAAACCAGATGCCTTTTCTCTTAATTTATTATACTTTCTTTTTATATTATTTTCTACAGAAACTTAGTCTTTATTATCTCTGGTTTCCTTTGATTTTGTCTTTTTCTTCGGCAAAGGAAGTTCCTTGCAGGTCTCCGAGACAAACTCCGTGAGAAATTCCTTGTTGTCAATATCATCTATCAGGAAATAAGGCTTCGCGCCTTCATAAGGCGGCGCCGTTTCCAAACTCTGCCCCAAACGTTTTCCTGCTTCCGTAATTTTGACAAACAGCTGATCATTACAAATCAACGCAAAAAATTTCCCGTCACAATATATTCCGTATTCACCGAACATTTTCCGATAAGTAATTGTGCCTGCTCCCGAAAGCTGATCTGTCGAATATTGTACAAATTCCTGCCTGCTTGCCATTACCGTTTACCTGCCCGTTTCTTTTCCGCAGCCTTGGACCATAGGATTAAAGTAACAAAAAACATGACGAAAGAAGCGATAAGCGCCGCAAAATATGCCGTGCCCTGAGGGGTTGCATTTCGGACACCTTCTTCATTTGCATACATCCTGCCGTTGGCCAGATAGGCGGTAACGGTAGAACCCACGCGGTAGGAATAAGAATCGTGTGCATTTTCCAAATCATAATTCTTTCCCATATAGCTGACAACAATATCGTATGTGGTTATAGTGGATTGTGAATATCCTGTTTTAACCACCCTCTCCTTGGTCTCGGAGCTGACTACCTTTACGTCCACTTTCTCATAGTCCAGTTCCGCATTGCTCATGGGAATTCTCAACAGCACAGCAGCCACAATGCAAAGTACTGTTATGATGCCGCATGCATACACTTTTTTCATAGCGTCTTCTCCTTTGGTTTTTATGCTTTCGTATTTAAATATAATACCGGTTCTTATATTATAATTTACATAGCGAAAAAATTCAAATATTTTCAAAGCCTTTCACAAAGGAAGTCTGTAGATCGTTTCTGTTCACTCGCTGTCGCCGCGAGGTGTTTTCACGCTGTTTCTGCGTGATAAACCCGAGACAGACATGCGCGAAATCGCTGTTTTGCGATTTCTGTGCATAGGTTGCTGTGAACGGAGTGAACAGTAACTGTAGATCCGTTATTATTCACTCCGTTTATAACAATCTATATACAGAAACCGCAAAAAAGCGCTGGAGATTGAAACATTCTCACGCAGAAACAACGTGAAAACACCTCCCGGCGGCAGCGAATGAACAGTGATTGCTGCGCTTCTCATTATAAGATCAGTTGCCACGGTAAACGCACGATTTTATGTCTATCCGCCAAAGAAAAAATCTGATATATTATATTTAGTAACTGACAATCCCCGCACAATCGTGTACAATTATTTCTATACTTCTTGAAAGGAAATGATTGGTATGTCAGGTATGG
>CAJUTJ010000191.1 GCA_910589655.1 uncultured Acetatifactor sp. | reverse complement strand
CTCTTTTTCATTGATTATAGTAATACATAATTCTTTTGCAGTGTCCATGAATGCCAGAATCCATCAGTTTGGTATTTTTTCCAGCATTGGAGCCACACCCAAGCAGATACGCTCATGTCTTTTGCAGGAAGCGGCTGCATTATGTATTCTGCCGATCTTAATTGGGAATTTGTTCGGCATTCTAATGAGTATGGGACTGATGCATATGGCGAATGATTTACTGGGGAGTGATGTGGCAGGCAGGCATGAAGCAGTCTTTGGCTATCATCCGTTAGTTTTAGCGGCGACACTTCTTTTGACAGTGGTGACAATATGGATTTCCGCATGGATGCCAGCCAGAAAATTAAGCAGACTGACGCCGCTTGAAGCGATAAAAAATACAGGCGAATTACAGTTAAAGCGTAAGAAAAAATCTCCGCTGCTTACCTGCCTTTTTGGATTGGAAGGAGAATTGGCAGGCGGAGCATTGAAAGCACAGAAAAGAGCCTTACGGACAGCATCGCTCAGTCTGATACTCTCTTTTCTTGCCTTTACCCTTATGCAGTCCTTTTTTGCACTTTCAGGAATCAGCACAAGGGAAACTTATTTTGAACGTTATCAAGGTGTATGGGACATTATGGTTACAGTAAAGGATACGGATGTGGATTCTTTTAGTGAGGCACAAAAATTGCAGGAGATTTCCGGAATAAGAAGTGTCATTGTATATCAGAAAGCAATGGCAAAAAGAATCATTGCAGAGGATGAAATAAGCGAAGATATGAAGTCTTTTGGCGGTTTTGCCGTAGCCGGGGATAATTATGCGAGGAAGACGGAGGGGGGATGGCTTGTAAATGTTCCCATTGTCATACTGGATGATGCGAGTTTCTTAGCGTACTGTGAACAGATTGGCATCACGCCGCAGCTTGATGGGGCAGTCATATGGAATCAGATACGTGATGTTACAAATCCGGATTTCAGGCATCCGCGATATATGCCCTATTTGAAAGGGGAAAATGCGGTAAGCATATTAAGACAGTCCGGCAAGGAAGAGAATAACAACGGAAACTTAACAGATGTTTCCGTGGAGATCCCGGTTTTGTCTTATACGGAGAAAGTGCCTGTTTTAAGAGAGGAGTACGCAACGCTTGATTATTATGAACTGGTGCATTTTATTCCCGTATCTTTGTGGAAAGAGATCAAGGGGCAGATTGGAGGCAGCGAGGAGGATGCCTATATCTGTATGCTTGGCAGGGAAAATGTGACATCAGAGGAATTGGATGCGTTGCAGGGGCAGGTGGACAGCCTTATGGCGGGAAACTATAAGACAGAAAGTGAGAACCGTATTCAGGAAGCAGCAGCGAACGATAAACAGATACAGGGAATGATGACAATATTTGGCGGTTTCTGTGTCCTGCTTGCGGTGATTGGCATTGGAAATGTGTTTTCCAATACGCTGGGGTTTGTACGTCAGAGAAAAAGGGAATTTGCAAGGTATATGTCTGTTGGAATGACACAGGGTGAAATCAAAAAAATGTTCTGCGTGGAGGCGCTTACCATTGCAGGGCGTCCGATTTTAATCACCCTTCCACTTGCAGTT
>CAJUTJ010000190.1 GCA_910589655.1 uncultured Acetatifactor sp. | reverse complement strand
GGAAATTCGCCGGCAGGTATTTTATGCCACTTTCCTGCAAAATGTCGAAACGGGCATAAAATCAAGTGTCTTTACAAAGGTACTGAAACAGCTGCTTTGGCATCAATGTAGCGGTTGGCATAAGTTGTAAAGTGGTGTAATACATATTATTCAAATGCCTATGCCGCTTTATGCTGTATGGGCATTTGTTGTGATATCCCCTACTGGGAAGAAAGGGGGTGAGAGAAAAATAGAATGCTCCAAATCACAATGCTCTTTTCAGCATAAAGTACACCTCTTTGACACTGTCAAACGCCGCCAAAATGCACTTCAGGATTTCTCTTTCATAAAAAACAGCGCTCAGGTCTTCTTCCCGTACAAAAGACAATGTCTTGTATTCCAGCCAGTCCCTCAAAGTGGAATCTTCCTCCTGATAATGCGCTCTTTTGTATTTTTCCCCCTGCACATTCAGCAGGCCCGTCTCCCTGTAACCCTTAATTACTTTTTTCGCAGTACGCTTATGAGACAATAAATAATCCCTGATTTTCCCCATGCCTTTTGCATCCGGGTGATAAATGTCCAAGCCATATTTATACCCGTCCAAGGAGGCATCAAAAAAGAAACCCAGAGCATTCTTCTTATTAAGCCCGTCCAGTTTAAAACGTATGTAAAAATACTCCTTTATGGGCATTCCGCTGCTGAAGCGGGCATCATTATATGCCGAAGAAATACACTTTCGCTTATTACTTAATAGATCCCTGTCATATCCGCTAAAGTAATGGTACAGTTCAAAATACAATTCCTCCAACGGATACTTTACCCCCTCAAGATACAGTATTTCATTCTCTTTGTGCGTTTTTCTACTGTTGTCTTTTCTGACTGCAGCATAATATTTTAAAGTAGACTCATTAAACCCTTGGAACATTGTACCCTCTATTCTCCAATAATCTCCAGTCCGTCCGGAAATTCCCGTACCGCCAGCGCGCAAGTATCCGTAAGTTTTATATTGTCTTTAAGAGGGTAGGCCGTTTTACCCTTTGCTTCCCCTTCTGCGCAATGGACATCCAATTTCGTATCCAGCAATCCTAAATTATCCGGCAGGTTATTCGAAAAAATAAGACTTCCGGCACTTACTCCTATCACGGCTCCATTGGTTCGAATATACTCCATCAGGGATACATTAAAACCGGTTGCATTTATCCTTTCCAGCAAATACTTGGTTTCCCCACCGCACAAATACACTACATCATACTGCCGCAGCTCACTAAGCTCCATTCCCCTGTGTAAGTCATACACCCGGATATTTTTATTCGGGATGCCGCATTTTAATAAATCATTCATGCACTTGGGCAATACTTCTATGGCTCCCGCGTCCATCGCTGCCGTAGGGATAAATAATGCTTGTACCATAGACATATCCTTTCCAAGCATCTCCATAAAATACCTTTTAATCTCTTCTGTTTCTAAACCTGCCGACGTTAATAATACTCTCATCTGTCCTCCTATTCCGGCCAATTCATCTGCCCGTCATCCAATCCCGGCTTCCGGCATTCGCCGCACACGTAATCCTTTTCTGCCCTCTTCCTGTTTGGAAATGAACTGCCTGTTTACATTACATATTGTACAAAAAAACCGTTGCCGCTACCACCAATTTCAAAGTTCTTTTCCGCAACCTGCGGTTGCCCTGTCACTTTTCACACCCAAGCCGCCGCGAGGCGTTTTCACGCTGTTTTTACGTGCCCCGCAGAAATTCGTTCTTCCACTTCCGTCCCTTCTATGGTAAAATGTATGTTACAGTCTTTTGAAAGCTGCGAATGTTCAAAAACGGCACGGGAAACGTCAAGAAGAAATGATTTTAAATTTTTATTGATAACAAATATAAATGCAGGAGGCAGATATGGAAATACAAGAGCTTTCGGAACTTTTAACAGAATCGAGCGAGAAGTACAACCAAACCAAATTCATCCCATGGTGGAAAACCACTTTCAGAGAAGATGACTATTATGATGAAATAATCTCCGGCACCACCTTGCAGGAAGCGGAAGAATGCCTTGATAAATGCACAAAGGAAGAGCTTCTTGCTCCCGCAGGCGTCTACGGACTCACCCTGTTCCATTTGTTAGTCTGGCACAATTTCTATGACGCGGTGGAAAAAATGTTTGGCGACGGGAGAATAGAAAAGGATGCGGTCAACCTGTCCGATCACAAGGGCTACGGTCTCACCCCCTTCCTTTTGGCCTGCTCCCGCGGGAACCTCGCAATGGTTCAGCTTTTATTGGAGCACGGGGCAGATGAATGCCTCTGTGACAAAAGAGGTATGAATGCTTATCACTTTCTGGCATATCCCCGTTTCGAGGATTTGGCAATCAACTTTACCTGTCTGGAAGACAGCGTGGAGCAGCGAGGAGAAATCGCCCGCCTGCTGAATTGTGATATTAACAAGAAAAACAACGACGGACTCACCCCTCTGGAGCTGCTGCTGTCCACCGACTACTCTTCCGGCTACACTTGGCCTCTGACGGAAGTCTTTCTGGAAAAGGGGGCGGAAACCGGTTATATGGACGAGGACGGCAATACCCTCCTGATGATGGCCAGAAGAAACGGCCATAATACGGCAGCTCTCCGGCTGATGGAAAAATGCCCGGAATTACTGAATGTGGCTAACCATAGGGGCGTAACCCCTATTCTCCATGCCATTGATTTTAAAAACCAAGCCATGTATCTGGCTTTGATAGACCATGGGGCATTGCCTGATCCCGAACAATCCATGGAACTGTTTCCTATAAGCCAGATTATCAATAATCTTTTCGCCCATGCAGCGGACGACAATAAAGACGGTTTAAGCATAGCATTATATATGACTAAAAAACTGCTTACCCAGATAGATCCGGATGACGATGACGAGTTGGGAGAAATCACGGATATTCTGCATAACGCCTTAGTCTCCGACTGCAATATCCTTTTGCTGGATGCCTGTAAAGATGCAGGAATCGACTTTACCGTACCCATTCATTATAAAGGCGAGGTATTTTGTCTGCGGGACAAATGCCTTCGTTGGGCATATGGCATCCAAGTTCTCCGGAAAATGCAGGAACTGAATGTGGATATGGATAAAGCGGTCGTAAAAGGACGCACTCCGGCTGTGATCACGGCCTCCGAAGACAGGAAATACAGTGCGGAAGACGAAGCCTTTTTTGAAGAAGCGGCAAAACTTTTCTCCAAGGAATCTATGGAACAGCTGGATTATCACGGAACAGCAGCCATACACCTTGCCGCAAAAAACGGACATACCGGTATGCTGAAAGTCATGTTGGAAAAAGGCGTGGATATAAACCTCACACAGGACGAACCCGCAGATGCCGGAGTCACGGCTTTGCACTGCGCCTGCGCCAGCGGTTACAGTGATGCGGCTGCGCTTCTTCTGGGTTACGGCGCCGATGATACCATGCAGAACTTAAAAGGCGAGACCCCCGCCCACTATGCCGTCATGCATAAAAAAAGCGGTGAATCTTTGAAACCGGAACAGCGAATCGCCCTCCTAAAGGAGCTTAAAAATCTGGATATTCCGCGGGAGGACGGAAAAACTCCCTTTATGATGTTACAAAATATCAGCTCGGCCGAAGAAATCCTCACCCTGTTCTTAGACAGGGGCGTGAATGTCAACCACAGAGATCACGACGGCATGACAGCCCTGATGCTCTACACGGACAAGGATATGGCAAAGGAGCTGCTTCGAGCCGGAGCCGATATCCATATGGCAGACAATGAAGGGAATACCGCTTTGCACTACGCTCTGCTGGACGGCTCCGAAGAAGCTGCCCGATACCTGATCAAAAAAGGCGCCGATTATAACCGTGCCAATAATCAGGGCGAAACTCCCGCACAAATAGCGGCGGAGAAAGGCTATGAAGCCGTATTGGAATTAATGGTTAATCTATAATCCTGCCATTAAGCAAAACAGAAGCTGCCCCGCAGCAGCTTCTACTGTTCCGATGAAGGGAAAGAAGGGATAATTTTTCGCGCCAGAGATTCACATATCAGCTGCAAAAACCTGCAGTTTTCCAGAAGCTCATCTTTGCTATTTACAATAGAAAGGGCAAGACAAGTTAAATCATCATCTGCTTCCGCATCGATTCTTTTAATTATTATGTGCATCGCATCCATTTTCGGCATGGGGTGGAAACAGCGTGACTGCCTGCATTGTCATGTATGCAAAAGATGCAAGCAGCAAAGTACTTGTCATTCCATGCCTGATAGATCCAATACGCTACATACCGGAGCTGTTGATACCCATAGGCAACATAATAATCCGGAATCATGGATATATTCTGTCTCTCATCCCATCTTGCATGTAGTTTATACCACATTCTCCGCCAGATTCGAGATTACGTGTCGTCACTTCATACTTAAGTTGAGCAAACCGAACCCATAAGGACTGGAGACAATCACCACAAGGTTACTGGCCACTCCGTGACCAGTAACGCATGCACAGAAACCGCAAAACAGCGGTTTCGCGCAGGCTGCCCTCGGGTTTGTCACGCTAAAAACGCGTGAAAACGCCTCGCGGTGGCGTGGGTGTGAAAAGTAACACCACAAGCCCTAAAGTACCTTGGCAATTCAATAAAGGCTTTACACCTTTTCCGCAATCCGCTATAATGAATGCAGCAACAATAAACGGCATCAATAAAAAAGGCGGTGAAAGGATGGTACAAGAAGTGTCAGACAAAGAATTAATTACGATTACAATTGACAGATACACAGACCTACAGCAGATTAAAAAAGCAAACGGCGATCATAAAAATGAAATGCTTGATTATTTCATTAAAGTAACCGTTGCAAAACTGTCATCTTTGGGCGTAAATGTTGAGGATATAACCTTATAAATACCAACTAAATAGCAACTGTAAACTAAGGTGTAAAGGCTTTATTGAATTATTAAGGCTTTACACCTTTTTATATAATACTGTATGGTATCTGCTTCCGGCTCTTTACCGCGCATAAACACTTCCCATACCTGTCTGACAGCCTTCATGGAATATATAGCAGTATGTTTTTTGGCAAAGTCAATTATGCAACCGGTTTTTATGAAATTTACATTAATCATCTGTGCCACCACAGATTCCAGTCTCATAAATTCGTCCAGCATATCATCATTATACCGATAAGCAGCACCTGTGGAATCAAGCTTGCTTACATGCTTCTTACCAGCATCCTACACTCTGTATTCTGCCGCTGCGATAGACAAACTATATTCCTCACCCAGTCTGTTGGTTATAGACTGTACTTTATGCAAATCTTGCTTTTCAGCCTCAGTCAGCAAAGCAGCTGCTTCCATATCACATTTTAATTTCGTAAGCGCAAAATATTCCTGCGGATTTCCTGATTTTCAGGTTTCGCCTATAATTGTAGCTGTTAGATATTTAGACTAATTTCACTACAATTATGGAGGATAATACAGCATCACAAATGCAAAACCCGTACCATGACAATTCACATACGATCGAAGTTGCTATAAAGGATACAACAATGCGCATCAGCAATGATGCAGATCCGCTCCTGCTCATCAGGATATTTCGTTTGCTTCAGGGGTTCTCATGTTAGGTGACATCTCCGAACTTGAAAATATATACATTGTGTGTGAGTACACGGATATGCGGAAATCCATTGACGGACTCTACGCCGTTATCAAGAACCAGCTTTAGACGGCTCCTTCCTCCAGTGCTCTCTTCCTTTTAAGATACGACATCACAACGGAAAACTAAATCAATCAGCGGCGAACCTGTTTGTCTCTGGCTTCCTACGGCGTACCAAAAGCAAGGAACCTCGAAATATGTGCAAGGCGTGGAAGTTTCCCTCAACTATGACGGTATCATACCGGAAGGATTTGACATGATTGAACTTCCCGCTTCCCAGTATTTAATGTTCCAAGGCGAGCCGTTTGCAGAAGAAGATTATTGTCTCGCCATCAATGAGGTAAAGGCTGCCATTGATAAGTACGACCCGATGATAATCGGTTATTCACGGGATAAGCAAAACCCCCGCATTCAGCTTGAACCAATAGGAACAAGAGGATATATTGAATTGTTACCCGTTATAAAGCATGAAGTTTGAAACAAATAAGTAGAGGACAGCCAAAGAATAAAGGATATAGCAAACAAACCATCTAATAGGTGGTTTCGAAAAAGTAAATATAGACACAACACCTAATCAGGTAACGGAAGCAACATCATCTTTGATGCTATATCCTCGTTGTTTTAGCAGATTAAGTGCCTGTGAAGTTGTCAAGACTTTTGAGTCGTTCACAGGATGTTGTTCAAGAAAGCCTTCCGGTGTATAGGGTTTTAAATCTGTAAGTATGTGCCAGATAGCAGTCAGGAGCATACGACAGATGGCAATGACAGCTTTCTTGTGGCCACGCCGTGCTTTTATACGTCGATAGCGAGTTGTAAATTCAGGATGTTTCTTGGATTTGATTAAAGCATTTGCAACTTGCACCAAAACTGGTTTAAAGTAAGAACCAGCACGGGAAATCCACCAAGACAAAGAGCGTATTCCCAAGCGGCAGCTCACTGTCCTCTAAGGAGAACGGCTGACCCAGTATTTGTAAAATAGAAGCTCCGCATCATTAGGAAAGTCTGGGGCAGCGCACCCTGATAGGAATGCCGCTGTCCCCATCCTTATCCCGTCGGAATCTATAGTATTGCCAGAGAACTCCATCCTTATTCCAGAGGCCGGGTGTGGGCAGAGCCCACGGAAAGAAGCAGCCGGAATGTTTTTTTGGGTGCCAAAAATCAGAAAAATCGTTACTTTTCACACCCACGCCACCGCGAGGCGTTTTCACGTGTTTTTTGCGTGACAAACCCGATGGCAACCTGCGCGAAACCGCTGTTTTGCGGTTTCTGTGCATGCGTTACTGGTCGCGGAGTGAACAGTAACGAAAAATCTGCATAAAGGCATACAGAGTGGTAATACTATAATCAGTAAGATAAATCGACAACAAAGTCAAGCTCAGGTTTCGACATAGTATTGTACATATCTGAATCTTATCGGAAGGACTTTTCCTCCATAGACACAGAAAAATTTACAGCCTCGTATTTGCTATCACATATGGCATGTTTTTACGCAAAGCTCAAAAGCTATCATTTTATAATTCTCACGCGAAATACGCCGTCGATTGCTTCCAAACGCTTAACGATGTCCGTAGGAACAGGAGTTTCCACGTCGCACATAGTGTACGCGTATTCACCGCGAGACTTGTTGAGCATATTAGTGATATTAATGTTGTTTTCACCAAAAGCACCAGTAAATCTGGTAATCATATTTGCGATGTTCTTATGGAAGATGGCAATACGACCGGCTGTAGTACAAATGCCCATATCACATGTGGGATAATTTACACTGTTTCTGATGTTACCATTCTCAAGGAAATCCTTGACTTCTTCTGCAGCCATTATTGCACAATTATCTTCTGCCTCGTAAGAACCGGAAGCCAGATGCGGCATTGAAATAACACCTTCTACCCCTAACAACTCATCTGTAGGGAAATCCACAACGTACTTTTTGACTTTACCGCTCTTAAGTCCTTCAATAATTGCAGCCGCTTTACCAATCTGAGCTCTGGAGAAGTTAATCAATATCACACCTTTTTTTGCCTTTTCAATAAAATCTTCATTATACTTCTCACGAGTTTCATCAGTAAGAGGTGCATGAATAGTTATTATATCCGACTTTCTTATCAATTCATCCTCTGCAACAACCTTAACCTTATTATTTAAAGCAAGTGCAGCATTAATTGACAGATGTGGATCTGTTCCCAACA
Source organism: uncultured Acetatifactor sp. (assembly GCA_910589655.1). Taxonomy (GTDB): domain Bacteria; phylum Bacillota; class Clostridia; order Lachnospirales; family Lachnospiraceae; genus Acetatifactor. Next base: position 9,715 of record CAJUTJ010000190.1, on the reverse strand, counting down.
CATTCATCCCCAATGCAACTGCGGCTTCAGCAACTAATGCGCCAATGGCTCCCAAACCAATCACTCCCAATGTCATCCCTTTAAGCTCATGGCCTACAAACTGTCCTTTTCCCTTTTCACCCATCTGCGGAACAGCATCTCCATTTCCCTTAAGTGCATTGGTCCATGCAATACTTTCTAATACATTTCTTGTAGAAATAAGCATGGCTGCAATGGTCATCTCTTTAACCGCATTAGCGTTTGCGCCAGGAGTATTAAACACAACTATACCCTCTTTAGCACAGCGGTCAATCGGAATTGTGTTCACGCCTGCGCCCGCTCGTCCGATTGCAACAAGATTGTCCGCAAATTTTAAATCATGCATTACATAACTTCTAACCAAAATTGCATCTGCTGTATCAATATTTTCTGACACACAATAATTTTGATCATCAAATACATTAAAAATCTTTTCTGAAATTGAGTTAAGTGTTCCAATTTTATACATTTCATATCTCCTTTTTTAATCTCATTTTTTAATTTTATCTCAATTATTCATCATATTAGTTTAAATCATCAACCGTACCAGAAGTTAAACATCTTATTTTTAAATATCTTATCATAAAACTGCAAATTATACTATCGTATATTAAAGCAAATTAATATAAATATTCTTTTACGTAATTATTTTATTAATACATCGATAACGAAAAGTCAACACGTTAAGTATTTTTCATATATCAAAATTATAGTACTACCAATACACTTAGATTGTTGCAAGACGGCTTCTTTATATTTTACCAGCATTAAAAAAGTCTCATGAAATATAAAACACCGACACCAGACATATCAACAGCATTCTCCGATAGCGACAGCTTCTTCTTATTCTAACCTTATATGCTCCCTATCCTTATCCATACCCTCCTCTATCTACCCACAAAAGAATATTCTTTCCATACATCATCAATCATGTGCGCTGAACACCTGCTCAATCCCCATTCTCCTGACATAATCTATCCATTCGTATATATCTTCTATGTCATATATGAGATTGGAATCCTTATCTTTCGCTTTCTTCAACGCAAGCGCCATTAAAGCATATTCATTTTCCAGTAATGTATCAAATACTCCCTGATCATCCGTATTAATGGATACACTTAAAGATGTGTTCGGTTCCACCGGCCTAAGCTTTCTTGCATTAAATCTGAGAATCGGATGTTCCTCATATTTTTTAATGGTACCGATCAAATAATTGGAGGACGGATTTGTCTCTATCCCAATCCCTCTATCTACCAGTTGGCGAATCATACGATCCTGAAGCTGCCGCATAAATTTGCTATAGCTTTGATCTGTCTTAAACTCTGTTATTTCTTCCCCCTTGCAGCGGACATGCTTATTATAATGATAGGCAAAATATAATTCACGGTATAAATTATTTTTCCGCAAATCATTGCCTACTCTATCATTCAACTGATACCTGTCAAATCTTTCTAATTCCGTACCCGTAATCTTTTTTTTGAATTCCTCCTCACCGAGTCTGTACAGCTCCGGTTTATCCCCTCTCAATTTCCAGCTTTGATAATACTCATAAACGGATACGGGCGATTTATAGCTCATATTGTCCTTGAATATTTCTTCATATAAATTAATATATTTTTCTTCCAGCCTTGATTTTAAAGAGTTATCTATCCGGCATCCAAACTCATCTGCTTTGCACAGCATCCAGACAATGTCATCCAACAATATCTGTTTTGAAAGTACTATCTTATATCCTTTGAACTTATAGTATTTCTCCGGGCAGATGCCCAAGGCAAGAGCATGACCCAGCCTGCTTCCACGCTTCAGCCCACAGAACAGTAACGCTTCCTCAATGGCACGCAGCCCGTCCGCGATATCGAAAAAGTCCTCACCCGCATGATAGGTTGTGTAAAGCTTCCTTGTTTTATAGCTGGTTCTGCACACATTTTCCCTTACTCCGCTGCACATCACCACAGTGTCGGACAGATACCGGAATACTTGCCCGAAGACTTCCGGACGGCAGGCAATCTCACTGGAACAAGCATCGATACCCCTGATATGTTCATTAATCCCCATCCTCATTTCCAGCAATGCTACAATACTTCTCGCCTGACGGACAGACTTTCTCCGCACAATATCATTTCTCGGCACTCCGTGTACAAAGGGTTTATCGAAGTCCTTTGGGAAATGAAATACATAAATCAGCTTATCATATGCTTCTTTCTTGGCTTCTTTCTTGGCTTTTTTCTTGGCATTTTCCTCAATCCCATCAATATCTCTCTTTTTGTCTCCTTCCGCCCTTTCCTCCGTCACAATGCGTTCATAATTTCTCAATGCCTGAAATAACTTAGCCGATGTATCCTTGGGGCAAATCCTCGCCTCCAGAGAAACCACATTATTCTTTTTTAGGGATTCATTTAGTGCAAGCCGCACCAATTCGTCCTCATAAGCCCTTTTCCCTTCGATAAAATATTCTTTCCGGTTCTGATAATTCAGAAAATTGGCAAACCCGACCTGACCGTTTGTCTGAATGATTTCTCCCCGGAAGTCAGTCCTTATAACCAAGTATGCATAAAATATATTTTTTTGTTCCTCCGAAAATATATCCGAAGATATATACCGAAAGCAGTCATATAGAAATTTTCGTTCTCCGGCAAGAAGCCGGCAGTCTCCCGCGTTTTCATTGACCATGCTTTTTTCCAGAGTATAGTCGAGAATACTCCCGTCCAGCCTTGCCCCGTACATTTTTTCTGCCAGTACGATTGCATCCTGTATATCTGCCACAAATTCCTCCAGAATCGCCCCTCTTTTCAGTTGGCACATGATGCGCTCCAGCTTTCGGGTCAGGAAGTCATCTTCTTTAATAACCGAAAATAAATATACCCTGTACAATGCCGCCCGCTGGCATTCCGCATAAAAGCTTTCCCGTTTCCCGAAGACATCATAGGGATCCGCATCATGATCCTGTAAGGTACGGTTAATCTTACTAAAATCATGCAGCCTTCCGTCAATCTGGTTCATCAAGCTAATCCAGTTCAACTCAAAAATTTTCGTAGATCCCCCAAGGTGAAAATGATTCTCGGCAATCCCTTCTTTTAAAATATTATTCAGCCTGTCATTGTCGCTTCTGATGATGGGGAACCATGTAAAACACTTCGTTTCAAACCCTCTATTCAAATCATAATCTGCCAAAAATGCACAAGTAAAAATGTCCTGACCAAAGGGAAAGGATATTTCCCTCCAGCGGAGCATCTGGTCAAACCTGCACCGGATCTCATCCCCGTCTAATCCCAGCAGCTTCTTTGACATATCGGTGATAATGCGAAAAACACTCGGATTCTCCCCTTGTGCGTCTTTCATCTGTTCACAGGCGAGGCGGTAACCGTTTTCCCGTTCATTTTCCGTCATATGGCTGAACACCTTTTCAGAGCACCTGATATACAGTTTTTTATCAATTTTATGATAGGTATGGGCCGGTATGTCTATAGGCCTGCTAAAACTTACCAGCCTGTCTATGGCCCTATAATCTATTTTCCAAAAAAGTATTTCCATATTGCCGCGTTCTATATCCATATCTCCACCCTTTTAAGGACACACCTTCTGATTATTTTGATAAATAATTTTATATTCATTGTGCAATTGTTCCGAAATTGTTCTCGCGGGATTTATAAGGTATACCTTAATCACTTCTCCATAGAAACTGCATAAATTCGATATTTCTGCCTCTGTCAGTTCTTCCTCCGTGTGTATGGAATAATACTGCTGGATATTCGATGCCAGAATATCCATTTGCTTTTTTGCATTTTGGGCGGTTTTTGTTATTAAATACGACGACACTTTTTCAAGCGGAAGAATTTCTTCCGTCCGCTCCCTTAATTTTGCGGCAAACTCCCTAACCAATCTTTCCAACTCTTTTTCGTCTATTTCTTTATTGTCAAAATTCTCCGAAGATTCCGGATTTTCCGTATATCCCCCGCTTTCCTCGACACCTGCCTGCACTAACAAAGCATATATATTGCTGATATCAATTATACTTTTCCCGCTATCATACTCCAGATTAAGGATATTGAGCTTTACCGGTTCTACAGCAAGGTAGTCTTTTGCAAATTTCTCCGCACTCCTGAAAAATTTGTTTACCGCTTCTTGCGTCCTCTCTACGTCATTTTTAGAACCGCTTTCTGTAATTCCCTTTTGTCTGCTGCAATATTCTTTAAACTGCATTGCAACATCTACATTAGAAACAATCTTTCTGAATACTTCTATCACTTCCTTATTCGATTCCCTGATTTCATCAACTATTTCTTTCATATCTTCTTTACCAACGCCTAAGTACCCCATATTTACCTTATCATATATACTATCCAGACTACAAAGGCCCACAATATAATTTTCAAGGCTTATGTGTAGCTTTTCTGCAATTGCATAATTTGTATGAACAATACTCTGAGATTCAAATGTGTAAATAGTCTGGTAAGTCAAACTTGGTACATAGGTATTTGATAACATCCCCAGCAATAACCATGCCATTACTTTATATTTTCTATCCTCATCTGTTTTAGAAATTCCCTTGATATAATACTGCTTTTTCGCTGGTTCGGGGAGCAGAATTCCTCTGCTCGGATATAGTTCTTTCGCAATTATATTGAATGCACAAAATGTAGTCAATTCAAAACGCGAGCGGTCAACCTTAGTCTTTTGCACGAGAGGAAGGGTATTTTGAAAATTCCATGCCCACACATATCCGCCTATAAAATCGATCATTTCCTTATACTGCCCCGACCGCAGCAGATTATTTAAGCGAATTGTATACAGGATATGAAATATATAAGCATATTTCCTCTCTTCTTCACCAAATACGCCCGTCCAAAAAATTTCCAGCCAATTCATTACAATATAAAAGCTGTTATTTGACTCGGATAAAGATTGTGAAGGAAATGTTGTATTTTTCTTTTTCGCTAATGTATGGCACTCATATAACAAAAAGGCAGCCGTCTCGTGCAACGTTAACTGTACATGCATCAGCTTCTGGATTTCCTTACACTCTTTCAAATCCAAGTTACTGGGCAGCCACTGCCTCTCAAAATAATCGGAAAATTTCTGGATGTTGTCATAATAACCCTCATCGTTTTGGGGATCCTCCATATCGGCCAAAAGCACTACCAGATTTACCATATCACGCAGATTATCCGGCAGAAAATAGTTTTTGCCGGATTTATCCATCAAGAACTTCATCCCCGTCTTCCTATAAATCAAATGCAATATAATTTCACTGACGGAACTTTCCTCATATTCTCCCAATATATTTTTTGTTTTGCCCTCTTGGTCTTCGCCGTTTTGGATTTCATCATATTTATCCCTATACACAATCTTTGCATGATGCATCAACCGCACATTGGGCAGATAATTTCTTCTGGCCTTGGGAATCAGCTTTGCAACATATCGCTCCGACATATTGCTCATTTCCTCTTGTATGCCAGACTCCCGGCTTTTCATATGTACTACATTCTCATAATTATTAAAATTCTGCTCACACACGCACAGCTCCAGCTGCTCTATTTTAACCGCCATTACAATGGCCACATTGGGCAGAATCAGATATTTCCTGATCTGCTCCGCCATCTTATAGGCATGGTTGCTGCACAAGTCCAGATCGTCAATGGCAATCAATAAGCTTTTTGATTTCTTCTCTTTCTGCGGCTTCTGCACCTTCATCATAACTTCCAAGTACATTGCAACCAACTTTTCCAACTCGTCCTTCAGCCCTGTGCTCTGTCCCAGCTTGGAAAGCTTGCTGATATTTCCTTCATAATCATACTCATCATCCAGCATCTTGGCCTGATTATTGATCATGGAAATACATTTATATACTTTTTGGAACTGATCCAATAATTTTTCTCTTCTATTTGCATAAACAGATTGGTTATCTGCCTCATACTGCGCTTTAAACCGCTCATAAAGCGCCGCAAGCACAATATCCAGCACATTGTGTATCCCGTCAAACATGGAAGGGTCTATAACGATTGGCTCGGCAAAATAAGTATCCTTTACATTTTCACAATGCTCAAAGATAGAAACTTGTCCCTTTTTACTGCAATGATAGGCAGCCTTCACGAAGCTTATCATGGCGCTGCTCTTGCCCTCGCCACGTTCCCCGCAAAAAGCAATCACATTATTTTCATATTCCGTTTTACACCATATGTCATGCTTTTCCTCATGCCCGTCTTCCATATCCTCTCTTCCGGCCACAATGTCATCCAGCATTTTGGCGGCCGCGATATATTGGTCATAAAAAATGTCTGTCTTATCAATCTTTTCCCTTACGCTTAACTTAAATTCTTCCCCTTTGTTTATCACTAACTCCCTTTTATCTATCATAGCGCCCTCCCATTCTTTTGTAAAAGATAATGATTTAAGTCTGCATTATATATTCATTATGATACACGGCTGCATTTAGGCATGTCAACATCTATTGCTTATTTATCTTTGCATGGCTGCATGGGAGTTTAATTTAAGCAAACACCCTTACCGTCAATTCCCCTTTTCCATCCTCCAAAACAGCGGTCAATTCCGCATCATTTAACCATGCCAACATATGGCTGTCCGTCTTGATTACGGGACGCCACTGATCTCCACCCCATTGGTTCACAATATGTATAAAGCAGCTCACGCCGCTGCCGTCAATACCCAGCAAAGTATATTCTGCCCGGATTCTAGTCCGTACCCCTTCCACATATTCCTGCCTGTCGCACCCTTCCGGCACCACTGCTCCCTGAAAATATTCGGTATCACAATATCCGGTAAAATAAATATCCGATTTTCGAATATTCCCTTCTTCCACCGTTTCGCTGCGGGTGATTACTATCCTGATCGCAAGAATTTCTTTCCTTCCGTCAAGAAACTGTCTCATGGATGCCGCCGCGCTCTTCTGCTGTCCCTCATGAAAACCATGCCCCATATGCCGTATCAGCTGTAATCGGCATTGTCCTTTCTCATAATTTGCCTGTGCCCGGACAGAATAGGAAACGTCAACCACCCTGTCCTCCGTTCCATGCAGAATCAAGACCGGACCCTTATAAGGCGACAATTCCAAGTATGGATCTGTCTCTACTACCGTGTCATGGAAGATTCTGCCCAACACAATGTTACCGCAGTCAATTTCATCCGGTATCTGTTGTACATCATAGCAGGCGCCTCCAAGGCAGCCTCTTCTGGCATGATCCGGAATGCATAAAGCCGGAAATATCATAATCAGCTTCCCTATTTCTTCCCCGCACCGGGCCGCTGCCAGCCCTGACACAAAACCGCCTTGGCTGAACCCTGACAGTACCAGATTATCGTTATCCGTATAAGGCAGGCCTTGCACATATTCCTTAACGGCAAGCAAATCCTCCACCTCTGTCCAAATGGTCATGTCTCTGGTGTCGCCTTCACTTCTCACATTTTCTGTCAAACTGCCATGGACATCGCAGACTGTTTGTGCGACGGTTTCCCGCTCTTGGCGTTCCATGGTCTGCGCATGAAAATGCTTCTCACAGTCCTCCGCCGGTCTGCTGCCGCCGCAAAAGCTGAAAGCAAACGCTGCATAGCCCCATTCGGCAAAATCCTTGCAGAAGTCCTCCGCATCCGAATAATTTCCCGTAAAACCATGGCTGACAATGATGGCGGGATAGCACTTATCCGGACAAAAATCCATGGGCAGATATTGTGCGCCGCGAATCAGCAGACCGCCTCTATTGCATGTAAATAATTGCTTTTTTACGTCCATTATGTTTACTCTCCTTATTTCTGCTCCGGCATCCCCACTGTTCCACATGGATACAGGATGGATGCTATCCCAGACAAAGCAATACTCCCAAACTAACAATCTGTCCGGGAGTATTTTTCCTAAACTAAATATTCAGCAAATCACTATACGCTTTCAGTGCCCCGTCCGTGTCATGGGCAAGTACCTTCTTTGCCAGAACCTTACCCAACTGTACGCCTTCCTGATCGAAGCTGTTGATGTTCCACACAAATCCCTGATACATCACCTTATTCTCAAAATGGGACAGAAGCGCTCCCAAAGCCTCAGGAGTCAGCTGCTCGCCGACAATGATGCTGGAGGGACGTCCGCCTTCAAAGTTCTTATTACGGTTTTCATCGGCTTTGCCGCATGCAAAGGCTACAATCTGTGCCGCAACGTTAGCGCAAAGCTTCTGCTGGCTTGTGCTGTCCTGAATTACAACGTCTTTGCCCATCTGGTTGTTCCGAAACCCAACAAACTGGAGAGGCACAATATCCGTTCCCTGATGCAGTAACTGGTAGAAAGAATGCTGTCCGTTAGTGCCCGGTTCGCCGAAAATAACGGGGCCGGTAGAATAGTTCACAGGCTCGCCGAAACGGTTTACGGATTTGCCGTTGGATTCCATGTCAAGCTGCTGTAAATGCGCAGGGAAACGGCTCAAAGCCTGAGAATAAGGCAGCACTGCCGTATTCTGACAGCCCAATACATTGCGCTCATACACCCCGATCAGCGCATCCAGCATGGCGGGATTTGTAAATATGTCTTTGTTCTGTGCCAGCTTGTCTTCTTCTGCCGCGCCGTCAAGGAACCGTGCAAATACTTCGGGGCCGAATGCCAGAGACAATACCGCACCGCCTACACCGGAAGTGGAGGAGAACCTGCCGCCGATATAATCATCCATAAAGAACGCTGCCAGATAATCATCGCTCTTCGCCAAAGGAGAGGTCTCGCTGGTAACCGCAATCATATGCTTGGAGGCATCCAAGCCTGCGTTCTTCAATGCATCCTTCACAAAGGACTCATTGGTCAGCGTCTCCAGAGTAGTTCCGGATTTGGACACCAGCACGAAAAGAGAATGCTCCACATCAATGGTATTCAATACTGCCGCCGCATCGTCAGGATCCACGTTACTGATGAATTTGGCTTCCATTTTAAAGGTATTATTTACTTTAGCCCAGTTTTCCAAAGCCAGATACATTGCACGGGGGCCGAGGTCGCTGCCGCCGATACCGATCTGTACAACGGTGGTAAATTTCTCGCCTGCCGCGTTGGTAATTTCGCCGTTATGCACTTTATCTGCCAGTTCCGCAATTTTCCGCTGTTGTTCCGTATAAAAGCTCCTTTTGTCCACGCCGTCAGCCACAACAGCCTCGCCTAACTGTCCGCGGGTCATGTGATGAAGCACCATACGCTTTTCTCCTGTGTTGATAACCTCACCGTTGTAAAGGGCTTCGAACTTCTCCGAAAGCTGCATCTCTTCCGCCAATTTTGCAAGAGCCTTCAGAACTCCGTCATCCACCTGCTTTGCGGCATAATTATAAGTAAGCCCTGCCGCCATGGGAACATGGTATTTCTTTACACGGTCTGCACCGCTCTCTCCGGCCATAGCCTCCGCAAGACTAACAGGCGCTGCCTTTAACAGCTCCTGATATGCAGAAACAGTATCTAAGTTGTTCCAAGTAATCATAATAGATCCCGACCTCCTTAAAATAATTTTCTGTTAGAAACCAAAGCACTTTATTCTAAGATTATACTATTAAATGTGCTTGAATTCAAGCATAGGAACCCCTTTTCCCACGGTAAACGCACGATTTTATGTCTATCCGCCAAAGAAAAAATCTGATATATTATATTTAGTAACTGACAATCCCCGCACAATCGTGTACAATTATTTCTATACTTCTTGAAAGGAAATGATTGGTATGTCAGGTATGG
>CAJUTJ010000189.1 GCA_910589655.1 uncultured Acetatifactor sp. | reverse complement strand
TGTCCGTAGCAGGGTCTACTAACCGCGCCCTTTTTTCTCAAAATTTATTACATCTGTTCCATTCCGGATAATATTTATTTTTCAAAGTTCAGCCGACCGCTGAACCTTGGTCGGCAGGCTCAAGATTCCGAGAGCCTATTAATTTGTAGTTTGGTGCAATAGCTACTCCCCAAAGCGGAGCAGATGCACCGAACAGTGAAAAATCTGCTTTCTCCTAAATCGCTTTCATTTTGTGGGTGCGATACTCTGTCCATATAGGCATATATCCCACTTTGCTGTTCCGTGCGGTTTAGTTTTGAACAGTGAAAACACCTACTGTTCCGCGAACCGGGTGCATGGTTTGGAGAAGCACGATTTAGTGAAATAGTTTCGTCTTGCGGCCAAAAACTTTGCTGTTTCCATTACCATTGATTTTCAATGCCCGACAACAGGTCAGTTCTGACCGCTGACTGTTTCCATAAATAGAGAACAACGGGTAAAATGCTGTGTACATACGTACCAAAAGGAACAGCGAGAATTAGTCCTGCCATTCCTCCGGTACGTACGTACATGGCGAAACGTCGTAAAACCCATTTATATTAGGTCGTGTCACAGCTTCCACACCCATGAATCCCCATACCCGTCGTCCGGCAGAGTTGGTGATGTTGTTGCAATGCTCCAAATTAAATTTCTTCGCATTGGCAACCATGGCATCGCTGAAACTGCGGGATTTCAGAGGGGCAAGGGAGTTTTCCTCACACCACAGGCGATAGATCGCATAAAAATCCTTGGAACTAATGGACGCATCCGCCTTGCGCCGGATGTATCCCTCGGAATCCATGAAGTCAAAAATGTTGTTATTGTCACGCTTGACCGCTTCCCGGTTTTCACAGATGCGGTCACTCTCCGAAAACTTAAAATTATTGGCAACAAGCCGCTGTAAGCCTTCAAATGCCCAGAGGAAAATCCCCTCGGCTTCGGCTTTCATCTTCTCCGCAAGGTCGGGATCGTCGGCTCTGTCCATGGGCTTTTCCTTGGTAGTCAGCACAAGCTGTCTGCGGTAAAATCCATCGCTGCGGTCATACAGGGCTTGCAGATCGCCGTTGCTGAATGCCAGCAATCGGGCAAACATCCATCCCTGATAACTCTGCCTGCCCTTGCGTTCCAAGTCCATCTTGCCCTGTGCAGTCACGATGGATTTTACATAGTTGGTCTGGCGCAGGGCTTCCATCCGCATATCATCATCCACGCACAGCAGGATGTGTTCCAGATCGGCACGGGCGAAGCGGTTTTCGGAAATTTTGCCGATGCTGCCATCTTTCATATTTGTGCCGAATATAGCGGACAGCACCGCACCGATTTGAGATTTGCCCTCGCCGCCGTTACCCTTAATCACCATCATGCGCTGTCCCTTATTGGAGGGAATCAGGCAATAGCCGATAAACTCTTGCAAGGTAGGAATATCTTCTTCATAGAGCAAACCATCCAGAAAGTTCAGCCACAGAGCAGGTGCAGCAGCGTTTGGATTGTAGGAAACAGGCAAGCGGCTCTGTACGATTTCCTTTTTTCCCTCAATAAATCTCCCATCCAGCATGAGCGTTCCGTTGGCAACATGGATGCGGTCAGGCTGCGGAGGAAAATCATCAACCATTGCTTCCAGTTTCAGCAATTCCATGATGTTTTTGATCTTCTGCGGTACGCTGCTGATGGTGTAGTTTTTCAGCTTTTCGTAAACCTCGCCCCGCAGGACAATATCATCTGTTACCCGTCCATTGGGCGTAAAGAAAGCCCTGTTTGTGAAGATGATTCTGCGCTCTTGCAGGAATTCTTCACAAAACAGAGCTTCGTTGATGTTCTGCCCGTCAAACCAGACAGGCAAATTCATATCAGGCGTTTTCCGGTTCTTCGCCATGGTGCGCCACCTCCTTTTTCTTTCGTGCGGTGTAGTCTTTCAGAAAGGTGATTTTACCGTCTTTCATCAGCTCGTCCACCACGGCAACACGTTCTTCCAGACCACCCACTGTCAAAATATCTGCCAGATATTCGATATGATCGAACATCTGGCAGGCTTCCACAAAGCGGTCATCCAGCGTATCGTCCGGTGTTTTCGGAGCATACCGCATTTTCCAATCTTCCAGTAGATGCAGATAGTCGGTCAGCACCCGGAAGCACATCATTTCGTCCTCCCGGAACTGACGGATATAGGGACGTTTCGGTTTGACCATGGCTGCGGCAGTGGGTGGTTTCGGGTCAAGCCCAAAGTCCGCAGCCAGCTTCTGCGCTGATTCATAGCTCGTCAGGTTGAACAACCTTGCCACAAAGTCAATTACATCCCCCTTGGCTCCGCAGCCGAAGCAGAAAAAATAATCATCATTCAGCTTCAGGCTCGGATGCCGGTCATGGTGGAATGGGCAGCATGCCATACCGTTGCGGTTGATCTTCAGCCCATAGTGTTCGGCGGCTTGCTTTACGCTGATCGCCGCCTTGATGGTTTCGTAGATAGTCATAGATTTTTTCTCCTTCCAATTATTTTGACAAATTTCTTTGTCACCTGAATATACGTGGAAAATGACTTGGATTGAAAAAATCAAGCACTACTGCAACAAAACAAAAAAGCCCTCTTGCAATCTTGCAAAAATGTAAGATCTAAGAGGACTGAGTGATCTATATGATTTCAATCATTCTTCTCAATCGAAAAAAAGAACGAGGTGAATGACAAGGTACAATTTTCACAGAATAAGTGAATAAAGTGAATTTTCACTTTATGGTATTGAAAAAAGTGAAAATATGAGTATAATATAATCAAGAAATGTTGGAGGTGCCGAATATGCAATATGAAAGTGAGCGCATCGAATATAAATCTCAGATGATCGAAGACCTTTATCGGGAAGTCATTGCCTTTGCGAACAGTGACGGTGGCGTGATTTACATTGGTATCGACGATCAGGGTAATTTAACTGGAATTGACGATGTGGATGAAACCTATACCCGTATCACAAACGGTATCCGTGATGCGATCGCACCGGATGTTACCATGTTTGTGCGATATATCCTCCAGGACAACAAGGTCATTCAGATTGAAGTAGGAGAAGGCAGCTATAAACCCTATTATCTAAAATCCAAGGGTATGAAGCCCACTGGTGTTTATGTTAGACAGGGTGCATCCAGTGTGCAGGCATCTCCTGACCAAATTAGAAAAATGATTAAAGAATCAGATGGTGACAATTTCGAGGCTTCACGCTGTGTGGAACAGGAATTAACCTTTGATGCTGCTAAAACTGCATTCCAACGATACGGAGTTGAGTTCTCTGTTGAAAAATATCGTGCGCTGGGGATCACACAGAACGATATTTACACCAACCTTGCCTTGCTGCTCTCTGACCAATGCCACCACACGACTAAAATTGCCGTGTTCAATGATGAATTTTGCACGGAGTTCCGGGACAGCAAAGAATTCGGCGGCTCGGTATTCAAACAGTTCGAGGATTCTGTAAACTATCTTGCTTTGTGTAATAAGACCGTTTCCACGATTAAAGGAGTTATCCGCACAGATAAGAAAGATTATCCCGAAGAAGCCATCCGTGAAGCCCTGCTCAATGCTCTTGTGCACCGTGACTACGGCTTCAGCGGCAGCATCATTATCAATGTCAACGACAGCAAGATGGAGTTCATCTCTCTCGGCGGCCTTCTTCCCGGCCTTTCTACCGAAGATATCCGTATTGGCGTTTCCCAGCCGAGAAATAAAAAGCTGGCGGAAGTGTTCCACCGCCTGCGTCTGATCGAAAGCTATGGCACTGGTATTCGCCGTATTTTCAAGCTGTATGAAAACTGCCCTGTACAGCCCACTATCGAGGCAACGACCAATGCTTTCAAAATCGTACTGCCGAATATGAATGCTGCCAGTGCTGCAAGCGATGACGCACCGGCAACAACTGGCAAATCCACCGCAATCATCACCCCCCAGATGAAAACCGTGATGGATTATCTGGCAGAGTATGGCGAAATGACCGACGAAGATCTGCAGGAACTGCTGAACATCAAGAAGACGAGAGCTTATCTGCTTGCCAGACAGATGCACGAAAATGAACTGATTGACATCATTGGTAGAGGTGTAAATAAGAAATACAAACTGAAATGATCGGAGGCGCTGTGATGGATCAGGTTTTCTTACCCGGTACAATCCGTGATCGAATTAAGGATTTGATGAAATCCAAGAAAATGACGCAAGCAGAACTGGCTATCCGTATCGGAATGGCAGAAAGCACTCTGAGCCGTTTCATCAGCGGTAGCACTGATAAAATCGGCAATGAAAATATTATCCGCATCGCCCGTGTGTTCAATGTCTCCACGGATTTCCTACTTGGCGAAGTTGATGTTCCAGACCGCATAAATTACGATATTTCCGAACTTGGGCTGTCGGTACAGGCAGCGAGAAACTTGTATACCCACAAGGTAAATCCGCAGATAGTCAATGCACTGCTTGAAAACCCAGAGTTCGCAAACACCACTAATCTGATCTCCCGCTATTTGGATGATGAACTTGCCAAGGGATTTGCGACACAGAATCAGCTTTATGCAACAGTCGCCGGAATGCTTGGCAGCGCACCGGGAGCGGTTGAAGAAGTCAAGAACTTGCAGGTTCCGGTATATCAGTTTGATTTGACAGCGATTCAACGATCGTTTATGAGTGCGGTGCAAGCCGTAAAGAAGGAAGTTGGCAATGATCTGTCTGCAAGTAAAGAGCTGACCTCTCAGGCAGTGAAAAAGATTTATGCCGAATTGACCAAAGGGCAGAAAAAGTCAAACAGAAAAATTACAGTCGATCAGGTTGCAGAGGCGGTTGCGAAATCGGTTTCTGATTTGCCCGGCATCGATAAAGAAATGGTCAAACAGATGTTTCTGGCATTGACCGGCACGGTAGCAGGCCATGAAAAAGGAACAAATGACCAATGAGCAACTCTGTATCGCTACTCTTAATGGCGATACGGAAGCAAGAAATGCTCTTGTAGAGAACAACCTTCGTTTTATAAAGAGAACGGCTTATGAAATGTGGAGTGCACAACGGGAATTGAACACTTCTCTTGGCATCGAAATCAACGATCTGGTGCAAGAGGGTGCTTTGGGTCTGCTGGATGGTATCTCCGGTTATCGCCCGGATACCGGAAACAAATTTCTGACCTATGCAGCTCCGGCGATCCGTAATGCTATGGTGGATTACATACGCAGCTATAATCCTACCTTTGAGGCGAAGAATTTGGGCAATATCATCCATCTGGACGAAATAGCAAAAGACGAGAACCGAGGAAAACATGAATATATTGCTGATCCTACAAAGCAAACGCCGGAACAGTTATATCTGGCGCAGGAACGGATCGATGATATTCACCATGCGTTGAACATGATCGAACCCAGAGAGGAATACTATCTGCGATACCGCTTTGGTTTTGACGATGATATTGAACACCCGCTGACGGAAACAGCAAAGCATTTCCACCTGTCTGAAAGTCGTGCAAGATCTACGGAAGCACTGGCTTTGGATAATGTGTGGCTGGAACTACCGTGGTGGTTCCATTAAACACAGACATTATAGCTTGAAAGGAATATAGGTCATGGCTAAAAAAGAAATAAAAACTGATTTGTGGGTTGCTCGTCAGCTCGACGACTCAAAAATTAAATATGATGCACAAGGCAGCGATGTTAAAGAAATCAACGATGCTTTACAGAGCGCATCGAAGCGTGGTACCGGTAACGCCGGATACCCTGAGTATGTTGCGGTCGTGAAAGACTTTGTCATCGTTATTGAAGATAAAGCCGATCTGGCTAAACACCAGAAGCTGACCGATACTGGAATTATATCTGCTGATCAGAAGGATATTGCTGACTATGCTGTAAACGGAGCGTACTTCTATGCAAAACACATTGCTCAGAATAGCAGCTTCCACAAAATTTTTGCAATCGGCGTTTCCGGCGATGAAAAGCACCATAAAATCACTCCGCTGTATGTAGATGACAGAGAAGGATATAAGCAACTCCCTGATATTGAATCTTTTACATCCTTCACAGTTGCTAATATTGAGGAATACTACACTCGTTATGTCTTGGCTGAAAAGACTGACGTTGAAAAAACTACTGAGGAAATCCTGAAGGATGCAGCTGAACTGCACGAATATCTGCGTACCTACGGTTCTCTAAAGGATCAGGACAAGCCTTTGGTGGTTTCTGGCATTCTTCTGGCACTAGACGATAAGTTCTTCAAACCCAACGATTTGCTTGGCGATGAAACAACCACGGATGGGCAGCTGATTTACGATGCTATAAAGCGCCGTCTGAAAGCATCTAATGTCGGCCCTGATGCGAAGCGTGACAAGCTGATGAGCGAATTTTCTATCATTCGCACAAGTGCTCGCTTAAATGAAGTTGATACCAAACTAGGCAAAACTCCGCTGAAATTTTACACTGAATTCTTGAAGAAGAATGTTTTTGACAATATAAAGTATCGCAGCTCCAGTGAAGATTTCATTGGAAGATTCTATGGCGAGTTTATGCGTTATTCCGGCGGTGATGGGCAGACACTCGGTATCGTCCTGACACCTCGCCATATCTGTGATCTATTCTGTGACCTTCTGGACATTCAGGCTACAGACATTGTTCTTGACCCCTGCTGCGGCACCGCCGGTTTCCTCGTTGCAGCCATGCACCATATGCTTGAAAAGGCAGGTACTGACCAGAATACACGGAAAAATATAAAGAAGAAGCAATTGCACGGTTTTGAACTTCAGAGCAATATGTTTGCTATTGCTGCCACCAATATGATTCTCCGTGAAGATGGTAACAGTAACATCAAAGGTGAAGATTTTCTCCGACAGAATCCTGCTCAGGTGCAGCTTAAAGGTGCAACTGTTGGAATGATGAATCCTCCTTACTCCCAAGGCAGTAAAGAGGACCCTTCGCAGTATGAGCTTTCGTTTGTGGAACATCTGCTGGATTCCCTCACAGAAGGGGCAAAAGCCGCAGTGATTGTTCCACAATCTTCCATGACCGGCAAAACAAAGGATGAACAAGCTTTCAAAGAGAGCATTATGAAGAACCATACATTAGAAGGTGTCATTACCTGCAACACGGCTACCTTCTATGGTGTAGGTACCAATCCTGTTATCGCAATCTTTACAGCTCATGAACCACATCCCAATGATAAGCTTTGTAAATTTATAGATTTCAGAAATGACGGCTATGAAGTTCGTGCTCATGTTGGTCTTGTTGAAGGTGATTCTGCCAAAGACAAGCGTCAGCATCTATTGGATGTGTGGTTTGGCAGAACTGAAGCGGCATCAAATTTCTGCGTTGAATCTACAGTAAAAGCTGAAGACGAATGGATACACTCTTTCTTCTATTTTAATGATGAGATTCCGACGGATATAGATTTCGAGAAGACAATAGGTGATTATCTGACTTTTGAGTTTTCAATGGTTATGCAGAATCGTGAGTACCTATTCAAACAAAGAGGTGAAAGCAATGCCAAATGTTGATATTATGTGGGATGCTATTGATATTGCCTCTGTCTTCGATTTTGAACGGGGAAGAGAAAATAATATGGCATCGCTCAACGATGGAAATATTCCGCTTGTTTCTGCAAGAAAGGTAAATAATGGAGTAAAGGGATTTGTCTCAAATCCTAAAAAGACAATAAGTGGCGGGAATGTCATTTCACTTAATAATGACGGTGATGGAGGAGCTGGATTAGCATATTATCAGCCTATGGATTTTGCTTTGGATACACATGTTACTGCACTACATCCCAAAGAAAATATTCCTCCAGATGCTTTGCTTTATATGACTACAAGCATTTCAAAACAGCATGCTATATTTGGACATGGAAGATCCATTTCTTTATCTCGTGCAAAACGGCTTAGAAATATGTTGCCTGTTAGTGGACAAGGTGGTCTCGACTATGCTTATATGTCAGAATATGTAAACAAAAAACGCACAATCATGCAGAAACGTTACCGGGAATACATAGCATCAAGAATAGCAGAATTAGGTCAAACTACTGCAGTTGCATCGCTCGCAGAGAAGGAATGGAGAACATTTGTAATTCAAGATATTGCTGAAGTTTATTCTGGACACGATATTTATGCCCAAGAGCGCACTGATGGATCAACCCCGCTAATCACAGCGGTTGGCACAAATAACGGAATTGGTTATTTTGTAGGAAATGAAAATGATTCCAGAGCCGAAAGATCTATATCTGTTGTGCGAAATGGTGCCAGTGTTGCAAAAGCGTTTTATCATAAATATTCTGCCTTATACGGGAATGATTGTCGTAGGATGCAGCTAAAGTACTCTGAGTCTGAATTTGTGAATCTTTTCATCACACAGGTAATAGGAATGCAAAACAAGGCATTTAGCTATAGCCGCAAACTTGGCACTGAACGATTACTGAACTTGAGAATCATGCTTCCTATTACCGATGATGGCGCTCCTGATTATAAATATATGGAGCAGTACACCAAAAATCTAATGCTCAGGAAGTATAAACAGTATTTGGCGTATCTGGATTCAAAAGAAAACACTTCTCCTGTAGTTGCAAACGATTAACCGCATTACTACAGATAAAAAATGGAGGCATATATGCAATTAACAAAAATTAGAATTAGAAATTATAGATTGCTTATTGATGCCGAGGTGGAAGTCGATCCCAAGACAACCTTAATTGTGGGTAGAAACAATACAGGCAAAACATCTTGTTTTGCCTGTATTGGAAATGTGCTGGATGGAGAGACGGTATCTTTCGACGACTATCCACTATTAAGGCGAGACGATTTCTACACTAAAATTGCGCTGTTTATGGAGAAAAAGCTCTCTTATGAGGAGCTTTGCAAGCAGATCAAAGTTATCACCATAGACTTCCTAGTAGACTATTCGTTAGATGACCCGGATGATAATTTGGGGGCTTTGTCACCTTTCATTATCGATGTCGATGTGGATACAACAACAGCGCTGATTCGTGCAGAGTATCGACTAAAAACCGACGAAAAAACCTTGTGGTCACTATTGGAAAGCAGCTATTATAAGGATGGCATTTTCTCTCCGAGTGAAGAAGCGCACAAGGTGCTTGCAGATAATTTTGGTAAATTGTTTGGATTAACCGTATATGCCATCAACCCAAATAACCAGGACGACAAACAGGTAAAAAGCCACAAGGAATTACTTGATCTTTTCCCATTCCATGCAATTCCTGCTGAACGAGTTCTTGGTGAAGATGACACACATAAAAGTTCTCTTGGATCGTTAATATCCGGATTCTTTGATACGAGCGAAGCAGAACTGGATCCAGATGTTGCCGAAGAAATAAAACGGTTACGCTCAATAGTGGAAAAAGCCAATAACGATGTTCAAAAGCAGAGTGATGAAATTCTAAGTTCTGTTGTGAACAATTCTATTGGCTTTGGTTATCCCAACATAGAGGAATTAAAGCTCGGGGTTACAACGCAGCTCAGCATCGACGATCAGATCAAGAATCAGACCAAGCTATCTTATATATCCGGCACAGCAAACGAAAGTTTGCCGAGTTCCCACAATGGCCTTGGTTATAAAAATCTGATCAAAATGGAGTTCCTCCTTGCTGCATTTGCCAAGGATATTAAGAAACGTGGTGTTGCGTGTGTTCCGTTGCTCTTTATTGAGGAGCCAGAATCACATATGCATCCACAAATGCAGACCGCTTTTGCGGCATATTTGGAAAAGTTTCTTAGCAATCTATCCACTGTCAAAATACAAACTTTTCTGACCTCGCATTCCGCTCATATAGCTAATACTATGGAGTTTGCAAAAGTTCGGTATGCACAAAAGTCTATCGCCGGTGTGATTTACAAGAATTTGAACACCTTTGCTCAGGCCAACCCCGATAATGTAGATTTTATCCGGAAGTATTTAACTTTGACTAAATGTGATTTGTTTTTTGCGGATAAAGCCATTTTCGTCGAAGGTGCTTCTGAACGGTTGCTATTGCCCGACATGATTGAGAAATGCGAAACAGCTGGGGTGTTTGGTTCTTGTAAATATCCTTTATCTGCACAGTATTATGCTTTAATTGAAATCGGCGGGGCCTATGCACATAAATTCATTCCGTTTATTGAATTTTTAGGAGTTCCATGCCTGATCCTTACCGACTTAGATTCTGTAGCAGATCGAAAAGGAAGAGGCGGAAAGACCGTAAAAAAGTCGGTAGTGGTTAGCGAAGGCGAGACGACATCTAACGAAACAATTAAATGGTGGATTCGTAGAAATAAGGGGATTCCTGAGGATGATACCTCAAAAATCGACCTTTCGGAAATTATTGCTATGACAGCAGATGACAAAACCAGAGAAAAATGCCATATCGAGTTCCAAACTACTGAAAATGGATTATGTGGACATTCTTTGGAAGAAGCCATCCGCAATGTCAATCGAAAGCATTACAATTTAGGTAATAGAATAAGCGAGAAGAAGCTTGAATTTACGGGTAAGAGTAAAACAGATTTTGCACTCGATTTGATTTACAAATATTCCGATTATTGCGTTCCTGATTACATAAAATCCGGATTAAAATGGTTAAATGACCAAAGAGTTCTTGAGTAAGGAGGTGCCGGTTCATGGGTGGAGAGTATATTGGTGCAAATTACGATCTTGCAAAAGCTGAAGCTGATAAGATTGATGCACAGATTATCGAAACACTTAAGTCTGGACACAGTTTCCGTGTTGAAGCCGGTGCGGGTTCTGGCAAGACTTACTCTCTGAATCGAGCTATTGAGTGGATACAGGAACATAAATGGTCTGATTACAGCCGAAAAAAACAGAATGTAGTCTGTATCACCTATACAAATGCAGCAGTAGATGTCATTGCAGAACGGCTTGCAAAAGACTCGTTTATTATTCCTTCCACAATCCACTCTTTTGCATGGAATGCCATCAAACAATATCAAAGCGTCTTGATTGATGCTGTCACAACAAATCCTGATTATCTGCCAGACGAAGGTGATTTTAATCAAGTCACCGAAGTTGCATATACTTTGGGACATCGTTACAAGGAAAATGGAATTCAGTACCTTTATCATGACGACGTTCTAAAGCTCTTCTGCCTGCTTCTTGATAACGCTAAATTTCGCCGGGTATTTGCGGATAAATACCCTTTGATTCTGATTGATGAATACCAAGACTCCTATAAACCGATTATTGATCGCTTTATTGAGTTTTTTATAGCAAAAGGTGTTGGACCTCAGTTCGGCTTTTTCGGCGATGCCTGGCAAACCATCTATCAGTCAAACAAAGCCTGTGGGGAAATTGAACACGAAAAAATCGAGATAATAAAGAAGGGATCGAATTTCCGATCTGCGCCAAGGATTGTTCAACTTTTAAATGATATCCGCCCTGAGTTGCCGCAAAAATCAGCCATTGATGGATTTGACGGTGAAGTTTTAGTGATTACGTGTGATGATTATTCAGGAGTTCGTCGCACAGAACGCAATTTCAAAAATGAATTGCCTGCGGCCGAGTTAAGGACAAGACTGAACACTATCAGAGCAAAAATTGAACAGAATACACCCCCTGACGAGAATCTTAAAGTTCTGATGATTACGCACAAAGTTCTTGCTTCCCAACAAGGTTACGAGCAACTTTTGGATATACTGGATGATGGGTTGCGCAACAAGGAAGATCCTTTTCTTATTTTCTTTGCTGATACGATAGAACCGATATATCATGCGCTTGATACTTCGAACACCCAGTTGCTTTTTGACACGCTCGGAATAAAGCGATATCCAATTACAATGAAATCTGAAAAAACCAAATGGAAAACGCTGTATAACCAGCTAACAGAAGTTCGCACCCAAAAAGTTATAGATGTTTTGGAGATAATCATTCATAGTCAACTGATACCCATTCCGCCTAAAGTGGATGGATGGTACCGACTTTATAAGGATGCTCCAGAAACAATGTATGCATCAGAAGCTACAATTCAACAGTTTTTACAGCTGGATTATGCACAATTTATTGCTGTTAGGGATTTTCTATATCCAGACGCACAATTTTCAACGGAACATGGCGTAAAAGGCGAAGAATACGACAATGTTGTTTTTGTTATCAGCAAGGGATGGAATCAGTACCAATTTGAAACCTATGCACCCATGATAACGGGTCATGCTACTATTCCTAAAGGCAAAGAAGCATCGTATGAACGAAACCGGAATCTTTTCTATGTTTGTTGCTCAAGACCCAAGAAGCGGCTGTTCTTTTTTATTACTGTGCCAATGGATGCCGCATTCAAAGCTTTTTTGAAAACCTTGGTAGGTGAAGACAATATTCTTACTTATCAGCAATTTATGGAAATGACTCATTAAGCAACAATGAAACACAGTCCACTGATCATCTGAACCAGTGGACTGTGTTATGTTTATATAGTTTAATCAATCAATTGATGTTCCGGCGTTCCATGTATATACTGTTCCAAATTACCACCAAGTACAAGCTGTGCATATTCCAACGGCTTATTGTAGATCAGCCAGTCCAACTCCGAACGCTGATACATATTGTCGGCAACTTCGTTCTCCACCGCAATCGTATCAATAGCAAGCATACTGCCATCAAAGAATTTCAATTCCACACAAGCGGTATCCATATTAAACTCACAAGAAATCAATCTATCCATAAGAAACCTCCATTTTGCGGGATGTTAGATCATCCCAAAATATTTGAATGCTTCTCGGATTGCTTCCTCTTTTTCCGGCGGACACTGGGGTTGTCTGGAATCATCTGATTTCGGCAGATTGTAATTCTTTCCTACCTCAATCCCGCATTTCCGTTTAATCTGCGAAATATATAGGTTGGATACCTTTAATCCACTATGTTCCAGTACATACTCCTTTATCTGCGTGTATGTTGCCCCATCCTGAAATTCGGACATATCCATATCTTCCAAAGAGAACTCAACCCGAATCTTTTTTGAGTCGACCTCGCCCTTGGAAAGCAAGACAACCGTCTCGACATTCGCCGTCCAAGGAAACTGATCCACGGCAACCGCACGCTCTGCCTCATATCCGTTTTGCAGGAATATTTCCAAATCTCTGGCAAGGCTGGTGGGTTTACAGGATATGTAAATAATCCGATCCACACCATAAGAAATAATCTTTGGCAATGCTTTTGGATGGATACCGTCCCGGGGCGGGTCTAAAATAATCAGATCCGGTTTCTCCTCCAATTCGTCCAACACTTTCAGTACATCTCCTGCTATAAACCGGCAATTGGTAATCCCGTTCTCCAGAGCATTTCGTTCGGCAGCCTCCACCGCTTCTTCTACAATCTCAACACCCACTACTTTCTCCGCTGCGGAAGCCGTCATTTGCGCAATGGTGCCTGTGCCGCTGTATAAATCGAAGACGGTTTTATCCGGTTTTCCATCTGCCCTACAGCTCCCTAGCTCACCGATATACTCCCGCACAGTCTCATAGAGTACTTCTGCGCCGTAGGAATTCGTCTGAAAAAAGGAAAAGGTGGAAATTTTAAAGCGAAGGCCCAACAGTTCCTCATAAAAATATTCTTTTCCGTACAGCACGTCCGTCCTGTCGCTTTGAACCACATCCGCCTGAGAATCGTTTACAATATGTAAGATACCGGCAAATCGTCCCTGAAGTCTGCCCTCGTACTCCAGAGACAGCAGTAAATCTCTAAAGCCTTCTATTAATGCTTCTTCTGATATTGGTGCCGTTTCCTGCGGCTTCTGCTCTGTTTCCTGCGGCTTCTGCCCTGTTTCCTGCGCCTTCCACTCTGTTTCCTGTGTATTCCACTCTGTTTCCTGCGTCCTCTGCCCTGTTTCCTGTGTCCTCTGCTCTGTTTCCTGCGGCTTCTGCCCTGTTTCATTTCTTCCGGCAGATAATGAAGCGGCACTTTCTCCTTCTTCCGTCCTGTCCGGCTCCTGTCCCGAAACCTTGACGGTTTTCCATGGCAGCTGGGAAGTTGTAACTAATGCCGCTAAAATTTCCCCTGTCTTGGATGCCTTCCTCACCAGCAGGTGTCTCAGATATCCCTCATGGCGCAGCCTGTGAAAGTGGCGCACTTCCCGGTCTCCGAAATACTCCCGCACCGCCTTCAAAATCATGCGATAGTCTCCGTCTACAATGGCACAATCTTCCGCATTTACCACATCATAAAAACTGCCCCTTTTATGCATTCCCAATGCCAGCGGCCCATCCTTACATTCATCCCCAAAAGAAAACTCCATTTTATTGCGGTACTCATAGGTCTTTGGACTGCCTTTAATCCCCTCCCAGCGCCAGCTGCGTTCCTGCCCCGAAAGCGCTCCGTCCAACAGTTTCTTTACCTGCGCTTCTTTCATTCTTAACTGTTCTTCGTAAGGAAGCGATAAATACGTACATCCCCCGCATATGCCAAAACGAGAACACGGAGAGCCTGTTTCCAGAGGTGATTGTTCCGTCACCTCCAGCAAGCGGCCTTCCGCCTTCCCTTTTCTGACCTTATTTACGCTGAATTTGATTTTCTGGCCGGGCAGGCTGTTTTTAACGATAACGGTATCCTCCCCAACCTTAATGACTCCTTTATTAGGGAAATCCACCCTTTCGACAAAACCTTCATATACCTGTCCTTTTTTCATCCATATACCCCTTTGCGCGCTTTAGCACACATACCAATCAATATTCTTAACAATAAACTCCTGTTCATGGATTTTATTGTGTGTAAGTATACTTCTCCGCATTTATTCCCTCATTGGCCATAAATATATTAACTGCAGCTATTGCATAAATCTGAATCTGTTTCTTATACTTCTTGTATGCATAAGCAGAAGCCGGACTCCTTTACGCGGGAGTCCTCCCTCTTTGCAAGGCTTGAGGAACCAATACAAATAATCAGTTCGGAGAACACCTGCCCAAAACAAACTTTCTCATGCGGCATCCTCCGAACTGATTTAAAAATACGGACAAACAGTCTGGGAACAATATTTTCCCAAACTGCTTTACATTTCATAAACAGGAAATTCCTAATCCCCCATACTCAAAGCGCCGGAATCAGTCCTCGCCCTTTTCTGCCTCATCAACGAAGAAATCATCCTCTTCTTCGTCCATATCTTCATCCTCGAAATCATCTTCAAACTCGTCATCAAAGTCATCCATATAATCAGGGGTAAGATACCGGTATACCGCATATGCAATACCTGCGATTGCCGCGATTGCGCCGATCACTGCCAGCACGCACAATACCGCATTATATTTTTTCTTCTCCTCTTCCTCCTTCTTACCAAGGAATTCATTCAGTCTCGCAATATCCATTAAATTCTCCAGCTTATTCATAAGTCTATACCTCCGTTTATCTCTTTAGCAGCCTCTCTGCCGTCTTTTTTATAGCATACCACATTTGCCGTAAAATTACTACAACCTTTTCAATTTTGCAAAAGATGCATACATAATTTTTTGCCCCGCTTTGTCAAAGCTTACGGTAACTTTATAATCCCTTGGCTCTTTCGCAATATTCAAAACCGTTCCTTCGCCGTATTTAATATGAGATACCCTGTCTCCCACACCGAAGGCCAGCTCCGCCGCAGGCTGGGACGGCGCCCCTTTGGAGAGGCCGGCAATCTGGTTCAGGCTGCCGATTCCTTTTGCAATGAAAGGCTTATCCGCCTTTACGGCGGCCTTGGGCCGGTTAATAGCCTTAGGTCTGAAATCATAGGCGCCGGACGGTTCCTTGGGCAGACCCATCAAATCCGACAGCGTATCTTTAGGAATCGATTTGGGTGTCGGCACAGTATTATCCATGAGTTCCGTGGGAATCTCCCGGACGAAACGACTGACGGGATTATATTGTGTCTCCCCTCTGGTCATCCGCATCCGCGCACAGGTCAAAGTCAATTCATCCATGGCTCTGGTAATACCCACATAAGCCAATCGTCTTTCTTCTTCCACATCGGAAGGGTCATCGGAAGCGATGTTCATATAGCTGGGAAACAAACCGTCTTCCATACCGGCAAGGTAAACATGGGGGAATTCCAATCCCTTAGCGGAATGCAGCGTCATCAGAAGCACTCTGTTATCATCGGAATTTACATTGTCGATATCCGCCACCAGCGCCACCTCCTCGAGAAATTCCGTCAAAGAGGGATCCTCATGAGTTTCCTGATAATTAACCGCCTTGGTGATCAATTCATCCACATTGGCCAGCCTGTCCTCCGCACTCTCTTCATCATTGTTCTGCAGATATTCCGCATATTCGATTTTTTCCACAATTTCCTTGATCAGTTCCGCAATGGTATATTCCTCTAAATGATTTCTGAAATTTTGGATCAGGAATACGAAAGGCTTTATTTTTGCGGCCGCCTTTCCCAGACTCATTATATCATCCGCCTGCTCCATGGCCTCGTATAATCCCATATTTTTCATCTCGGCAAAGTCTTCCAGCTTTTCCAAAGTAGCATTCCCCACGCCTCGTTTGGGCACATTGATAATCCGGCGTACTGCCACTTCATCCCGGCCGTTGTCAATGGTTTTCAGGTAAGCCAATATATCCTTAATCTCTGCTCTGGCATAGAAATTTGTGCCGCCTACCACATTGTATGGAACACTTTCCATAATCATACGCTCTTCCAACAGACGAGCCTGCGCATTGGTCCGGTACAAGACTGCGTGATCCCGATATTCCACATTTTTGCGTTTCACCTCGCGGGCAATTTCATCCGCAATATACTCCGCCTCTTCATAAGCATTGTCAAACTGCCGGAAATGGACGAGGCTGCCCGCTCCCTTATCCGTCCAAAGAGCCTTATCCTTGCGGCTCTCATTATTACTGATAACCGCGTTGGCGGCATCCAGAATAGACTGGGTGGAACGGTAATTGCGCTCCAGCTTAATCACCGCTGCCTCAGGAAAATATTTTTCAAAGTCTAAAATATTTCTGATATTTGCACCGCGGAATTTATAAATAGATTGGTCATCATCCCCCACCACACAGAGATTCCTGTATTTGTCTGCCAAAAGCCGCACCAGTTCAAACTGCGCCGTATTAGTGTCCTGATACTCGTCCACCATAATATAACGGAAACGTTCCTGATACGTGTCCAGCACTTCCGGACAATTTTTGAATAATTCCACCGTCTTCACAATAATATCATCAAAATCCAACGCATTATTCTTTTTCAGCGTTTCTTGATATTCCCGGTAAACTTTGGCATACACGGACTTGGCAAAGTCCCCTGCGGCATTCAGTTCATACTCCCTGACATCAACCAGTTCATCTTTCGCCGAAGAGATCACTCCCATTATGGCACGTTCCTTATATGCCTTAGTGTCAATATTAAGGCTTTTACAGATGGCTTTTATCACCGTCTTCTGGTCATCCGTGTCATAAATGGTAAAACCGTTTTCAAAGCCCAGCCTGTCGATATGTCTCCGCAGGATACGCACGCAGGCGGAATGAAAGGTAGATACCCAGATCTGGTCTGCCCCAAATCCCACAAGGTTGTCCACTCTCTCCCGCATCTCCCCCGCCGCCTTGTTAGTAAAGGTAATGGCGAGAATATTCCAAGGCTTTACCCCCATCTCGTCAATGAGATAAGCGATTCTATGTGTAAGCACTCTGGTTTTACCGCTTCCCGCCCCTGCCAATAGCAGCAGCGGACCCTCTGTCTGTAATACTGCCTCTTTTTGTTCTTTATTTAAAGTATCGTAAATACTCATATATCCTCCTAGTCGTTTTGTTCGTCAGCCGTCTGCTTTTCGCATTTTCATAACCGGCTTTTCCAGAAAAGGTATCATCCATGCCCAATACCTGATATATCCATTGCTCGCTGAAAGTTGCGGCACAGCGGGACATTGTTCCCCAAATGAAAACACAGCAGGCCGCAGAGTGAGACTCGCATACCGGGGAAATTATTTTTCAGACAAATTCTAAATTTAATTCTCCTCCACATCACTGAAATACCATATTTTTATATTAAACTCTTCAATGGGCGAGTCGCAATAGAGACATTTCTTGGCTCCCAGTTTCGGAAGCGGCGCTCCACAGTTCGGACAATTCACAGCCAGCCCGGAATCCGCCTGATTTTCGATCAAATCGCGGTCTTGTATGTAAACCATTTCCACATTGTACCGGCTCTGCTTCAAACGGTCCTCCGCACCCTCTGTCACCGCGCCACCCTTTGTTTTATAGTAATTGTATTGTACCGCAGACTGGAAAATAATGCTGCATCTGCCCTTGAGTCTGCGGTAAATTTTTATCTCCGTCCTGTGAATCTTAATATTTCTAAAATGTTCCTCCGCACCTTCATTCTCCAGCGCTTCTATTTTCAGACACAGTTTTTCTCTCAGCTCACCGGTAATGCCCTCGGATAACTTTTCCCTGTCCTTTTCATCGATACCCGCCAAAAAGCCGATCAATACATTCTCCGCCCTGTTTTTCATTTCGTCGTAATGAAACTCCGGAAAATCCCGCAATATCTGCGGCAGATAAAGGCTGGTAGCCGCGGATACCGACTTCGGGGTTATCTCCGCTTCCCGATCCATATTTTCAATACTTCCTTTTATGGTATCGGATCCAAATGCCATCCGGGTAAATGACCTTACCTTTTCTCTTATCACTCTATAAGCGATATAACCGCCGCCCATCACAGTCAGCGCCAGCGCTAATATAACTATGGTTCCAATCTGTCCTGCTGTCATCTTCATCCCCATCTGCGCGCTTAAATAGGGGTGTTTACACACCCTCCTGCGCACTCAAATCAATAAATCGAATGTGCAACGGCACAGCAGCGCTGCAGGCGGAATTTTTCATGATCTGCATTGTCGCTGCTGAATAAATGATTTTGCGGAATTTCACCGGGCACAGTTGGGAAGGAACCGGGATGCACGCAAAATCGCAGCCGCATCCCTTCGGCAAAAGCCGAAGAGTGCTGCCGCGACATTCCAAACCCTCCGGCACATTCACTTAGACCAACTTTCCTTCCCCTGTTAGAAATTCCAAAGAAATGTCATTTCGGCTTTTGGGAGAAGCTGCCAAGATATTATTCCTTTTCTTCAAAACCGCTTCAACTGTCAGTACACTAGTATAATCCGCCCTAATTGCCCGTATGTTTGGCGCAGGATAAATTTTCAGTCTGCAAGGCGGCTGAACGAGTCGATGCGGTGGCATCGTCGAGTGAAGCCAACGCAGTCAGGTGGAAATTTAGACCAGCGAAACATAG
>CAJUTJ010000188.1 GCA_910589655.1 uncultured Acetatifactor sp. | reverse complement strand
TGCCAGCTTTGTTCAGAGACTGCCAAAGTACATGCAAAAAGCATTGGAGTACGGTTCAGCGGCTGCCTAAATGTTATTTTATGACTTAAAGTATTGATTTATCAAGGTGCAAAACCCATTTTTTATGTGGGAAGTTTGAGTATGTTAGAAATAAATTAGCAAAATAAATGGAAGAATTAGATGCAGGCGGAGGGTTAATGGCGTTTATTTAGTTTTACTATGGAAAAAGAATAGCATTCGGGTCTGTCAATGAAAATATTTCTGACTTGGGCGGTTTGGAGGAATCCCTGTTGGTCCTGCCCAGAGGATTGGCTGGTAGAGGGCATCGTGTGGAGGTGTATAACACTTGCTGGGCACTGGATGAATATGATGGCATCCAAAGGAAAGGCGCTTGGGAAATAGACAATGCTGAAGCACCAGATGTCAGAATTTCTGTGAGGACAGCTGATTCGGTTCTGAAGAATGATGCCCCTGAACAGATATTCTGGATGCTTGATGACAGGCCTGAAGGGGCGGTGCGTTTCGGAAAGTATTATCTCGATTCACCAATTGTTCTAGCATCCGACACGATGGATGATATTATACTCAGCAAGGGAATATGTAGCAGAAGTATCTGTGCGAAAGAGAAGTAACATCGAAAGGTGGATACTGTCTCTACTCTTCTATGCCTAATAGGGGCTTTACGAGCAGCTGACACCATTGCGTTGAATTTATATCTGGCACTGGTACGAACCATGCATTCCCAAAATCCAATTTCCTACTGGATGAAGTGTTAGAAAAAATCAATAGAGGTTCGTAACCGGCAAAAGCTTACTACTTTCTTAACATCTTTTTTTCTTGTAAGTCTTTTTCATTTCAAGTAAAATTATCTGTAATATATCCGGAACTTATGTTTGTATAAAGTTCTAAGGGATAGGAACAATCGTAGGTGTTATATCATTTACCATTTTTGTATCATAAAAGTGTTTATATTTTTTAAAAGAATAATGATGCCTTATCGCATTTGTTTTTACATAAAGGGATAAAAGAAAAAGGGCACATTTATTTCGCAATTGGCAAGGGTGATTTCCATATTGTCTGATGGCACAGTATGTCAGGTATCTGCCTGAGGTATTGAGATGGCATAGTAAGTTTCTGAAATAATACTCCCGAAGGCTAACAAGGCCAGCAAACGACAAAAATATAATACAGAAGAACCAATATCACCATATCTTGGCAGAAATTTTGGCAGAAAAGCAGAAGGAGGCGAGTGGCAGATGTTTCAGGCAGAAGAGCTAAAGAATCTTGATAAGTCCTACTTCAATATTATTCTGGCGGAATACTATGATGTAGAAATCCAATCGAAGAACACAGGGCATATCTGGTACATACATAATCCGGAGTATCCGGGAGAAGGGGAGTGTATCATTTTTCATAAGCATAATGCATCTCAGCCTTATCACCGTCATGGCAGGGCGGGAAGTCTGCGGCAAGCGGTGAGGAACATCAAGAGCCATGATGTATTCGAGATGAACGAGAGACAGACATATTCCAGACGTTATGACGTTTGCCAGAAACCAAATGCAGAGCAGGTACGTAACTAAGCTTCCATACAATTAGTCGTACCACCATACATAAAGGTCTGGGATTTTTCTGTAAAGATGCACACAAAACTCAAATGTAGCCCATTATGGCGCATGGCAGTCTTGGGATTACGTGCAAGGGAGCATGAAACGCCTCGCCGGTTTTCCGGAGGTAAGATTCGGGACTTTCACAGTAATTTTGACATTGCATTAGTAATTTATTATTGAGGAATAATCCAAGAAACATGGTAAACTATCTGGGAACAATTATAATATCCCGACTCAAAAAGCGTCATACATGTAACATGTCTATTTCAAATCAAATTTTTGTTAACCGTATTGCATAGGTAAATATAGGTGCATAAAAGGTATGTCATATAGATTACACTAATATGGATTGGAACAATAATTCGTCAGGAGTATACCTATGAGTAATACATATGCGGAAACGAACAAAAGGTTGATTTCGGAACGTGAAAGATTAGCATTATCAGTGCAGCAATTAAGTGACCTTATCTGTGTTGACCAAAGCAATTGGTGCAAGATAGAGCAAGGAAAAGGGCGGATCAGTTATAAGTGCATGAAAAACCTGTGTGCTGCAGACATTGACATTTACTACGTACTGACGGGAAATAAAAAGACTTATGATAATTATAATGGATTGCAGGAGTTTGAAATTCCGGAGCTGGTGAATTTAATTAAGTTAATTAATTCTGTTGCGGGGTTATGTTATAGGAAGAGGCAGTGTGAACTTTGGAAAGATATTTGTGAGAATACCGGATATATTTGGGCGGTTGACACGGAAGCGGACGTTAAAAAATTTCTTGTCAGCCTTCGAAAAATAAAGGGATATTCACAGAAAAAGTTTGCGGAGATACTGGGGACAGATATAAAGAAACTGCAAAATATGGAAAAGGGGGTAAGGCTTCCCGATAATGAGCTGCTTTGCCGTCTGTATGATGAATTTAGAGCTTCTCCGGGGATTCTATTGGAAGACAGAAACTGTTTGATTAATGAAGTGTGCTGCCTGCTGGAAAAGATGATAGCGGCAGACGGTGGTTTTGTTTTAGACTTTTGGGATTTGATTACAAAATGGTTTATGAATGCCAAACGCTGATCATTAGTAATTCGGATACCCGTGGGGGAGTACCGGATAATAGCATTAGTGTATCTAAAAGAAACAAACAATTGTTATAATAGGAACAAAAGGTAACATTAACAGGAATGGCAATGTGTTTCATAATTTTGTCGGAAAATGTAGTATTTTGTAAACGGAGGTATAGAAAATGTATGACAATAGCGTAGGGGAAAGAATTAGGGAATTGAGGGAAATACAGAATTACACACGGGAGGCCTTGGCGGAAAAGGTAGATATATCGGCAAAGTTCCTTTATGAAATTGAGGTAGGGAAAAAGGGCTTTTCAGCCGAAACTCTCGGTCGTTTAGCGCGGGCATTGTCTGTCAGCTGTGATTATGTGCTGTTTGGGGAGGAGACAAGGCATCAGGGTACGGAAAAGATAATCTGTTGTCTGGAGCTGTTGAACCCGAGACAAAAAAGCAGGATGCAGGAGCTGCTTCATCTCATGATATCTATATGTGAAGCCGTATAATAATATGCGATAAGGTAACAGTTCAGACAGCCCCTCCCGCGGAGTCAAAATCGCGTCCCTATGCGATTTTGCGAGACATGCGGGCGCTAAAATGCATTCTTTCCGCGTTTTGTGTGCATTCGCGTAACGGTTCAGTGCCCTGTCTGAACTGTTACGCGATGAGGGCAGTAATGTCATTAACGTAGGCCTTTGATGTTTGAAATCTATTGTAAACTGAGATTGATCCAACATTTTCCGATACATGTTATTGTGTTGCTTCCTTAAGTTAATGACATTGCTGAGGGCAGATTTCATTTGCAGGATTGTGAGTCGCAGCGGAAAAGCGACTTGCAATCCTGATTTGAATGTCCGCCGTTACTTTTCACCCCTATGCTGCCGCGAGGTGTTTTCACGCGTTTTTTTGCGTGACAAACCAAAGCGATTAGAATAATCGCTTGGACAACCTGCGTGAAACCGCTGTTTTGCGGTTTCTGTGCTTGCGTTACCGGTCACGGATTGGATCAATGTCACTGACTTAAGGAATCAGCACGAGCATCTGTATCGGAAAATGCTGAATAATTCATAGTTTTTTATAACTGATTTCAAACATGAAAGGCTTTAGTTGATGACATTGGGAGTGAACAGTAACTGTCCGCCAGAGCGGGCATAAGAGAGCTGAGAAATTCCTGTTGCAATTGCATATCTCAGGGTGCATAATAATATAAGAAGTTTTGCAGTAGGTATGAGGAAAATTTAAGAGAGAAGGCGGTTCCGGAAAAGAGGAAACGGTAAAATGCTTAAAAAGAGAACCACAGGAATCAGGAAAATAGAACATCCCGACAGGGTATTGTCCTATTTTAAACCGGAGAAAAAGGTTTTATTGCTGATCGCCATAGGGGGTATCGGTTTTAACGGAGGCATGGTTGCCGGCCCTTATTTTGAGGGGCGTCTGGCGCAGTGTCTCTACGAATGCATACAGGGGCAGGCTGGGAGCGGGGATATGCTGAAGCTTGCCGGTGTATATTTGTCGGTTATTC
This sequence comes from uncultured Acetatifactor sp., assembly GCA_910589655.1. Classification (GTDB taxonomy): domain Bacteria; phylum Bacillota; class Clostridia; order Lachnospirales; family Lachnospiraceae; genus Acetatifactor. The sequence goes on along the minus strand of CAJUTJ010000188.1, from coordinate 108,286 downwards.
TGTTTGTGCAGCTGATGCGTTCGTTGAAGAGATTTTCGGGAGCCAGACTGCGCAATGACCTCAGCCGTAACATGAGGCACATGCTTTATAACGGCATTGTCCATATGAGCAGGGAGGAAGTGGAGCAGGAGAGTACCGGTGCCATTATGACCAAGGCGGTGGCGGATGTGGATGCCAGCGCTATGGGGCTGCAGCAGGTGACCACGGAAATATTTGACACGGGCGTGCTTCTGGGTTCGTATCTGGCAATGCTGCTGGCTTATGACTGGAGGTTGACGCTGTTTGCCTGCCTGTTTATTCCCGTTGCTTATGTGATTGCCCTGAGCCTTAAGGAGCCTGTCACACGGATCAACGAGAGATTTAAGCAGACGGCGGGACGGCTGAATCAAGAGACTTTGGACCGTGTCAACAATGCCGTCACCTACCGGGTATATGGCCGGGAACAGGCAAGGGATGCGTCTTATGAAAAGATTTTGACGGAATATGAGAAAAATGCCGTGAAATCCAACCTATGGGGAAGCGCCACCACACCCATTTATAATATTATCGCCATGAGCGGTATTCTGTTCATCATATGGTTCGGCGGGAAAAATGTGCTGGGAACAGGGTGGACCTTATGGGATATCGGTGTATTTACCACCTATGTGTCCTGCTTTACCAAGTTTGCCCAAAAGGTTTCCATGTCCGCCAGAATGTTTAACCATATGCAGAGGGCATTGGTGTCATGGAGACGTATCAAACCGTTGTTCCGGGAGTATGTGGAGCTTCCCCGGCCGGATACGGACGCTTCCGTTGAAAGAATTCGTGTGGAAAATGCGGCGGTATCCTATCCGGGTTATGAACCTGTTTTGAGGGACATTTCTTTTGAGGCTGCAAAAGGGCAGATAATCGGCGTCACGGGCGCGGTGGCCTGCGGCAAGACGGCTCTGGGTAAGACTTTTATCGGAGACGCCGTCTATGAGGGGCATATCCTGCTGGACAGCCGTGAGCTTTGTGAGCTGGACGATGTGGAAAAGAGCGGCCTTATCGCCTATATGGGCCACGAACCCGAGTTGATGAGTGACAGTGTGCGGGAAAATATTCTTCTGGGGGATCGTGCGGACACGGCTTTTCTTTTAAAAATGGTACATATGGATGAGGAAGTGGGCTTGATGCCCAAGGGGGAGGACACCTATGTGGGCAGCGGCGGCCAGCAGCTCTCCGGCGGCCAGCAGGCGAGGATATCCCTTGCCCGCACGCTTTGCCACCGAAGAGGTATTATGATTTTGGACGATCCCTTCTCCGCGGTGGATCAGCGGACGGAGAAGGAAATTTTTGAAGAATTAAGAAGACTGGCGGAAAACAGGATAGTCATACTGCTTTCACACAGGCTGGCGTTGTTCCCGGAGACGGACGGCGTGTTGTACCTTCATGACAATACGGGAACCTTCGGCACCCATCAGAGGCTTCTGGAAGAGTGCGCGGAATACGCATCTCTTTATCAGACCCAGCAGAACGGGGAAGAAATCGCAAAAGGCGTGGGGGAGGCAGCACATGAATAACGGTATGGTTACGATTCTTGGAAAATTAGTGAAAAAGTCCAAAAAGACGGTGGCAATTACGCTGCTTGTGATTATGGTCTCCGTGGTCATGACATTGATACCGCCTTTGATTCTGGAGAAGATTGTCAACCGGCTGACGGGGGGAGAAATGGTGGTGTTAAGCATTGCCTTTGCTTATCTGGGAATGCTGGCGGTGTCCAATATTTTGGAGTCCTTACAGAATGTGATGCTGACGGTGATGGGACAGAAGCTGACCCACAGCGTGCGCAGTGAGATGTGCGGGAAGCTTTCCCGGCTGCAGGCAGGCTATTTTACCAGAGTGGAGCCGGGTAAGATTACTTCCCGGTTTGTCAATGATGTGGACGCGGTGGATACCTTGTTTTCAAACGGTATCGTAGGTATGTTTGCAAATGCCTGCCGGGTGGTGGGGATTCTGGCAGTGATTTTTTATAAGAGCCTTGGCCTTGGCCTGCTGCTTTTGTGCATTATGCCCTGTCTGTTCCTTTTGACAAGGTTTATCCAGAAGCGGATGCTGAAAGCCCAGATGGCAAACAGGGCGGCAATCGGAAAAGTGAACAATCATGTACCGGAAACTATCCGCAACATGAGGAGTATCCGGACGCTCACTATTCAGAAATATATGGAAGAAAAGTATGATGTTTATATTGAAGAAAGCTACCGGGCGCTGGAGAAGACCAATTTTTACAATTCCATTTATTCGCCCATTGTGGTTTATCTCAGCTCCTGTGTCATCGCCGTGATGATGGTGTGCTCTTCCATGGGAAGCGGGATGCAGCAGTTCTTCGGTATTACCGTGGGAAGTGCGGTGGCAATCATTGCGTATGTGGGGAAGGTATTCCAGCCCATTGAAAGCATCGGTATGGAGATTCAGAATATCCAGACAGCCATTGCCGGAATCAAGAGGATAGACGAATTTTTGGAGGAAGAAGAAGCCCCTTTATATAAGGAAGAAGAAGCTCAGGGCACGGATGTGAAATTCGAGCATGTGAGCTTCGCATATACACCGGAGCATAAGGTGCTGGATCGCATAAGCTTTACCGTGAAAGAAGGAGAAAACGTCACTCTTGTGGGCAGAACCGGCGCGGGCAAGAGTACGGTGTTCCGTCTGTTGTTAGGCTTATACCAGCCGCAGGAGGGAACGGTTACTATAGGCGGAGTGGATGCCGGACGCATTTCCGGGGCAAAACGACGTTATTTTCTGGGCTATGTGGAGCAGCAGTTCCATCCTTGTATGGGAACGGTGGAGGATCAGATCACGCTCTTTGATCCCGCCTTTGACAGAAAAGCCGTGGAGGAGACCGTCGAGATGGTGGGGCTTCATGACAAAATACTGGCTCTGCCCCAAGGCTATGACACACCTATGGAACATGCGGACTTCTCTCAGGGTGAGCTGCAGCTTTTATCCATAGCAAGGGCGATGGTGGCAAAGCCCAAGATTATGCTGCTGGATGAAATCACTGCCAATCTGGACAGTGTGACGGAGGCACGAGTGCTGGAGGTGTTGAAAAAGGCATCGGAAGGCAGAACCGTGATCTCTATATCTCATAGGATTCATGAGAAGATGCAGCAAGGCAGGCTCATTGCCATCGGAGACGGAAGTGCGGCAGGCTGATTGTGCCTGCGGCTCAAATTCGCAGACTACGGAAAGGCATGGTTATTAGTATGGAAGAAAAGAAAAACAAATGTCCGTTGTGTAATAAGAAACTGGTGATGAAAGGCGGTGTGCCCACATGCCCCGACTGTGGTTACCGTGACCCGTACCGTTCCGGCAGCGGTCAATCCCAGTCCGGCTACGGCGGTCAAAATCAAACAAATAACAACGGCCAGTTCCAGTCAAACGGCGGTCAATCCCGGCCCGGCTACGGCGGTCAAAATCAGACAAATAACAACGGCCGGTCACAGTCAAACGGCAGCCAATCCGGATCCGGTTACAACGGCCAACCACAGGCAGGCGGCAGGCCTCAGGTGCTGGGTCCCTATGCCGAGGTGGTAAAGCCTATCGGAAAAGCGGAAGAGGAAAAAGAGAAAAATGCACAACATACTGCCGCTGTGATCACTGTCGTAATCGTTATAATAGTAATAGTAACGGTTATTCTGACGGCATCTTTAGCCGGCTTTTATTTGATAGTGAATCGTTCGGAGAACGGCGGACGGAGCGGCGCCCGCGATTACGACAGCGTTCTGCAATCTCTTGAGAACAATTTCACGCCCTCTATAGATTACCGACAGTCTTCCGCAATTCCCGAATCTTCGGAGGACAGACAGTCTTCTAATGCCGGGGCATCCACGGAGGGACGGGGGAACGGCAGTGTCAGCCATCTTACCTTTGAACAGCCCGAGAGTAAATTGCTTCAGGAGTTTGTGAGCCGGCTGTTTGACAAGCCGGCGGCTTCGGCTACCAGAGAAGATTTAAACAGTGTGATAAAATTAGAGATCCATGATATGCATGATTACAGCGGTGTGGAAGTCCTGTATGAATTATCCGACGGAACCGCCGGGACATGTTATCTGCAATCCGCCCCTCTGGAAACGGAGGATTTCAAATGCTTTCCCATGCTGCAGACACTTGACTTGGGAAGAAAATCGCTGGACTGGGGTACGGATTGGTATTATCTGACATCTTTGTCGGAGCTGGCCTGTCAAAGTTCTCCGGGAGATCTGGCGGAGAATATGGATGTTTCTCAGCTGACGGCGTTGGACTTGTCCTGTGATTTTATGATGAGCGATCTCAGCGAGCTGTGCTCCTACACTAATTTGAAATATCTGCGGCTGGACTGCGGAGGCCGCGGAATAGATTTGTCAGGTCTTTCACAGGCGGCTTCATTGGAAACGCTTATTATAGAGGATGGGGACGGCATTTCCGACTTTGGGGAATTGTATGATATGACACAGCTGAAAGAGCTTTCCATCGATTCCGATGGGTTGAATGATATCGGCTTTATCAGTGCCATGGACGGGCTGGAGAGCTTGGAGCTTTGCAATACCCGGCTGACGGAGCTTGAAGCGGTATCGGACTGTGCGGATACCTTGAAATGTCTTAAACTGCATCTAAATTCTTCTGTGGAAGATTATGCACCTGTATTTGAATGTACCGGTCTGCAGGAGCTGGAGCTTTTTGTGAGGTTTGATATTAATGAGCCGATGGAAATGCCTGATTTATCCATGATGCCCGAATTAAAGACACTGACTTTGGGCAATTACCAGAGCTTTTCCGGATTGAAGGATTTGAAAGAATTGGAGAGCCTGACGTTAGCGGACGGTTCAACCTTCGGCGTTTCATGGAATCTGGAGGGTGTGGAAGGACTTACAAACCTGAAAAGCTTATCCTTGCTTGACATGTCTATGGAGCCTGAATTTTTGGAAATGTTTGCGAAAGTAGAATCGCTGGAGCGTATTGATCTGACGGATTCCTTTATCTGGGGGGATATCAATGTCGTTTTCGGACTGCCTAATGTAAAAGAGCTGCATCTGGAAAATACCGATTTCGGGCTGAATATTGACGAGATGCCTGTCTGCGAGAGTCTTCTGGAACTGGATATGAGAGATGCCAATGTTCATCAGCTGAGGGGAGACGGAAGCTGGGATTTCGGCGCCGCAAACACCAAGACCAATTTGGGCGGACACACGGAATTTTTTGATCATATGCCGAATCTTACTTCCTTAGCGGTGCCTGATCAGGAATTGAGAAATGTGGACTTTGCCAAGAATTTGACACAGCTCGCCTATCTAAATATCAGGAACAATAATATTACCGACCTGTCCCCTCTTGCAGGGTTGGGAAAGCTTAAGGTGATTATCTGTGAGAACAATCCTGTCAATGACAGGACAGGACTGAAAAACGTGATAATTTTCGGTTAAATTCAGGATTGAGTTGAAGGGTGTGTATAGGGGAAATGGAGACGAGGAAGCATTTAAAAAGGAAGTCAGTTTTTATAGCTTTTGGCATTGTTGCGGCGATAGTTCTGTCGGCAGCGTTCTTTTACTGGGAGATCTACCGTGTGCAGCCTGTGTTCAGTACCGCCACCTATGAACTGGAGCAATGACACCAGCGATTATATTACCGGTACGGAATGGTCATGCGGGCTGGCGCAGCTTGATTTGTCGGCGGTGGACCGCAAACACACGGGTGTATATGAGGCGGTGCTTATCCATGGCCGGAAAGCTTTTACCTATACAATTATAATAGAAGACACCACACCTCCCGAGATTCGGGAAAAGGAAGGCCGGGTGTATCTGGCGGTGGGAGTGGACAATCTTCCGGAAGATGCGGTGGCGGAAATCGTGGATAAAGACCGTAACCTTGAAACCTATTTTGTCCAAGACGGTTTCCGGAAGGAATCCGTATTTTTTCAAGAGCCGGGGGAATATACTCTGGAAATTCTGGCGGAGGACTCCTCCGGAAATCAGACAAAAGCGGTGCTCACGGTTTTTGCGGACATGCCTCCGGAAATTGACGGGGTGAAGGACTTCTATGTCACTCCCGGCAGCGAGCCGGATTATCTGGAGAATGTGACGGCGGAGGACAAGATGGACGGTGACCTGACGAACCGGATTGAGATAGACGACTCCCGGATACAGCTGGGCCGGGAGGGAGTCTATGAACTGGGCTACAGTGTGGAGGACGGCTGCGGTCTGGTGACGGAGAGACGAGCCACGGTCACGGTGGCATCCTCCAAAAAGCTGCAGGAGATGATTGGGGAGAGACAGATCAACCGTTGGGAGGATGTGATTTTAGGGGCGCCCAATCTCTATGATCCGGGGATGATGAAGGAGGATGATCTGGAGGCGGCTCTTGACTATATGCGGCCCGCGCTGGTACAGCTGTATCATGAGCGGGAGAACGGATACAGTGCAGGATCGGGATATATCATGGAAATAACGGAGGATACGATTTATATTTGCAGTAACCGCCATGTGGCAGAGAAATATGACGATTGGGACGTGTTTTTCTATGACGGAACCAAAGTAAAAGGGGTGCATCTGGGCAGCAGCGAAGTGTATGATGTGGGCGTTGTTACCGTGAAGCGAGAGAATCTTCCGGAGGAGCTTCAGGAACAGTTGATGACGGTACATATTGACAAGTCCTATTGGAACAGGCTGGACGACCAAATGGTGGAGCTGGGCTTGGAGAGAGTGGACAGGGAAGGAGGCATTCTCCATGTGACTACCGGAAACCTGATTAAGGTAAAGCAGATTTTCGAGTGGTATGACAGAAGGGACCACACGGAAGTGACGGTGGAACTGGAACATGGAGATTCCGGTTCTGCCATATTGGACGGTAGGGGAAACTTGATTTCCATGGCATATGCATATTCCACCGAACCTATGAGATACTGGTGTGTGCCACTGGACGGTATATTGGAGTGTTATGAGGAAATTACTGGACGGAGAGTATATGTATATTGACTATGCTTTCGGCACATTGTTTATGGAAAACGGAAGGGGCGGATTCGGGCTGTTATGACTTATCCGTCCGTTTGGCGTTTTGGGCGATTCTATTCCCCATGACTGCAAAATGCAGGAACTGGAGCAGGCATACGGATATACGTTTTGGGCGATTCTATTCCCCATGACTGCAAAATATGCCGGAAAAAGTGCGAACCATGTCATACGGATGGAAAATAAAGACAAGGTTCTATATAATAGGATATCGGCTGCCGCGCCGCTGCTTTTTCTCATAAAGCATGAAATTTGCCGTGTCGGAATAACTTTGTGTATTCGGCCGGAGGTCATGTATGTGTAATACTGTGGGAATAACTTCTAAACGTTTTGGTTTGACCACGCAAAAAGCGCGTGAAAACGCCTCGCGTTGGCGTAGGTGTGAAAAGTAACTGGAGGTAACGAAAATTAATAGAAAACAGTTCTCTGGGGTTGCAAAAAACAGAATATTCAGTTAATATATAACATAGAAAACTGTCACAAACATTCAGGAGGAAATTCTAATGTATCAACTGATTGACGGAAAAGCAATATCGCAGCAGATCAAAGATGAATTAAAGGAAAAAGTTGAGAAACTGAAAACACAGGGAACGGAAATTTGTCTGGCAGTGATTCAGGTGGGAAATGATCCCGCATCCGGTGTGTATGTCAACAATAAGAAAAAAGCATGTGCATACATAGGCATCCAATCCTTGTCCTATGAGCTGCCGGAGGAAACCACCGAGGAAGAGCTTTTGAAGCTTATCGGTGAGCTGAACGCAAAAGAGGAAGTAAACGGCATCTTAGTACAGCTGCCGCTGCCGAAACAGATTAATGAGGAAAAAATACTTCTGGCCATCGACCCCGCCAAGGATGTGGACGGTTTTCATCCTGCAAATGTGGGGAATCTGAGTATCGGAAGGCCCGGATATGTCTCTTGTACGCCTGCCGGCGTGATTCAGCTTTTAAAGAGGTCGGGCATTGAAATAGAGGGTAAGGAATGTGTGGTGCTGGGGAGAAGTAATATTGTGGGGAAACCCATGGCCATGCTTTTGCTTCGGGAAAACGGTACGGTCACAGTCTGTCATTCACGTACCAAGAATCTAAAAGAAATCACGAAACGGGCCGATATCCTTGTGGCAGCTTTGGGAAAGCCAAAGTTTGTAGATGCAAGCTATATCAAGGAGGGGGCGGTTGTCATAGATGTGGGAATCCATAGGAATGAAAACAATAAGCTTTGCGGTGACGTGGACTTTGAAGAGGTAGCGCCTCATACTTCGGCGATTACACCTGTTCCCGGAGGGGTGGGTCCCATGACCATTGCCATGCTTATGCATAACTGCGTTGAAGGGGTAGAAAACAGCTGAGCAATATAATTATGGCAATGACTTGTCGAAATGCCCGTCTGCGGCATCGGAAGTCTTGACGCAGCACAAAAAGCAAAGAACACAAAAATATTGCGTGAACGGGGCAGTAGAGGGGATTTTTCGGCAGGAACGCAGGAAAAATATACAAGGGAGGTATTCGTGAAATGGACATTCAGGAAAAAAATGTATCCACGGCAACACAGGCAGCTTCGCCGCAAAACGAAACAAAGAAAAAGATGGGAATCAGACTGCTGCTGATTTCACAGTCGATAGTTCCCGCGCTGGCCATTGCCATTGTTCTTACACTGTTTGCGCGATCCGGTCTGGTAAGCGGGCTGGAGACAGAAGTGCTGACCGGTCTGAGCATGTTGGCGGAAGCCACCATGGCAGGTTATAGTAACATGGACGGAGATTACCACTTTGAAAATAATATTTTCTATAAAGGGGAAGTGAATCTGACAGAAGAGATGGCGGAGCTGGACAATTATGTCACCGGTTCCGATGCGGCGGTTACAGTGTGCTTCGGCCCTACCCGCGTTTTGACTACCCTGACGGATATGACTACCGGAGAAAGAATTATCGGCACGAATGTGTCCGATGCAGTATGGGAAAAGGTACAGAGAGGGGAAGTCTATACCGCTACCCATATTATGATTAACAATGCGGATTATGCGGCATGTTACGTGCCCTTGAAGAATCCGGACGGAACGATTGTCGGTATTGTGTTTGCAGGTAAGCCCAGAGTCGAAATAGACCAGTTTATCAACTCAAAAGGATCCAATATTATTATCCTCGCTGTAGTTTTGAGCATTGTATTCATAATAATAGGTTATTTTGTAGCAAATACGATTGCCAAGTGTCTGATTAAAACCAAGAATGCACTGGAGCAGCTGGCCACCGGTAATTTAAACGTTGAGGTAGAATCCTCTATTCGGAAGCGCAATGACGAACTGGGAGCTATGGGGGATGCGCTGAGCGGCTTGATTGTAAAGCTCAGGGATATTGTAGGTCATCTTCAGATTTCCGCAGGCAAGCTTGACGAGGCCGGTAAGTCCATGGATGAGATGGCGGGACAGTGCAGTAATGCCACGGATGAGATCAGTCGGGCGGTTGACGAAATTTCCAGAGGCGCCGTGTCTCAGGCCGAAGAGATTGAACATGCTTCCGGCCGGATCGTGGAGGTGGGAAGCCAGATCGAAAGTATTGTAAGCTGTGTGGGAAGGCAGTCTGCCGTATCCGTTTCCATGAGTGATGCGGGGGATAAAGCCATGGAAACCATGCACTTACTCAGTGATTCCAACGATAAAACGGTTGCGGCGCTGAACGGCATCGCCCGGCAGATACAGCTGACCAACGAGTCCGTACAGAAGATCGGTGAGGCAACGGAGCTGATTACTTCCATTGCTTCCCAGACAAGCCTGTTATCCTTAAACGCGTCCATTGAGGCGGCGAGAGCCGGAGAAGCGGGAAGGGGCTTTGCCGTGGTTGCTACGGAAATCCAGAAGCTTTCCGTTCAATCCAATGACGCTGCGATTGAGATACAGAATATTATTTCCACATTACAGAAAGAAGCCCAGAAGACTGTGGATGAGATGAAGAGTGCGGAAGTCTTGATGAAGGAGCAGCAGGAGAAGCTGGACGATACCAAGAACCGGTTCAATGATGTGAGCAACGGCATCCATGTCTCCAAAGAGGGAACGGAGGAGATCCGCCTGAGTGCCGACGCCGCGGACAGCTCCAGAACACAGGTTATTGATGTGATTTCCAATTTATCCGCCATTTCGGAAGAAAATGCGGCATCTGCGCAAGAGACTGCCGCTTCCATGGAGGAACTGAACGCGACATTTAATATGATAGCGGAAGAGGCATCCAGACTGAAGCAGATTTCCGGCGGATTAAACGAAGATATGAATTTCTTTAAAATGTAAATCCATTATGTTTCATGATTCCATTTTGCGGAATCTCAAATCCACATTACCCCGATGGAAACATCGGGGTGTTTTTTTAGGATACAATATTACGCCGATGGCAGCGCCAGAGTGTTTTTTAAGGACACAATATTACGCCGATGGCAGCGCCAGAGTGTTTTTTAAGGATACAATATTATGCCGATGGCAGCGCCAGAGTGTTTTTTAAGGACACAATATTACGCCGATGGCAGCGCCAGAGTGTTTTTTAAGGATACAATATTATGCCGATGGCAGCATCGGCGTGTTTTTTTATGGATACAATGGGGATTTTGGCAAGAATTTGCTTGCAATCGGAGTATTCTATGGTACAATGATGGGGACAATTGAATAGTGAGAGGTTTATTGATCGAAGAGGAGAAGAGCGCGATGAAAATTCATTTTCATGGAAAAAAGAAACTCACAGGTTTACTTTTAACGGCACTTCTGACAATGGCTGTACTGGGCGGATGCGGCTCGGACGGCACAGGAGAGTCTTCGGGGGATAATTCCTCTATGGAGCCCGTTTACGGCGGCTCCGTTGTTGTAGGCATACAACAGGATATTGACAGTCTTGACCCTCATAAAGCAACGGCGGCAGGAACGAAAGAAATCTTGTTTAACATTTTTGAAGGCTTGGTAAAGCCTGATGAAAACGGCAACCTGATCAATGCGGTGGCAAGTGACTATACGATTTCCGAGGACGGTTTGGTATATACCTTTACCTTGCGGGATAACGTAAAGTTCCATAATGGCAATGTTGTGACATGTGAGGATGTTAAGTACTCTCTGGAGAGAGTATCGGGACTTCTGGACGGCACGCCCCTCATTTCCACACTGAAAACGATTCAGGCTGTAGATATATTGGATGAAAAGACGGTTCAGGTAACAGTGGAAAGCGCGAATACGGAGCTGATATACAGCTTTGTGGCGGCAATCATTCCCGTGGGAAGCGGGGAAGACGAGGCGGCGGATCCCATTGGTACGGGGCCGTTTTCTTATGTCTCCTATACGCCTCAGGTGGGGATTGTGCTGAAGAAAAATCCGGACTATTGGCAGGCGGGTCTGCCTTATCTGGATGAGGTCAATTTTAAGATCGTAAACAGTCCGGATTCCGCTGTGCTGGAGCTGCAGGGCGGTACTATCGACATTTATGCCTATCTGACAGATTCGCAGGCACAGGAGCTTCAGGAAAGCTTTAATGTAGCGGCCTCCCCGTCCAACGTGGTACAGGCGTTATTTTTAAATAACGCGGAGGCGCCTCTGGACGATGTACGGGTGCGTCAGGCCATCTGCTATGCCCTTGACAAGGATATGGTCAACGAGTTCGTAGGCGGCGGAAACGGAACCGTGATCAGTTCGGCCATGCTTCCCACATTGAAAGACAATTATGTGGACTTAAACGATGTGTACGGTACCACGGCAAATGTGGAGAAAGCAAAGGAGCTGCTGGCCGATGCGGGATACGGAAACGGGTTAGATCTGGAAATTGCTATTCCTTCCAATTATGAGTTCCATATGCAGACCGGCGAAGTCGTGGTGGAGCAGCTGAAAGAGGCTGGGATTAACGCTACCATTAAGGCGGTGGAGTGGAGTACATGGCTGGATGAGATTTACAACGGACGTCAATATCAGGCCACTATCAGCGGCATTACCTGCGATACGACTCCCGGTTATCTGCTGAACAGATTCCAGACGGACTCCAAAAAGAACTTTATCAACTTTGCCAGCACGGAATATGATGAGCTTTACCTGAGTGCTCAGGCGACTCTCGACGTACAGGAGAAAATTGAGGCATATGCAAAGCTTCAGCGGATACTCTGCGAGGAGGCGGGAAGCGCTTTCCTTCAGGTTCCTGCCAATATGACGGCAATCAATAAAAAGCTCAGCGGCTATAAGTTCTATCCTGTCTACGTTCAAGACATGAGCACGGTTTTCTGGACGGAATAGCGTGAAAAGTACTTCTAGCCGCTCATGCCAAAGGGCATTTCGCGGAGAAGTATTATGTTTCACGCCGAAAAACGCCAAAAACGGGCGTTTTTCCCACGGATTTGAGATTCCGCAGAGCTTCTCACCAAACTGCTAAAGCATTAGAAGAATCGCATCAGCGATTCTTCCAGACTTGCCGATGCATTTATTGTTTGTGCCGACTGCATCGGCATGACTGGAAGTGTGAAAAAGGACATTTTACAATTTGGTAAGTTCCATTCGCAGCAAAGGCTGTTTCGCGGAGAAGTACTAAGTCTCCCAAACTGTTAAAACAGTTAGAAAAATGCCCAAAACAGGCGTTATTCATCTTGACTTGGGATTCCGTGTAACAGGCAATACTTATTTTAGATTTAGAAACGGAAAAGAGGAGGTGGCGGCTGCATGAAATATTTTATAAAAAAATTGATAACTCTCATTATGACATTGTTCTTGGTTTCCGTAGCCGCCTTCCTCGCTTTTCAGATTATTCCCGGTGATGTGGTGACATCTATACTGGGTACGGAGGCGACTCCTGAGAGGGAGGAGCAGCTCCGGGAAGAACTGGGACTGAACAAACCGCCCGTACAGCGGTATTTTAACTGGATGACGGATGTACTTCAGGGAGATCTGGGAGAGAGTTACCGCTATTCCAAAAATATGAATGAGATGATGCCGGTGGCTGAGCTGATCGGTGATAAGCTTCCCGTGACGTTGTGGCTGGCGGCGGTTTCGCTGGTGTTGATAATATCGGTATCCATCCCTTTGGGGGTGCTTTGGGCGAGAAGCAGCAGCCGTTTTTTGGATGCGGTGCTGGGGGTGGTAACGCAGACCGCAATGGCGGTTCCATCCTTTTTTCTGGGCATACTTGTGACATATTTGTTTGGAATAGTATTGAAACTGTTTGCTCCCGGCAGTTACATAAGTTATCGTCAGGATTTTGCGGGATTTTTAAAGTACCTGTTGTTCCCGGCGTTGTCCATAGCAATCCCTAAAATTGCTATGACCGCCCGCTTTTTACGAAATTCCATGCTGACGGAGATGGGGGCTGACTATGTCCGCACCGCATACAGCAAGGGATGTACCAGACGACGTGTGATGTACGGTCATGTTCTGCGCAATGCCATGATGCCGGTGACTACTTTTCTGGGCATGATTATTGCGGAAATCGTGGCGGGAAGTATTGTGATAGAGCAGGTCTTTGGTCTGCCCGGTATCGGCAGGCTGCTGATAAGTTCTATTTCCACCAGAGACTTTCCCGTGGTGGAGATATTGATATTGTATATTACTTTTGTGGTCATTTTCGTCTATTTTCTGGTGGATATCCTCTACCGGGTGATTGACCCCAGAATCAGTGAAAAATAAAAGATGACGAACACCTCGTGGAAAGCATTTTGCAAACACGCTCTAATACTCCGTCCGGACTTCCATTTCTGACAGGATGGAGTACCAGTGTAGAAATGAGGGCGATATGAGAAAACAAAGCATGAAATGGAATAAATATTTGGCGGCGGGTCTGTTTATGACAGGCTTTGCTTTGCTGTTGGGAATTGTGGGGATCTTTTGGACTCCTTACAGTACTACAGCCATGTCCGCTGCGGAAAAATTCAACGCTCCTTCCCTCCGGCATATTTTCGGAACGGACAATTTCGGGCGGGACATTTTCTCACGGGTGATGGAAGGGATGGGAACCACGGTGGTCATCAGCAGCCTTGTGGTCTTGTTTTCCGGATCAGCGGGTATTCTTTTAGGGGCCTTGACGGGGTATTTCGGCGGTGTACTGGACGAAGTCGTAATGCGTGTGACGGATGCGGTCAATGGATTCCCAAGCATTCTATTGACCTTGGTTATTATCAGCATTTTGGGAAGCGGCAAACAGAATGTGATTTTGTCTTTAGGTATTGTTTTTGTGCCTAGTTATATCCGAATTGTCCGCAGCGAGTTTATACGTCTGCGGGATGCGGACTATATCAGGAGAGCCAGACTGATGGGAGTGGGCAGGATGCGCATTTTGTTTGTGCACATTCTTCCGAATATTTTTTCGGTATTCTGGGTCTCGGTAATGATCGGATTTAACAATGCCATTCTGGCCGAATCCGGTATGAGTTATCTGGGGATCGGTGTACAGCCGCCCGACGCCAGTCTGGGAAAGATGCTTTCGGATGCTCAGGGATATCTGCGGACAGCTCCTTGGTATGCGCTGGTTCCGGGGCTTTCCATAGTGTGGGTGGTGCTGGGATTTGCACTGTTCAGCGAAGGAATCCGGCGAAGGAGTTAGTGTGAAAAAAGGACATTTCACAATCCTGATTTGAGTGCCCGCCGGAGCGGGCATATGGGAGTTAGTGTGAAAAAAGGACATTTCACAATCCTGATTTGAGTGCCCGCCAGAGCGGGCATATGGGAGTTAGTGTGAAAAGTACTTCTAATTGCCTTTGGCAATTTTCACTCGCAGCAAAGGCTGCTTCGCGGAGAAGCACTGAATTTCCCAAACTGCTAAAGCAATTTTTAAGTCGCAGCAAAGCTGCGGCACGGAGGTTAGAAGATAATGCGTGGGAACGGCATTATCGCCGAGGGTCTGGAAGCAGCAGTTTTGGCATAGTGCCGCTTCCGCGGCGGAATGAGAGGTAGCGATGATTAAGATAGAAGATCTCTCCGTGGCGTTTGACGATACGGAGGCAGTCAAGCATGTGAGCCTCGACCTTACGGACGGGGAGGTACTGGGGGTCGTAGGGGAATCAGGATCGGGTAAGTCCGTGACGGCACTGACGCTGATGGGGCTGGTGTCCGATTCGGCACGGATTACTTCCGGCCGTGTACTCTTTGACGATGTGGTACTGCGGGAAGCCGGTCGGCCTTGTGACAAAATGCTTTACAGAAAATATCAGGGCGCCCGGATGTCCATGGTATTTCAGGAACCCATGACTTCCTTGAATCCTACCCAGAGAGTGGGCAGGCAGGTGGAGGAAATGCTTCGTCTGCATACGGAGCTGAAGGCGGAGGAAATGAAGCGGAAGGTGCTGGAAGCATTTCAATCGGTTGGGCTGAAAGACGTGGAGAAAATCTATTCCTGCTATCCTCATCAGCTCTCGGGCGGTATGCGCCAGAGGGTCATGATTGCAATGGCCGTGATTCTGCATCCAAGACTGATTGTAGCGGATGAGCCTACGACAGCTCTTGACGTTACCATTCAAAATCAGATAATAGAACTGCTCCGGGAAATCAACCGGAAACAGAATAACGCCATGCTCTTTATCACACATGATCTGAATCTGGCGAGAAGGCTTTGTAATCGCATTGCCGTTATGAAGGACGGTCAGGTAGTGGAGCAAGGGGAGACCGACGCTGTTTTTCAGAATCCGAAAGAGATGTATACCAAGAGACTGATAGAGGCGGTGCCTTCCCGCATGAAGTCCGCAAGGGCATGGAAATCTCTGTCGGAAAAAGAGAATTTATCCATGGAAAGCCGGACGGAAGACGGACTTGGAGAGAATCCGACTCAGAGGGGTGGGGCGGAAAAAAAGTCGATTCTTCAGGTGAAAAATCTATCGGTTTTCTATAAGGACGGCAATAACAGCTTGTTTGCCCGCAAGAAAAAGCAGTGTGTTGTGACAGGAGCGGAATTCGAACTATACTCCGGAGAAAGTCTTGGACTGGTGGGAGAAAGCGGATGCGGCAAAACATCCCTGTCCAAGGCGATACTGGGGATGAACAGGGAGATAGAAGGGGAGATTATCCACGCTTCTATACGCCCTCAGATGATTTTTCAGGATCCCTATAGCAGCTTAAACCCCTCCAAAACCATCGGGTGGCTGTTGACAGAGCCTCTGCGGGCAAGGGCGGCTTTGGACAAGTCTCAGGCTATGTCGAGGGAAGACATGGAGACAGCGGCGTATGATATGCTTCACAAGGTGGGAATGGAGGATAAATATTTTCACAGAAAGCCTTCTCAGCTTTCCGGCGGTCAGAGACAGCGGGTCAGCATCGGTCAGGCATTGATTACCCATCCCGGCATGATTGTGGCGGACGAGCCGGTATCGGCGCTGGATGTCACCATACAGGCACAAATCATGGAGCTGATGCAGAAGCTTCAGCAGGAGATGCACCTGTCCTATCTGTTTATTTCCCATGATATCAATGTGGTTTACCGGATGTGCGACCGAATTATGGTGATGAAGGACGGCAGGATTATTGAGAGCGGGGAAACGGAAGAGATTTTTAATCATCCCAAGGAAGACTATACGAAATTACTTTTGGGGAGTTCCTGAGGATTTTATGGGGGCTGCGAAAAAGCGGAGCAACACTGATTGAAGCATAGCGTAAGACGGCGGCTCTCTTTTGGAATCTGTGGGCATCCTGATAAAAAATGGAGGAAAAATATTTATGTCAGTATCACTTTATTATGAGGCAAAAAGATCGCAACCTATCACCCGGCAGGAGCTGGATGCCTGTATGGAGATTGCAAAACGATATGACCGGCAATATCCCTATGGAGAACTGTATGAAGGCTTTTGTATCTATGATCCGGAGGAGTGCAGCGAACAGAGTGACAGTTATATTATTTTCAGCGGAGCTACAAAGCTGCCGCCTATGAACGATGATAACGACATAAATTCTGTCTTTCGGGTGGCCAACTGGTGGCTGAAATGTCTGGGGGAAATAACGGATCTTCTTTCCGGTGCGCAGTGGCATGTCCATATTGACGGTGGAGAAATCGAATGGTCAAAGGAAGAACGTCAGCTGTTCCCGATAGAGGAATAATAACGGAATAACGAATTGATATACTTGAAAAAAACGGTGTAAAATTAGCCTTGCATTTTGCACTGTTTTTTTATAAAATTGTGTTACCGGATTTTGTCCTAAAAATTCTACCGGTAAGTGGAGTTGATTCCCGCGGGCAATGGGCCAAGCGGCTGCGAAGCAGACATTTGGCGAATGCCGCGAGGGTCACATACCATAGCGTCTTGCGGATGCATTGTGCTCTGCAGCGCTGCAAGCTTGATGTCCCGTTGCCTGCAGTGGGGATGCTGACTGTTTGTGCCGCCATTGGCGGCATGACGGGAAGTTTGAAAGTGAACTTTCAAATATTGATTAATGTGCAAAGAGGGTGTTTACGCACCCTCTTATGAAGTATGCAAGGAGGTATAAAATGAAGAACGGAAGAGTAAAACATTTAGGACGCAGGATTAACGCTTTGATGACCTGTCTGCTGATTGCCAGCATGTTGTTTGTTGTTTCTTTATGCATTACCATGTTCTATAATCTTGCCATGAGTCTGCTGGAGGAACAGTGTGTAAACGCGGTCAATATACTGGCGTATGAGTTGGACGGTTACGTAGGGCCGGAAGACAGGAATGTAGTGCTGGATGAATTAAAGGAAAAGACCCATTGTGAGTTTACGATCTTTGAAGGGGATGAAAGAGCTTACACCACCATTCAGCAAAACGGGTCAAGGGTAGTAGGCACAAAGCTTTCCGGCGAGCTGGCTGCCATTGTGCTGGAGCGGGGAGAGGAATATGTCGGAAAAGCGGAAATCTTAGGAGTGGAACATATTTGCTCTTATATGCCTACAAGGGACGAAAACGGCCAGATCAACGGTTTGATTTTTGCCGGCATTTCTATGGAAACAGCGGTGGGGCAGATAAATGAAACGGTAAAGATGGCGTGCGTGGTCGGCGCTGTTGCAGTGATTTTGAGTATTCTGATAATGTCCCTGTATATTATGAACTCCGTCTCCGGGCCTCTTGCAAAGCTTACCGGTCTGGCACAGAAGATGGAGCGTGGGGAGTTGGGGTTGAAAGATGATAAGGCTGTAACGATTTCTATCCGTTCCAATGATGAAATCGGCTGCCTGACGCGGATTTTCCAGAGCATGACGAGTAATCTGAAGGGGTACATAGGTGAAATTTCGAATGTGCTGGAGGCAATCTCGGACGGAAATCTGTCCGTGGAGGCAACACAGGATTATGTGGGGGATTTTGTGTCCATCAAAGAATCTTTGGATGAGATCCTCAAAAAGCTGAACGGCACCATGTCACAGATTATGGAGAGCACCGATTATGTTTCCAACGGCGCGGATCAGATGTCGGTGGGGGCTCAATCCTTGAGTCAGGGCTCTGTGGAGCAGGCAAGTACGGTAGAGGGGCTGGAAATGAATGTACGTGAAATATCCCAGCGTATTTCTCAATCGGCGGAAAATGCACAGCAGGCCAGCCAAATCGTTGAGACGGTGGGCACGCAGATTTTAGAGAGCAATCAGAAGATGCAGGAAATGATCGATGCGATGCAGGAAATTAACAGCAGCTCCAACGAAATCAGTAAAATTATCAAAACCATTGAAAATATTGCGTCACAGACCAATATCCTTGCACTGAACGCGGCGGTAGAGGCGGCAAGGGCAGGGGAATCCGGTAAGGGGTTTGCCGTTGTGGCAGAAGAGGTGCGTGAACTGGCAGGCCAGAGCGCGGAAGCATCGAAAACAACTACGGAGTTGATTGAGAGTTCTATCCGGAAAGTGGAGCACGGCTCCATGATTGCCGGACAGATGGCTTCACAGCTGGAAGAAATTGTGACAGGTGCCAATAAAGTTATGGATACTACCAATCAGATAGCGGAGGATTCCCGTGTGCAGGCGGCTGCGGTTTCGGATATACAGGAACAAATCAGCCAGATTTCTTCCGTGGTTCAGACCAATTCCGCCATTGCGGAGGAAAGCGCGGCAACCAGTGAGGAGCTCAGCGCTCAGACGAAGATGTTAAAGAATTTGACGGATATGTTCCGGTTGAGAAAAGCCTGAACTATGATTTTGATCATATAGATTGGGTATAAATATAATAAAACTTGGACTACTTTCCCTCCCGAAAGCATAGAATGCATAAGCAAACAAGCTTCGGGAGGGATTTTTCATGTTTGAACAATGCAGCATACAGGAAACCTTACTACAACTGGAAAGTAATCCGGAACATGGTCTGACGGAGAAGGAGGCCGCTGCCAGACTTGCCAGGGACGGCAGAAACGAGATGAAAGGAGAGCGGAAAAAGACAGTTTTCGAGTCTTTTTTTGAGCAGTTGAACGATCCCTTGATTTATGTACTCATTGTGGCGGCAGTGGTTTCCGTGCTGCTCCACGAGATCAGTGACGCCGTCATTATTGCGGTTGTGGTCTGCATGAACGCCGTTGTGGGGATGCTTCAGGAGGGAAAGGCAAGGAAGGCGCTGGAGTCTTTAAAAAAGCTGACCAGCCCCAAAGCGGTGGTGCTGCGGGAGGGAAAACGAAAGGAAATTCCCGCTGCGGAGCTGGTAAGGGGGGATATTGTCTGTTTGGAGGCAGGCTGCCAGATTCCGGCGGATCTGAGACTTTTAACCACGGCAAATTTAAAGGTGGAGGAATCCGCTCTCACAGGGGAATCCCTTCCCGTGGAGAAGGATGCGGCTTTTGTGGGGAGGCGCGGGGAGCATCTGCCTCTGGGAGACAGGCATAATATGGCCTATATGTCCACTATAGTGACCTACGGCAGAGGGGAGGGCATCGTCACGGCCGTGGGAATGGAGACGGAACTGGGACAGATTGCGGAGATGATCACAAAGGCGAAGGAGGAAATGACGCCTTTGCAGAAGCGGCTGGGAGAGCTGGGGAAAATCCTTAGTATGCTGTCACTGCTCCTCTGTGCGGCTCTGTTCGGCTTGGCGGTATTGCAACGGCGCAATGTGGGGGAGATGCTGATTACGGCCATTTCTCTGGCGGTGGCCGCCGTGCCGGAGGGGCTGCCTGCGGTGGTGACTATTTGCCTTGCCCTCAGTGTGACGAAGATGGTAAAGGTCAACACTATCGTCAGGCGGCTGCCGTCGGTGGAAACCTTGGGCGCCGTCAGTGTGGTCTGCTCCGACAAAACAGGTACTCTGACTCAGAACCGCATGACCGTGGAGCGGGTGGCCATGGGGGGAAAATGTGTGGACGCATGGGAGGTGTCACCGGATTCCTGTCCCGAATTCTTTCAGGGAATGGTGCTCTGCAATGACGCTTCGCTGGAACCGGAGTCGGGGATGGGGGATCCCACGGAGCTGGCGCTTTTGGATATGGCTTATAAGGCAGGACTCAGCAAGGAAGCCATGGAGCGGCGGATGCCCCGGATCGGGGAGCTGGCTTTCGACTCCGACAGAAAGATGATGACTACATTACACAAAGTATCGGCTTCCTCGGGAGGGGAACTGCGGGCGGCGGGATATGAACCCTATCGAAATATCAGTTTTACCAAAGGGGCGCCCGACGAGGTGTGGAAACGATGTACGGAAATCTGGACTCCGCGGGGAATTGTCCGCATGGGGGAACAGCATATCCGACAGCTTCAGGCTGCGGTCAGGGAAATGTCGGAGGAGGCGCTGCGCACTCTGGCAATCGCTATGCGGAGGAACGCAAAGGAAGCAAGGGAAGAGGGCTTGGTGTTGCTGGGGTTGGTAGGAATGCGCGACCCTGCCCGACCGGAAGCGGCGGGAGCGGTGGCAGATTTTAAGGAGGCGGGCGTCACTACGGTAATGATCACCGGAGATCATGTGGATACGGCTTTCGCCATCGGCAGGCAGCTGGGAATTGTGGAGAACAGGGAACAGTGTATGACCGGAGAAGAATTGTCCCGTCTTTCGGAGAATGAGCTGGTGGGAAGACTGCAGAATACCAGAGTTTTTGCCAGAGTTTCCCCCGCACAGAAGGTACGGATCGTGGACGGTTTCCAAAAGAGAGGGGAGATTGTAGCCATGACCGGAGACGGGGTCAATGACGCCCCCTCTCTAAAGGAAGCGGATATCGGGATTGCTATGGGGATGAACGGAACGGATGTGGCAAGGCAGGCGGCGGATATGATTTTGACCGATGATAATTTTGCCACCATTCGGAGAGCCATAGAAGAAGGCCGGGGAGTCTACGAAAATATCCGTAAGTCGGTGATTTTCCTGCTGTCCTCCAATCTGGGGGAGATCATTACCATGTTTGTGGCAGTGCTCTGCGGACTTGCTTCCCCATTGAAATCCAGCCATATCTTGTGGATTAACCTGATTACCGATTCTCTCCCTGCGCTGGCGCTGGGGGTAGATAAAAACGACGGAAAAAGTCTTATGAGGCAGCAGCCCAGAAAGGCACAGGAAAGCCTGTTTGCCAGAGGAGGCTTTGCCTGTACCTGTTTTTATGGTGCGCTGATTGCAGCCATCAGTCTCACTGCCTTTTTGATGCCGGCCTGTGCTTTGCTCAAGGCAAACGGCCAAGCGCTTACTCCCGAGGGAATTTCCCGCTTGCTGGGAAATCCGATGGTGCTGTCCAAGGCGCAGACGTATGCCTTTACGGTGTTGGGAATCTCCCAGCTGTTCCATGCCATAGGTATGCGGGACACAGAAAGATCGGTGTTCGGTATGAATCATTTGGAGAACAAGCTGATGATTGCTGCCTGTTTGTTAGGCTTCTGCCTACAGTTTGCCGTGACGGAAATTCCCTTTTTGATTCGGGCCTTCGGCACTTCTCATCTTTCCGGCAGTGAGTGGCTGCGCCTAAGTCTTCTGGCTGCGGTGCCGTTGTTTGCTCATGAATTTCTGGTTCTTATTTCTTGGAGATCCGATTCAACTCGGAATTAAGGATCTGCATGGCATTCCCGGGTACTTTTTTTCCGGTATCCGGGCCGCCCATGGAGCTCATCATGGAGGTGAGCTCCTGCAAAGTCTTGCCGCCCATCATAGCCATCATGGATTTTTTCATTTTCATGCCGGTCATGGAATACATGGCGTTGGAGAGAATTCGGAAAGCCTCGTCGTTTGCCATGATATCGTTTAAAGTATCGCACACGGAATAATGCTTTTCGGAAAATTCCACGGGCGCATCGCTGGCCACGGTCTCTATGTGGTCGAACCAGTTTGCCACATACTCGCCGTCGTCTTCCTGCGGCAGCGTGTAAATGTCAGGTTTTTGGGCAACTTTTTCCAGAGTGATGGTGTCCCGGCAGATATACCAATGGCCGGAGGGAGCGCTTGGCATGTTACGCTGCCTATGGGAGCTGCCGGAAATCTCCGGAGCGCTGCCGGAGACTCCCGTGACACTGCCGCAGTTTGCGGACACTTCTCCGACACTGCCGGTTTGCCCTAAGGAGCCGGTGCCGCAGTCAAACCGTTCATAGCGCCCTTCCGCCGTCAGGAAGGTAAAGCCCTCCCCGAGAGGGACGTTCTCAAAGACAAATATTTTGTCTCCGTGGAGGGTGGCGAAGGGCTCCCCGTTGACATAGAGAGATATATTGTCCAGATTGGAATAGACCTTCACCGTAGTGGTATCGGAAGCTCTTGCGGAATACCTTCTTCCGCAGAGATGGACGAAAGGCTCTTTGCTCCAGTACGCTTTGTAGACATAAAAGGCTTCCTTTTTTATTTTGCGGTCCATGGTTACGAGTCCCTTATTGTTGCGTCCGGCAGTGCCTCCCTCGTTTCTGGCAGCGCAGCCGAAGTCAAACATATTCCAGACATGAGTGCTCCACAGATAAGGGCGTTCCGACAATATTTTGGCCATATGCTCATGATATTCCGCCTGATAGCTTTCCGAGTAGTCCCGGCATTTCGGCTCGTCGGGCTGATAAGTGATAATGCCTTCGGCGCCGTATTCGGACAGGCCAAGGCAGATATCGGGATGTTTCTCATGAAATTCATCCAGCCATGTCTCGTTGTTTTCGTAACTGCCCCCATACCAGCCGAAATAATGGTTATAGCTTTCCACGTCCGTAATGCCGTGAAGGGGATGCTCCATGGGAAGCATGGTGACATGCGCGATGGTGGTGAGACGGCTGGGGTCAATCTGCTTCACGAGGCTGTTCAAATCTTTGTGGTTTTTCACCAGATCCGGTTTTTCTCCGGCGATGGTGATCTCATTGGAAATTCCCCAGAAACAGATGGAAGGATGGTTGTAATTTTGGTAGATCAGATCCTCCATCTGGAGACGGCAGTTTTGGTGGGCGGCGGGGTCATCGCTTTGGCAGCTGATGTAAGGAATCTCTGCCCAGACGATAAAACCGTACTCATCACAGGCATCATAGAAATCTCTGCTGTGCTGATAGTGGGCGAGGCGTACCGTATTGGCTCCGATTTCCCGGATCAATGCGGCATCTTCGTAATGTTCGGCGCGGGTCAGGGCATTGCCCATCCACAGCCTGTCCTGATGGCGGGATACGCCTCGCAGCATCATAGGCTTACCGTTTAAAAAGAATCCTTTTTCGGGATCCACACGGAAGGAGCGGATACCGAAACGGGTGGCTGTTTGGTCAACGGATTCATTTCGGTAGACCAGCGTGGCCGTGCAATGATACAGATAGGGATCTTCCACTCCTTGCCAGAGCCGGGGAGCCGGGAGCAGAATGTCCGCTTTGGCATCTTCCGAGGGCCGCCAGCTTTCCGCAGCTTCCTTGCCGGAGCCGTCGGTAATGAGGTAACGGACGGTGTAGTCGGGGGATGGATTGGCGATCCATGTGTTTAAATGAAGCATGGCATTTCCGTCCGAAAGAACCTCCGGGGTCACGGCCAGTCCCGAAGCGCCGTGATAGCTTACTTCGAAATGTGTGCTTGGCAGAATCAGGAGATTAACCCCCCGGTAAAGTCCGCCGTAAAAGGTAAAGTCCGCCATTTGAGGGTAGATATTGCTGTGGTGGGAATTATCCACGGTAATGGTGACGGTATTGGTTCTCTTTTCCTCCGGCGCATACAGAGTGTCGGTGATATCCACCGTAAAAGAAGAATATCCTCCCTCATGGCTTCCTGCTTCGGTCTGATTGACATAGACCTTTCCGGACAATCCTGCTGCCAGAATTTCCAGACAGACCCTTCCGCCTTCCGGAAAAACAGGGGTATCAAAATCTTTCGCATAGGTACATTCCCCTCTGTAATACTCTCCCTTGCCGTCCATCCCGTCGATGGCGTTCCAAGTATGCGGAAGCCGGACTTTCTGCCAGTCCTGCCCGTCTTTTGTAAAGTTCCAGTTATCATTGAAAGTGATGGTCTGTCTCATAGCAGCTTCTCCCTGTTTTAATATATTCTATAGTCTACTTTTCAATAGTCTGCAATTTAAATGTTGCCTTTTGCAATCAGCGCGTTTTTTGACAAAATTTTGGTAATCCGGGCATGTCCCTCTGTGCAGTTTTGCCCGGGATTCAGCCTATAATGTCCGGGGCATTTTTTCAGGCCTTTTACATTTAGTATAATGATTTTTCATGAAATTATGTAATACTGCTGTTTACTCGGTGTGAAAATTAACCTGAACTGTTATAATGTAACCGTTTGGCAGCAACACGTACTTGCTATTTTTTACAAAGTGTGTTATGTTATAAAAAAGCAAATTTTCTACAATATACCAAATACGGAAGTGTATTTTACCGTATTCTCAGATAATCGTCTATCTATGCGGAAGAAGCGCATTTGCAGTCTTCTGTTTCTTTCAGAAAATTCATGCTTTTAATCCCATTTTTAGCAGGAGTTTTCCGAGAGACGAACTCCTGAAATTTTACAGGAGGCTAAATGAAAAGAAAACAGAAGAATACCAGAGCGCTCCAATGGCATCCGGCTTTTTATGCGTGTGCCCGGATTGAGTTCTCAGAGGAAGCGGAGGAATTTTACTTCAATAATGAATATCAGCTGGGGACAAAACCAAAGGAAATTGATGTGCTGATAATCAAAAGGAATCCGGACAGAAAAATACAAAAAAATATCGGCCGCATTTTTCGCAGGCATAATATTATTGAATATAAAAGTCCCACGGATTATTTGGGGATAGATGACTATTACAAGGTATACGGATATGCCTGCTTTTATAAGGCAGACACGGGGAAAGAGGATGCCGTAAAGGCATCAGATATTACTATTTCCTTTGTGTGCTTTCATTATCCGTATAAACTGGTGAAGCATTTGAGGGAGCAGCGCCGCCTGTATGTGGAAAAGCAGGAGGCAGGTATTTACTACATAATCGGGGATATGTTTCCGATACAATTGATAGTGACTTCCCGGCTGTCTCCGAAGAAAAACTTGTGGCTCTGCTGTCTGACAAATTCTTTGCGACAGGAAGAAATGGATCGGCTTATCAAGGAGTATGGAAAGCATTACAATGATAATCTATACAAATCGGCCATGAACCTGATCGTTCATGCAAATCAGGATATGTTTGAGGAGGGAAAAGAAATGTGCGATGCGTTGATGGAATTATTCAAAGATGAATTAGAGACTGCCCGTCGGACAGGACACCAAATAGGACGCCGAGAAGGACGTCAAAAAGGACTTATGGAAGGACGCCGAGAAGGACGCTTAGAGGGACGCCGAGAAGGACGCTTAGAGGGACGCTTAGAGGGACGCTTAGAGGGACGCTTGGAGGGACGCTTGGAAGGGCAAAAAGAAGGACGTATGGAAGGAATTTTTGCCATGATTGCAGATAATCTGGAAGAAGGGTTTTCTGTCGGGCGAATTACACAAAAGCTGGAAAAGAGATTCGGGCTGACCGAAAAAGAAGCTCAGGAATATATGGAAAAGTATGAGGCGGCTCATTCGCCGTTTTCGCCGAAAGTTGATTCCCGCGAGCAATGAGCTAAGCGTCTGCGAAGCAGACATTTGGCGAATGCCGCGAGGATCACATACCATAGCGTTGCGGACGTATTGCGCTCTGCAGCGCTACAAGCTTGATGCCCCGTTGCTTGCAGCGGGGTTGTTGACTAAGGATAAGGCAAGCAGGATTTTTGGCATCACAGGAGGTAAACTTATGAAGATTATTGATTCACACATTCATCTCTGTCAAAGTTTAAACGGCTTTGGGGCAAGAGGAGAGCTGCGCTGCATCGGCGGCGGATATGTGGAGTATGCAGACGGGAGCAGTTTCCGGATGTTCCCCGAAGAGCTGGGGGAGGACAATGTGACACCGGAAGCCGTGATTGCCTTGATGGACAAGGAGGGTGTGGAAAAGGCTGTGATGCTGCAGGGTAATTTCATAGGGCCTCAGAATCTCTATACATGGGAGGCCATGCGGAAATATCCGGAGCGGTTTACCGGAGCGGCATACTACGACCCTTTCTGCAGAAAATATGAGGATGTGCGCAGGCATCTTTTTGAGGAATTAGGTTTTCCCATTGTGAAGTTCGAGGTCAGCGACGGAAGCGGACTGATGAGCTACCACAGGGATTTTCCTTTGGACGGAGAAATGATGGAAGAACAGTTATGCTATGCGGAAGCTTTGGAGCTGACCGTTGTGTTTGACATCGGGAGAAGGGGCGGCTGCTGTTGGCAGGCGCAGAGGCTGGCGGCGGCAGTAAAGCGGCATCCAAAACTGCAGTTTGTGGTCTGCCACCTTTTGGCTCCTCAGGGGAGAAGTTATGAGGAGGAATGGCGGGAAGCGGTCAGGGCATTGAATCTGGAAAACGTGGTCTTTGACCTTGCCAGCCTAAGCGGTAACCAGAAGCCGGAAACCTATCCTTATCCCACGGCAGTCTGGTTTATCCGGGAGGCTTTAAGCATTCTCGGGGCAGACCGCATGATGTGGGGAAGCGACCTTCCCAGCAACCTTTGCCGGGATACATACCGTAATCTATTCGGATATATTTTGGAGAGTGACGCATTGACGGAGAAGGAAAAGGAATCTATTCTCTGGAAAACTGCGGACAGGATTTATTTTTCTGATTCCCATAACCATAAAAATGTGATAAAATGATATACAATGATTCATCCCTACGGGAAAAATTGTACAAAATGACCATGGGAGTGAAAATATGGACGAGAAAAAGCGGTATCAGCTTCGAAAGGCCGCGGGTTTGTATTGGCTGATAGATATGGAGCAGAGCGGAGTCGTAAGGCAGGAACAGATTATGCTGAATGAGAGCGGAGCCCATATCTGGGAGAGGTATGAACATTTGCAGTCTATGGAAGCAGTGGCAGAAGAGCTAAGCAAAGAATTCGGGATTTCCGCGGAACAGGGGTTGGCGGATATCAGGCAGTTTTTCCGGCAGTTAGAAGAGCAGGGACTGGTTTTGTGATAGAAAGTACGGGGGCGCATAATGGACGTTTTGTTGATTGGAAGTACGGGAAATCTGATGCAGAAATTGGTGGATAAGCTGGATAAGGAAAAGCACAGAGTTTTTGTGCTGACCGAGGAGGGACCGGAGGTTCTCGGCTACCGGAGAGCTTTTGAAACGTATCGCTTTCAATACGATAATACCTGTGTCAGAGAGGTCTTCAACAGTGTGAAACCTGACGTCACAATTTTTCTGGGAGCCTATGATTGGAATTTTGACTGGCGGAAAGGGCAGAATGCTTCCGTGACATTTACGTCGGCGGTATTGAATACATTGATGGCCTTTGCCGCACAGCAGAAAGGGCGGTTTATTTATCTGTCTTCGGATGAGGTGTTTGCCGGACTGAGCATTAACAAGAAGCTGGAGGTGGAGAACCATACGGAAGAAAACTCTAAGGCGCAGGCTATTGCCATGGGGGAGAAGCTGTGTTTGGATTACCGAAATTTAATTGACGGCAATATAGTAATACTCCGTATGGATCATTTGTACGGCATCCCTACCCGCCCGGAAGAGGTTGAAAATATTTGTGCAAAAATGTGTATGCAGGCCATTGATACGGGAGAAATATTGATTGACGGCGAAAGGGGTCTCTATGTGGAAGAGGCGCAACCGGCGGTGGAAACCATTAACCGGAATCAGTTTACCGTGGATATGGAGAAGCAGTTTTCCCCTGTTTATCTGCCCGATGCTGTGGAATACATCTATCAGGTGGCCGCGGCGGAAACGTGCAGACAGGCGGTTTATCAAGTCTCCGGCACTGCGGCGGTGACGCAGGCCGAGATGGCGGAGCTGATACGGCAGAAATTGAAAAAGAAATCCGATGAGAGCGGTATCAACATAGTGGAAGATTTTGAGAAGGGGAAAAACAGTGTGTCCCTTTCAGGCTTTGCTTTTATGGAGGAATTCCGCCTGAGGGCCTTTAACACACCGGGGAAAGCCATTCCAAAACTGGCCGAATATCTGCAGAAGAACGGCTCACGTTTTTCCAAGAGGACGGATGCGGATGAAAATATTCTGGTGAAAATGAAGAACAGCTTCCGGGAAGTGATGAAGGCAGCGGTTCCTTTTTTGGAAAACGCCGTTTTGTTTATTCCCTTTTTTATGTTGAACAACCGCACCGTTGGCAGCACCTATTTTGACAGACTTGACTTTTACCTGCTGTATGTATTGTTGTTTGCCATCGTCTACGGACAGCAGCAGGCGATTTTTTCCAGCCTGCTGGCGATTGCCGGTTATTGTTTCCGCCAAATGTACCAGAGAACCGGCTTTGACGTTATGCTGGATTATAATACCTATGTGTGGATGGCCCAGCTGCTGATTCTGGGTTTGGTAGTGGGGTATATGCGGGATCAGTTAAGATCTATCCGGGAGGAGCATGAAGGCGAGGTACAGTTTTTGACCAAACAGCTGGCGGATCTGTCGGATATCAACGGCAGTAATGTGAGGGTCAAGGAAGTGCTGTCCGATCATTTGCTGAACCAGAACGACAGTATGGGTAAGATCTATGAGATTACTTCCGAATTAAGTCGTTATCAGCCTGTGGAGGTCTTATTCTACGCGGCGGAGGTTTTGTCTAAAATTATGCGCAGCAAGGATGTGTCCATCTATTCCGTGGCCAACCGTTCCTATGCCAGATTGTTTTCTGCCACCTCGGACAAGGCCAGAAAGCTGGGCAATTCCGTGAACTATACGGAGATGACGGATTTATATGAGGCCATATTGGAGCATAAAGTTTATATCAATAAAAATATGAAAGAAGATTATCCTTTGATGGCAAGCGCCATCTATGATGACGATCAGATTCAAATGATCCTGATGGTATGGGACATTCCGTGGGAGCGTATGACGCTGGGACAAGCGGATATGCTGGCGATAACCGGATCCCTGATTCAGGATGCGGTGCTGAGGGCAAACCGTTATATGTCCCTGCTGGAGCAGCAGCGGTATATCAAGGGAACGCAGATTCTGGAGGCGGAGGCCTTCGAGGAGCTGGTATCTGCTTTTATGCGTGCAAGGAGCA
The DNA here is from genome assembly GCA_910589655.1 of uncultured Acetatifactor sp. Taxonomy (GTDB): domain Bacteria; phylum Bacillota; class Clostridia; order Lachnospirales; family Lachnospiraceae; genus Acetatifactor. The sequence goes on along the minus strand of CAJUTJ010000188.1, from coordinate 78,953 downwards.
GAAATCTTACCACCTGTGCGCTTTTGGATCTGGATACGGGAGAGATGACGCAGGAGGAAATCAACGCGAAGCTCGGCAAGCTGGTGAGACAGACCGATTACCTCGGACAGGACGCAAAGGGAAGGCTGCATGTACTGCTTGCCAATACGGATGTGGCAGGGGCAGGCTTTGTGCGGCAAAGGTTCTTGGATGCCGGTCTTGGATGCCGGGTTGAGGAGGCATTGGCGGTATGACAACTGCAGAGAAGGTTTTTACGGTTATTATGGCAGTCAACACGCTGATTGCCATTGCTTACTATATATGGGGCTGCATTATACAGACCGCCGAAGGGGAGAAAAAACCTTTCAAAGAGCAGAAAAAGACACAGGAGAAGGTGCGGGAAGATCGGAAAAAAGCTTTGGGCAAGGCGCATAAGGGGCAGGAGAAGGCATCGGAAGAGCAGCAGGAGAGTCCGAAGAAGATATCCGGTCAGGCTCAGGCAGATCCGGAACCAGAGGAGGAGCCGGAGCAAGAAGTAAGCCCGCCGGAGCAGAGGCTGAGCAGGACGGGCTACCTTTTTAAGGCATTGGTAATCTTGCTCTGTCCGGTGGTGGGCATATTGTTCTTTTTGGTGACGCAGTTGATGTATGTGCTCTTTTTCCGGACGAAAGCGGATTTGACCGATGTTATTTTCGGCAAGGATAAAGTGGTGGCAAACAGAAAGGCGGACGAGGACAGCGAGCGCAACAGAGTGCCCATTGAGGAGGCCTTGGCGGTGGCGGACAAGGAGAGCCTGCGTTCTCTGGTTATGGATGTGGTCAAGGGGGATGTGTACAAATCGCTGGCAACCATTTCCTTGGCTCTGAACAGTGAAGACACGGAGACTTCTCATTATGCCGCTTCCGTATTGAGAGATACGCTGAATGATTTCCGCCAGAAATCACAGGAATTATATAATGCTCTTCACAAAGGGGACGAGAACGCGGCGGATATCGCCTGTACTTTAATGGAATATATGAATGAGGTTCTCTGTCAGGAGGTATTTCCCGACATGGAACAGAAAGCTTTTGTCGAGATGATGGAGGAAGCTGGCGATTGGCTCTACAAAAGCGAGGAAAACAGATATCGGCTGACATGTGAATATATAGAATGGATAGCGCTCCGGCTGCTGGGCACAAAGCAGTATGATAAAATGAAAACATGGTGTGGCCGCTGTATGGAGATGTATCCCGAGGAACTTCCTTCTTATACTATACAGTTGAAGTTGTATTTCAGCATTCAGGATAAGGAAAATTTTTTCGGCACCATGAATCGGTTAAAAGAATCGGACATTGTAATTGACAGAGATACGCTGGATTTGATCAGAGTGTTTAACTGACGGATAGTTTTTCTTTATTGTATGGGATAGAATGGATACATTTTGACAAAGGAGATGTGGAAAGCAATGTCAATGCAGACGTTGACGATCTTACAATTTATCGGCATTCTGACAGCATACCTTGGTATGACAGTGCTTTTGCCTGCCTTTGTGTTTTACAGGAAAGTCAGTGAAGAGCGGTTTTGTGTGCGGTTTATGATCTATTTTGTCATAGGCAATGTGTACCTGATGAATTTGGTTATGATACTACAGCTGCTGCACATTTCCCATTGGGTCACTCTGTTTCTGGGTACGGTGTTTCCCGCGGTTTGGACGCTGGCAAGGGTTCACAATACCACGGTGAAGGATGGCGTGATTTCCGCCGCAAAAGCAGTAAACAGCTTCCTGAGCGGAACCATGGGAGGCCGTCTGCTGCTGAGTAAAACACTCCGGTTTTTTGGAGGGCTTTGGAAAAAGGGATTCTTAAATCTGGCTCGGAGCATCAGACATAATTTTTTCGACTGGGTGGCTGTCATCGGTATAATTATGCTGGTTTTCTGGCAATACGGCTGCAACAGGATCTGGAATATGGGATATTGTTTCTCGGATATGCCGGTGCATACCTATTGGGTGAATGCAATGAACCGCAATGAAATTTATATTGCGGGCGTATATCCCTTTGGCTTTCACAGCATTATTTACTATCTCCATGAAATGTTCGGAATTTATACTTATGTATTATTCCGGCTGTTCGGTTTGGCAGAGGTATTGCTGATACATTTGGTTCTTCTGGCATTTTTGAAGGCGTGCTGTAAGGTAAAGTACACTCCGTATATTGCCATGGTGTTGTATTTAGCCGCGGATATTTGGAACGACGAAACTTATAACAGATACTGCGGTACTCTTCCTCAGGAATTCGGAATGATATTCATTCTGCCGGCAGTTTATTTTCTGTTTGCCTTCTTTGCAGACAGAAAAAAGGAAAACGGAGCAAAGGGCAGGAAGGTTCACAGCACCCGGTATTTGATTTACTTCGGGTTGAGCTTCAGCGCCACGCTGGCCGTTCATTTTTATAATACTATGATAGCCGGACTGTTTTGCATGGCGGTTGCGGTAGGGTTTCTGGGCTTGCTGTTCCGCAGGGAATATTTCGGAAGAATTCTGCTGACCGGAATTTTGAGTGTTCTTTTGGCGGTGCTGCCCATGGCGGCGGCCTTTGCCATGGGGAAGCCGCCGGAGGGATCTTTAAGGTGGGGGCTGAGTATTATATCCGGTGCAAATGCTTCTTCCGGAGATTCCGACGACAGAGAACAGGAGGATACCGAGGAGGATTCCCGGACGGATACTTCCGGAGGGGAAGGAGCCGATACCACCGGACAATCGGAGCCGGATACTTCCGGAGGGGAAGGAGCCGATACCGCCGGACAATCGGAGCCGGATACTTCCGCTCAAGGTGAAGGGGAAAATTCCCATGGGACGCCTTCCCTTGCCGGAACGGAGACGCAATCTCCGGACATTGAACCGCCGGCGGAAATCCCGAAGCCGCCAAAGCAGCCCTTGGGGGTGCGGCTGAAGACATGGATTAAGGGAAAATGGAATAAGACGACACATTTTCTGGAAGGGCTGGTGTTTACGATGAATGCCTATGTCCTGAGCAGAATTCTTGTGGAAGCGGTGCCGGGGATTTTGATCATTTCCGTCTGCCCGATATTGTTGGGCTTATATTATCTTGGGCAGAGAAGAACAAGGCATTACGGAAGTATGCTGATATCCGTGGCATTCTGCATGGTGTTTCTGTACATGATGATGATGTCCAGCTGGCTGGGGCTTCCCTCGCTGATGGATCAAAACAGATGCCGTATTTATATTGCGTATATGCTGATGGCATCGGTGGCAATGGCTCTTGACGGGATGATCAGTTTCTTTGTAGGATGGATTACTACACAAACACTGGCAGATGCATTCTCTCTGGGAATAGTCGGATTTATTTCGGGGGTCTTAATATTCAGCGGCGCCTACAGGCAGCCCATAAATATGAAAGCATTTGAAAGTAATGAGGCAATTACCTGTCTCACGAATATATTGAAGAGCAACCGGCGGTTTCATTTTACGGTGGTTTCGGCAAATGACGAGCTGAGAATGGTGGAAAATGACGGTTATCATTATGAAATTATTCATTTTTTACGTTCCATGGAAGGGGAGAATCAAGCCGAATACATGACTATACCGACTCCTAAAATCTATTTTTTTATTGAGAAAATTCCCGTTGATTACGGCGTAAATCAAGAATATGAGGGAAGCGGCCGAAGGGTTTCCCGGGAAGGTGCAAAGAAGCCTCTGCCGAACAGCGGCGGTTTGTCCGTATACCAGAAAGAAAACCGATATACGGTGATGTCGCGGATGTATTATTGGGTGCAGGAATTTCAGGCTTTATATCCCAACGAAATGAGGATCTATTACGAGACGGATAATTTTATCTGTTATGAAGTAGACCAGAATCCTTATCGTTTGTTTGATTTGTCCATAGATTACGGCTATAACAGTATGGAATATTAATGAATTGACCATGCACTGTAAGCGGTTTGCACGCTCCGGAGAAAGCATTTTTCAACATACTCTAATATCAGAAAGGCTGAACGATGGTATCACGCAGAAACTTTGTGACGATAACTTTGATGATATTGATCATCATTTTTATGTTCCTGTTCACCGGAGTGGTGAAGCAGGAGCTGAATGAATATAATGTCAACGATTATGAGGAAACCTATATCATGGGGATGAATGCCACCAATATGTACCGGGCGGGAAAAGAGTACAGCGACATATTGGATACCCCCAGAAGGTATGCCGTTTTCGTGGGGACGAGTTTATCCCCCAAAATCCGTGAGGTAGTATCTTATTGGTGTACCTACACCAAGAGAGGATTTCTGGAGTGCGATTCGCTGGCCGGTTACGCCATTCCCGAAGAGAATCTTCCGGAGGTGGTTATCATTGACGGAAGATTCATGGACGTGGATACGGAGCTGCCGATTATGAGAGAGTTGACGGACAGGGGGGTTCATTTGATTTTTGCCCGCATGCCCCATCTGGCCATTATGGCGGAAAGCCCGGAGCTTTGTGAGTTCTTGGGAATCCGAGGTGTACAGAAGAGGGAGGTTTTGGTGGACGGGGTTCACCTGTTTGAGGGATTTCTGCTGGGAGGGGAGCGCATTTATGCCACGGACATGAACGATACCGACGAACAGAATCTGGAGATGGTGGTTCCGTGGTACATGCTGGACAGCGGCACTAAGACTTATATAATGGGTATGATGGACGAGGAAAAGTATGAAAACGAAAATATGCCTGCGATTCTCTGGAGGAAAAGCGCGGGCAATGCCAAGGTGTTCTGCGTAAATGCCAATTATATGTTAAATATGTACGGTGTGGGCTTTTTAAGCGCTATGATGGCGGAAGCCGAGTCCTATGAAATCTATCCGGTTATCAATGCACAGTGTTTTACGGTGGCTGAATTTTCGGGTTTTTCGGAGGATAATACGGAGGAATTAGAGGAATTGTACAGCAGCGCGCAGCCTGCGCTGTATGAAGGTGTGATTTGGCCCTCATTGATTTCCGTTACCGAAAAAACAGGCGCCCGCATTAATCTTTTGACGGCGCCCCAGCTGGATTACTATGACGATAAGGAGCCGGACAGTGAAATCCTGACTCGCTATCTAACCCTTGTAAAAGAGGAATATGGAGAAGTGGGTGTATCTATGGGGCGGGTATCGGATATTTCTCTGGAAGGCAAGCTGGCCAGAGACTATTCCTTTTATGTGGAAGGTGCTGACGGATATACTTTTATTTCCATGTATACGGAGGATCTGGAGGAAGTGATGTCGGCTCCATGGAAAAGATATTATCCCCATCTCCGCACCATCGTGACGGCGCCGGACGATGAAGAGCCTATTGTTGATTATTTGGACAGAAATATTGTAATGCAGAGGGGAACGACTTACGCCAGAGATCATACCTTTGGCGGGAATCTGGCGATTATGGGGTATGAGACGGCGTTAGGCTATTCGAATGCCGTGCTGGATATGAAGGAAGTATCCTATCCGGAGACGGAGGAAGATTATTGGCAGAATCTTTCCCGTGAAATCTCCCGGAACCTCTGTACATACTGGCAGGATTATGAGGTGTTTGAACAGACTACTTTGACGGAAAGTGATGCCAGAGTCAGGAAATTCCTGACTCTGGATTATAGGGCAGAGAGGACGGGCGATACAATTTTCCTCCATATTAACGAGTTTCGGGATGCCGCATGGTTTTTATTGAAAATAAACAACGGAGTGCCCGGCAAGGTGCGGGGAGGCGCGCTTCAAGATATGGGCGGGGGCTATTATCTGTTGGAAGCTGCCGAAACCGAAGTGGAGATAGAGGTAGAAAGCACCGTGCCGGAGCTTTATAGATAATCAGGGTATGGATTGATTACAGAAAAGAGAGCAAGATGAAGATTTGTATTGTTGCGGAGGGCTGCTATCCCTATGTGGTGGGCGGCGTGTCCAGCTGGATTCACAGTCTTATAAAGTCATTTCCCGAGCAGGAATTTATTCTGACGGCCATTGTGGCCAATCGATCCTTTCGGGGAAAGTTCGCTTACGAGCTGCCGGAGAATTTGACGGAAGTACATGAACTGTATCTTCAAGACAACGACTGGGTCAACGAGGGAGCCGGAAAGAGGCAGAAGAAACTGAGCAAGGAAGAATATGAGGCGCTGAAAAGCCTTCTGCTGAACCAGAACGTTAAATGGAAACCGCTGTTTCGGCTTTTTGCCGAGAAGAGGCTTTCCCTGAACCAGCTCTTGATGGGTCCGGACTTCTTCCGGGCGGTGAGGGAGTGCTACCAGCTGCGGTACCCGGAAGTGGTTTTTTCCGATTTTCTATGGACCATGCGGTCTATTTATCTGCCGCTGTTTTTGACCATGAGGATAGATGTGCCCAAAGCCGATGTGTATCACTGCGTGGCAACCGGATATGCGGGAATCTTGGGGTGTATGGCAAAGTATAAACACAACTGCCGGCTTGTGATCTCGGAGCATGGAATTTATACCAGAGAACGTGAGGAAGAGCTGATCCGCGCAAAGTGGGTGGAGGGAATCTATAAAAATATTTGGATCGAACAGTTTAAGAAAATGTCTAAGCTGGCCTACAGTGAGGCGGAGCTGGTGACCAGTCTGTATGAACATGCCAAAGAGCTGCAGATAGAATTAGGCTGTGACAAGGATATTACGCAGGTGACTCCCAACGGAATCGACGCCTCGCGCTTTGTGGTGAAGGAGAGTATGAAACGCACGCTGGAGGAGGATATGATCCATGTGGGCGCAGTGCTCCGCGTGACGCCCATTAAGGATGTGAAGACATTGATCCGTGCATTTGCCTTTGCCAAAAAGAAGGTTCCGGCGTTGAAGCTGTGGATCATGGGACCGACGGACGAAGATCCGGAGTATGCGGAAGAATGTATGGATTTGGTACAGACATTGGAGGTTCGGGATGTGGTATTTACGGGAAGGGTGAACGTACCGGAGTACTTATGGCAGATGGATATGACCATTTTGACCAGCGTCAGCGAGGGACAGCCCCTGACCATACTGGAAGGATATGCGGCGCATAAACCGGCCATTGCCACGGATGTGGGAAACTGCCGCGGATTGATCTACGGTGAGGGGGATTCCTTCGGACCCGCCGGCATTCTCACCCATGTCATGAACGTGGAGGAGATCACCGCAGCCATTCTGGAGCTTGCCTACAACAAGGAAAAACGTGTGGAAATGGGAGAGAACGGTTATAAGCGGCTGATGGCCCGTTATAAGATCGAAGACATGAAGGCGACATATCATAAAATTTACCGGGATATCGAGGACTGGCTCTAAGGAAGCATTTGCGGAATCACCGCTTTCTCGGAGTCATCGGCGGATGCATACGGATTTGCGTTGTCTGCACCGGGGATGGATAGGAGAGGTTATATGGCTGGAATAGGCGTAAGGCTGAATCGAATCTTTGGGAAAGAAACCATTGCAATGAATTTGGTGGGATTTGGATACAGTATGATGATTACCGTAACGCCCATGTTTGTTGTAATTGGAAACATTATGCTGATGAGCATAACGTTGGGATATGCTACACTGGGATATGCACAGAGGAATCTTTTTTCCGCTACAATACTGTATATTTTTATTTTTTCGCTGCTCACGGCGGCTCCTTTTAACGCCGTGCTTTCGCGGTATCTATCCGATGTGATCTATGATGAGACCTATGAGGACATTATGCCTTGCTATTACGCGGGGTTGATTTTAAACATTTCTTTGAGCTGTCTTCTGGGAATTCCTTTCTGCATTTGGGAGTACGTGGCGGGGGGTGTGGCGCTGCATTTTGTATTTACGGGTTTCTGCGGATATATCGCGCTGGTGCTGGTGTTCTATTCCATGCTGTATCTGTCCATATGCAAGGATTATGCCAAGATATCCATCTATTTCTTCGGAGGCATGGCATTTGCGTTTGGGGTGGCGTTTCTGCTGGTTACCGTATTTGAGACAGAGCTGACTTACAGTATGCTGTTGGCATTGAGCATGGGTTTTTTGCTGACAGCCGTGTTGGAAATGTCCACTGTCCGCCGTTACTTTAAGAAAAACAGCAATAACTACAAAAAGGTATTTCTTTATTTTAAAAAATATTGGAAATTGGTAGTGGTGAATACAGGATATACGCTGGGGCTTTACGTCCATAACTTTGTGTTTTGGGATACAAGGCTTAAGATGGTGGTAGCGGATTCCTTTGTGATGGCGCCGCTGTATGATATGGCTACCTGCCTTGCCATGTTTACCAATATTTCCGCCTCGGTGATATTTATTTCCAGAGTGGAAATGCATTTTCACGAGAGGTATAAGGTATATTCCGAGGCAGTGACGGGCGGACGCTGGCAGGATATTATCAATACCAAGACCAGAATGTTCCGGCAGCTTTCACGGGAACTGCTGAATCTGGTGCGGATTCAGTTTATCATATCGGTGGTGCTGTATCTGGTGTTGCTGATTTTTCTGCCGCGGCTGGGGTTTTCCGGCACCACATTGAGAATATACCCGTGTCTTGCCGCAGGATATTTTATCTTGTTTGTGATGTATGCGGAAATTATTTTCCTGTATTATTTTAACGATTTAAACGGTGCGGTTCTGACGGCTGTTTCTTTCTGCCTGATCACTTTTCTGGGCAGTCTGAAATCCAGAGAGATGACGGAAATCTGGTACGGGCTGGGGCTGGTGATTGGCAGCTACGTGGGGTTGACAGTGGCTTATATACGGCTTCGGTGGGTGGAGAGGCATTTGGACGAGCATACCTTCTGCAAGGGTTCCCTGTTTCCGGCGGCTAAGGGGAAGAGGCCGGATGCAAAGGTATATGATAAGACAAAAAGACCTGACAGCGCCGCATAATGCAGAGGAAAACCGGATATCTCGCGGAACCGGCGGTGGAGCGGAGTTGACGGTTGTCGTAAAAAACATGGAAATGGGAGTAGGATGAGGTCATGGAGATGGTGAAAATTGCGGGAGTTGCAATGACCGCATTAGGGGTACTGCTTCTGGCGGGGAGCTTTATAGCCTATGCAAAGCACAGGCTCACGGAAAACTTTGGTATGATATGGGGGATTGCCGCATTGTGCCTGACGGTGTCGGGGATTGTGCTTATAGCGGCGGAACAGAGTATTACCACAGTGCTGGCAATTGTGATATTTCTGGGAATACTGCTTGTGCTCTCTCTGTTTGGATTCAGTCAGGCGATTTCCGTTCTGGTGATGAAGAATCAGGAGCTTGCCATGCAGGTATCGCTGCTGAATCAGGAGAATGAAAGTATTCTTCAAGAGCTTACAACGGCAAAGGAGCAAAAGACCCATGAATAAACGTATCCTTTTTGTGATGAATACATTGGGTCATGCAGGAGCGGAGACGGCTCTTTTAGAGCTCCTTGGCAGATTGAAGGAATCTTATGAGATTGACCTTTATGTGCTGATGGGGCAGGGAGAGCTGGTGTCAAAGCTGCCCCCCGGAGTGCGTCTGCTGAACAGATCCTTCAGCGACTGTTCCGTGCTCTCCGCCAAAGGGAGACTGCGCATGGCAGGCCGTGTAGCCAAGGCTTTACTCTGCCGCGGGACGGCGCTGAAGCTGTTCCCTTATCTGTGCCGTAATCTTTGGGAGATGCTGCAGAAGCATAGGGTTCAGCTTGATAAATTGCTGTGGAGAGTACTGTCCGACGGGGGAATGAGGATTTCCGGGGAATATGATCTGGCTGTGGCTTTTTTGGAGGGCGGTTCCGCCTACTATGTGGCGGATCATGTGAAGGCGGCAAAGAAAGCGGCTTTTATACACATAGATTACGAGCAGGCGGGTTATACCAGAAGGCTTGACAGGGACTGTTATCTGCAGTTTGACGCGTTGTTCCCCGTGGCGGGGGAAATTATGGAAAAGCTGCTTCTTGCCTATCCGGAATGCGCAGACCGGATTCACATATTCCACAATATGATCGACCGGAACAAAATACTGGAAAAAGCAGATCGGGGAGACGGCTTTTCGGATGGGTATACCGGACGCAGAATCCTGACGGTGGGCAGACTGACCGGTCAAAAAGCCTATCCCGTGGCCATAGAAGCCATGAAGCTTTTGAAGGATTCCGGCTGTAAGGTCAGATGGTATGTGCTGGGAGAGGGAGAGGAGCGCCGGGCTTTGGAGCGGAAGATCGGGGAGCTGGGGCTGGAGGAAGACTTTATTCTGGCAGGTGCGGTGGAAAATCCGTTTCCCTATTACAGGCAAACGGATTTATATGTCCATGCCACACGGTTTGAGGGGAAGAGCATTGCTTTGCAGGAGGCTCAGATTTTGGGATGCCCCATTATTGCCTCGGACTGCACCGGCAACCGGGAACAAATCATACATGATGTGGACGGGATTCTCTGTGAGTTGTCCCCGGCAGCGGTGAAGGAAGCGATTCAAAGGCTGCTGGACGACGCCTGCTTGCGGGAGGCGCTGGGGCATGCGGCCTCCCGCAAGCAGGTGGTCTATACGGAGGATATCAGACTTTTGACAGAATTGCTGGACGGATAAGAGCCGTTTTATCCGCGAGGCGTTTTTTGCACGTAAAATCCGATATTGCTCCGGGTGGGTGCGTCGGCTTACGGAGAGAGCCGTATGCATGGGGCTTTGGGGAGGAGAATACTTTTTACAGATCATTAAGGGAGAGATGGATGTGAAGTACAGGGAACAGAAGGATTTGCTGATTATCATGCCGGCATATAATGAGGAACAAAATATTACCGGTGTATTGAAACAGCTGGCTTCTCCGGAAATATCGGAGATAGCGGATGTATTGGTCATGAACGATGCTTCCTCGGACTACACCAACTGGATTGTCAAGAAGCATGGCTACGCGCTGATCACAAATGTGTTTAATCTGGGTTATGGCAGCGCCATTCAGCTGGGATATAAATATGCTATTCGCAGAAGGTACAAATATATTATTCAAATGGATGCGGACGGACAACATGATGTCTGCAATATTTCCGTTATCTATGAGAAACTGAAAACACCGGGGGAGAACGGAGAATGTCCCGACATTGTGCTGGGCTCTCGTTTTATGGAGGGAAGCAGCGAATTTCAGGTATCCGTCTTCAAAAAAATCGCATATGCCCTGTTCCGGCGCTGCATTAAGATTGCCACCGGACGCAGGATCAACGATCCCACCACCGGCCTTCAGGGTTTGAGCTGCAGAGCCGCCCTTCATTATTCCAAGTTCGGGAACTTTGACAATTCATATCCCGACGCCAATATGCTGATTCAGATGCTTCTTTTGGGTTATAATGTGGTGGAAATTCCTGCGGTGATGCATAACAGGGGGTTTGGGGTCAGTATGCATTCCGGCCTGAAGCCTTTTGTCTATATGTTCCGTATGATGTTTTCCATTATGGCGGTGGTGTTCCGCATTAAGGTTTTACATATCGGAATGGGAGTGAAAAAGGATGATATTTTTTTCTGACAGGAAAACGGCTTTCCGTAGCGCCGACCTCCGCCAAGCGGCGGGAGACGTGCCTAACCCCGGAAGAGGCTGGTATCGCATCTATACTTATACCATAGGGGAAGGACAAAGCTGTGACCTGCCGCCGGTATTGTATGAGACGGAGACTCTGGCGTTGGTACTTATCGACATCGGTGCGTACAGGGAGCGGCCTCTGGAGGAAGAAGGTCTGAGCCTGATCGATAAAATATTGGACTGCTTTGCGGCAGGCGGTAAAGATATCATCCTGAGGATCGCCTATGATACACAAGGGAAGGGACTGGAACGTGAGCCTTCTCTTTTTTCCAAGGTACAGCTGCATGTCCGGCAGCTGGCGCCGCTGCTGATCCGGCACAGCCGCCATATCCTTGTCTTTCAGGGGCTGCTGATAGGAAGCTGGGGGGAGATGCATACCTCAAAGTTTGTGACGGAAAAATATCTGTGTGAACTGTCCCAAAGCTTCCTGTTCGAAACCGAAGGGAAAGTACGCTTTGCGGTGAGAAAGCCGGTACAGTTCAGGATGATACAAGCTCCAAACGACATGGACGGCACATTGGCAGGCTGTTTTGACGATGCCATATTTGCCTCCGATACGCATATGGGAACTTTCGGCACACAGGACAGCGGCAAGGCGGGATGGATCCGGCCTTGGCGCCCCGAAGAGGAAATTGCCTTTTTACGGAAGCTTGCGGTCCGGGTGCCTTTCGGGGGCGAAGTATTGAGCGGTGAGGATATGACACCGCCGGATACCTTGAAACGCCTCCGAATGCTTTGTGTCAGCTATTTAAACTGTGTTCATGAGGAGGCCAGACTTCGGAAGTGGAAGGAGATGGAGTATTCTTCCGGAGTCAGCCTATACGATACCATAGGAGCCTGTCTGGGATACCGGCTCACGGCGGAGACGGTATCCTTTGAGAAAAAAGGGAGGGAGAGCTGTTTAAAGCTTAAAATAACCAACCATGGCTTTGCCTGCTGCGGGGAGGCGGTCCGATTTGACTTATCCGCAGGGGGGCAGTCCGGAGACCGCCGGATCAGCTCCTTGGACTGCGGGCTGGGAAAGCTTGAAGGCGGGGAAAGCCTGACACTGCGTATTCCCTTGGAGCCTGAGCAGTGTACAAAAGGAACCTGCTTCTACGGAGAGCTGCGGCGCGTGAGAGACGAAAGCCTTATTCGGTTTGCCAATGAGCCGGCGGGAGAGAGACTGCTATTGGGCGGGATTAACTGACAGAGTTCCCAGCAGATATCCGTGTTCCGTCAATGGCATATCGTTTCCGTACAGGATGGCTTCTCCGGTGATGTCATCCGTAGTCTGCCAGTAAAGCCCGTAAGTCCCCGGAGAGAGAGTTTCCATCATCAGCGGAAGCTCAAATACGGCTGTCTCACCGCCGGACAGACAGGAGGAATCCGTTTCGGGAGAGAAGAGGAAGGTCTCTCCTGTCTCTGTGTTTAATACGGTGAGGCGGAAGGAAAAGCTGCGGTAGCTTCCGGAAAATCCTACATTCTCAACAGTAACCTTCAGGGAGGACTGCATCAGATCATAATCCCGCAGGATTTCGGAGGAACGCAGGACAAAGCGGTAGCCCATATGGCAGCGGATATAGTCATATCCGGAAATGCCGTTAAAGGGGCCGGAACCGGTGTAGACAGTGCTTTTCCATTTATCCAATACGGAGGCGTCATAAGCGCTGTTCAAATAGGAAACATGCATCCGTCTCATATCTCCGACGGCATTTTCCAGATCGTTATAGGGGTTGTCGAAAATGACTTCTCCGCCGTTGGGAACGGTCAGGCAGAGCCGGTCTTGAAAAGCAAGCTCTTCCTCCCGGGAGAAACCGTCCATATAAGTACCGGTGTCGGTGTCGCTTCCCAACATGCCGTCGTTATAGAGACCCAGACGGTGCAGATAGGGACTGTCCGGCCGGGCGGCCAATTCTTCATAGCTTCCTGCCGCCGTTATGCGTCTCCATTGGCCGGGAGTGCGGACCGCCAGATAGACGGACGGGTCTGCCGTTTCCGCCAGTTTGGCCGCAAGCGCCTGCATATTCTCGGTACTGCCGTATTTGGTATTGTTCATTTCCCCATAATTGCCGGTGAAAAGTCCCTGCAAAGAGAAGATATGGCCGGCATATTGGTTGTAAACGGACGCAGTCTGTTCCATATGCTGCAGAATGACGGCGATTTCCTGAGGCTCCGTATTCTGCGCGGTGCCGTTCCAATCATAAATGAAACGTAGAAGAAGGCTGTAATCCGTACCGCTCCATGCGGCCAGTATGGAATCCAGCTGGGCCAGAGCGTCATCCGTCAGCGGCCTGTCCCTGTAATTCAGAAGATTGATTTGGATCAGCGCCAAGCGTTCTCCTGCGGTGTCTTCCGGGTCGGGAAGATTGGGTACGTCTTCGGCATCGGCATAAACCACATTATCTGCCAAAGTATATCCATAGATATGGTAAAAACCCATGTAGGGATTGGCCAGACACTCCGTGCTTTCCTTATATTCCACAGGGGTATAGGTAAAGTCGAATCCGAAAAAGTGCAGAATACCCGTTGCCAAATATGTGATTATGAGAGCGGTGGTGGCTATTGCATTATTCATATAAACTCCTTATAATCTATTCTCGGTCGATGTCCTATTATAGCATCTTAGAATTAAAAATGCTACAAAAATGCGGGTGTCGAAGGGAAGCAAAGAGGGTATATTTTAGTGACGTTTAAAAAGTAAATTTAAAAATCTTAGAAAGTGATAACATAATTTGCAAAATGATGAAAAATATGACAGGCGAAACCGATAAAAAAATAATATGTTTTTTCTCCGGTGACATTACCAGAGAGGGGGGCACGGAAAATGTTGCCGCTTTGATTGCCAATGCATTGGCAAGACAGAAAAAATATGAGATTATATTTTTAAGTCTGGTAGAACGGCGAGATACTCCTTTTTTCCCCATATGCCCGGAGATACGGCGGTATCGGCTGGGAGAGAAGTGGATACAGCCGGGGCCGGGCTATCTGGCGGTTCTGCCCAAGCTGAAAAGATTTCTGCGGGAGCGGAGAGTGGATGTGCTGGTGGATATCGATATTGTGCTGGACAGCCTTTCCGTTCCCGTGAAGGGAAGCGGGACGAAAGTGGTATCATGGGGGCATTTCAGTTACTATTATGAACGGAAAAGCCCCTATCGGCGTCTGATTCAGATGTACGCGGCAAAGAAGGCAGACTACTGTGTCACCATAAACGAGGAGAACCGGAAGTGCTATGAGCGGTATCTGCACCGTACCAAGGCGCTGCGGACTATTTATAATCCCGCGGTAATGGAAAAGCGGCAGGATGCCGTGGCAAAGGAAAATTATATTTTCTGGGCGGGACGTCTGGTTCGGATAAAAGGGGTGGACTATCTGGCCGAGACGGCGGACAGGGTGCTGAAACTGCTTCCGGGCTGGAGATGGCTGGCAGCCGGGGACGGTGAGGAACGGGAATGGCTGGAAACCTATATTCGGGAACATGGGCTGCAGGACAGGCTGGTGCTTCTGGGCACGGTGGCGGATATCGGGCAATATTATGCCAAGGCTCGGATTCATGTGCTTACATCCCGGGAGGAAGGGCTTCCCATGTGTCTGTTGGAGGCAAAGAGCCACGGACTGCCTTGTGTCAGTTTTAATATCAGCACGGGACCGGAAGAGATTATCAGGGACGGTGTCAACGGATATCTGGTGGAACCTTTTGATTGTGAAAAAATGGCGGAAAAAATTGTGCGGCTGGCATCCGATGAGGAGCTGCGGGAACGGTTTGCCCTGAATGCCGGTCTGGATATGGAAAAATTTGATTTGAACAATATTATAAACAGTTGGAACGAGGTCTTTGAGAGCCTATGCGGTTGAAAAGCGCTATAAAAAACAGTTTTTTCGGTGTGTTGGGGCAGGCGGTTCTGATTGTGGTGGGATTTTTCTGCCAGAGGACTATGAACCTGCTTCTGGGAGCGGAACTGGTGGGCATGAACGGTGTAATTTCCAATGTCATAGCCATCCTGTCCGTCTCCGAGCTGGGAATCGCTACGGCGGTGGTTTATAATCTGTATTCCGCAATCGCCGGAAGGGACGAGAAGAGGATTGCGGGGCTGATGAATTTGTACCGCAAAGCCTACCTGATTTTCGCACTGGTGATTTTCGGTCTGGGCATGGGAGTGATGCCTTTTATTCATCATATAATGAACGAGACGGCATTTTCACAGGGATATATCCGGCGGCTGTTTTTCCTGTGGCTGGTGCGCACGGTGCTTTCTTATCTATTGTCATACAAACGCTCCATTCTGATTGCGGATCAGAGGGAATATCTGGTGAGCATAACCGCATTGGTAGTGAATGTATTAAATTACTCCCTCACCATTGTCATTTTGCAGCTGTCCGGAAACTATATGTGGGTCTTGGCGGTCAATATCGTAATAGAGGCTGTCAGCAATCTGTGGATCGCCGCTTATGTCAACCGGAAGTATCCTTTTCTGAAACGGCTGCGAAAGGCACCCTTAGAACACACCATCGTGGAAAGAGTAATGGACAACATCAAAAACATTTTTGTCACCAGACTGTTTACCAAATTGTTGCTGTCCACGGACAAAATTATTGTGTCCGGTATGATTACCACCGTGACTGCCGGACTTTACTCCAATTACTGTCTGGTGACGCAGTCTGTTGTCAATATCATGGTGGCTCTTTCCGGTGCTTTAAAACCTGCTTTGGGGAATCTTTTTCTGGAAGAGGACAAGGAGAAAGAGGTGCGTGTGCTGCGCCAGATAACCTTCCTGTTTTTCCTGCCGGTATCGGTGGCGTCCGTGTGCATTTTCTGCTTGATTACACCCTTTGTGCGGGATGTCTGGCTGAACGGGGAATATCTCATGGAGACGGGCTTTGTGGCGGCAAGCGTGGGGCAGTTCTTTTTCACGGCCATGGGGCTGCCCATGGAGAGTGTAATGAGTGTTACGGGATTATTTCATAAGGAGCGGAATATAGCCGTGGTGACCGCGCTGGTAAATCTGGTATTGTCCTTGCTTTTGGTGGGGAGCTTTGGGGCAGCGGGAATTGCATTAGGCACCATAGCCGCTTATCTGGTACAGATCGGATGCCGGATAAGAGTCTTTTTTAAAGAATATGTGAAGCAGTCTGTCTTTGCTTATTTGGCGGATCTTGTGCAGTATGCGGCGCTGACGGCGGCGGAGATTGTTCTGATTTATCCTTTGACGCTGCGGCTCTACGGGGGAGGGCTCCTTGGTCTGCTGGTTATCGGGGTTATGGCGGCTGCACTGGCGCTGGGGGCGGATTTGATGTTGTACTGCCGCAGCTGGAAGCTGCGAAGCGTTCTGAATCTGGCGAAGCAGGCGATACGGAGATAGCGTGAGAAGTACTTCTAATTGTCTTTGGCAATTTCCACTCACAGCAAGGGCTGCTTCGCGGAGAAGTACTAAATTCCCCAAACTGCTAAAGCAGTTAGAAAAATGCCTAAAACACGGCATTTTTCATTCAGATTTGAGTCGCCGCAAAGCTGCGACATGGAGGTTAGTGTGAAAAAGAGCATTTTACAATCTTGATTTGAGTGCCCGCCGAAGCGGGCATATGGGAGTTAGTGTGAGAAGAGTTTGAGATAAAAAAGGAGCAATAAAACGGATATGAGCGAAAAAATCAGTGTGGTTATTCCCGTTTATAAAGTGGAAGCCTATCTGGCAGAATGTCTGGATAGTGTGATAAAACAGACCTACCAGAATACGGAAATTATTTTGGTGGATGATGCTTCCCCCGACGGCTGCGGGAAAATCTGCGACAGATATGCTGCCGGGGACAGCCGGATTAAGGTAGTTCATAGGGAGAAAAACGGCGGACTGGCGGAGGCCAGAAATACCGGCATGGATCATGCGGTCGGAGACTACATATTCTTTGTGGACAGTGATGACTGGCTGGCAGAAAACACTTTGGAAATGCTGTATGAAGGACTGAACAAATATAAGGCGGATTGCTGCTGCGGCGCCTGTGTCACGGTATTGGAAAGGAAAAACGGAGAAAAGAGCTTCCGCCGCGGAAAGCAAAGGGGTGAGCGGTGTGAGACTGCTCATGAAGCCATGGAGCATGTGCTTTTGGCAGGTTCTTCGTCCTGCAACCGTCTTTATAAAAGGGAGGTTCTGGAAGGACTACGGTTTCCGAAGGGCAGAATCAATGAGGACGAACCTCTTGTGCTGCGGGCGTATGAGCGTATGGAACGGATTGTTTTTCTGGAATGTGAGACATATTTTTACCGTAAAAGGGCGAACAGCATCACCACCTCCGCATTCTCGGTGAAAATGGCGGACTGCGTGTATAACAGTAAGGAAAATCTGGAATTTGTTACTCGAGAGGCGCCGGAGCTGATACCTGCCGGAGAATATAAATATTGCAAAAGCCTTCTCTGGTGCTATGTCAATTTAAGAAAACTTAAGGGAGACAGGCAGGCGGAGGCATTGCGCAGGCAGTTCCGCAATGAGATTAAGGAGATCCGGAAAACGGCTCTGGTCAATCACTATCTGAAATTCCCCTTGAAGGTCTTGGCGTTTCTGTGCCGGCTTTGAATGTTTTTGCCTGCCGTGTTTTCTGCCGTTTCGGATAGCCGGATGCAAGGAAACGGGCGTATATATGCATATGCTGCCGGAAGGTTTAGGGCGGCGCTGATTCCCTGTCGGGAGGAGCTGATAAAGGACGCACCAAAGCATGGGGCAGCGAGTCAGGACGAAAAGCTTTGCAGCCAGTGCTCATAACTATAGTTGTGCAAAATTGTGTCGGAGTAGGGCCGGAAGGGAACGTGGAGAAAATGACGCAATTCTTCCGGAGAAGGGACAGCGTTTTCCGGAAGCACCAAGATATTATCGGGACAGTAAAAATCATAAGAAGGAATATGCCGGTTGTTGGTAATCAGCTTTTTGGAGAGGTAGAGGGCTTCTATGACCCGCATGGTCAAAGAACTCTGCCCCTCCTGATTTATGTCCAGAAGAATATCGCAGGATTTCAGTTCTGCCAAATATTCGTCGTAGGAAAGCCCTTTGTCGGTGAGGATTTCCCGAAACCGTTTCCGATAGGCGGAGTCGCGGATCGGTGAAAGAATACGGATATCGCAGATGAGACCGCTTTCCTCTAACACCTGTTTCAGGGAAGCGATGTAAGGGGCACGTCCCTTATCGGCGCCCAGAAAGAAAAGCCTGTTCTGCTCCGGAGAGGCAGTGTATGGAAGCTGAAATTCCCGGGGGTAGAAGATATGGTTATAATGCAGACCGTATTTTTTACAATCTTCCGTATCCGTGGAATAAATGGCATTTGCATCCGAAAAGAGGAGATGTTTCCTATTGTATTTGTTGACCTTATTCCAGAAAAATAAATAAACCTTGCAATGAGGATTTATGCGGCGGATATAGTTCTCCATTCCCCGTTGGTAGCCGTAGTCAAAAATGATAATACGCTTTGCCGTCTTTATATGAGCCTTCCACTTGCCCCAGAACAGACTGCAACAAGGAAGGTGCAGCAGGTACAGCATCTTATAGGCCAGATAGCGCAGACCGGGCCGGGGAATGTCGAAGGGAGCAAACACACTGCCGCTGTAATGGGGGAAAAAATAGGCATCCGGCTTTTCATATAGGAGCAAGGTATCCAATGACTGCATAGGGACTCCGATCTTTGGTATAAACGGTTATTTTGTCTCTATCATACTCGGAAGGAAAAGCGGTTGTCAAGATTCTTTCGGGAAAATGTACATATGAAAGACATGTGTTAATCCAAAATGGTACAAAATGCATAAATCAAGTTAAAAGTTGGTCGTTAATGCTTTGATTTTTTGCCCAAAAAGATTTAGCATTTAAATAATAGCGTATATTAGTCTTTCGGAATATTCTTTGAATCTGCCTTTGCTGCCGATTTCCGTTGGCGGCACACAAATTTAGCCGGTGTACACGCAGTTTTGTACACGTTATAAGATGCACTTTGTGTATCCGGCATAATTTTGTGCACATCCGGCAAAAATTCATTTCACAAAATCGGATCAAAAGAAATTTCGGGAGCCTATATGCAAATTGAGGAGGATAATTATGCGCAAAAAACGAATGTTGGCATTTCTGATGGCGGCATGCCTTGCCCTGACCCCGGCAATGGCGGCGAATGCCGGAAGTGTGGACAACCTAGGGGGGCATGAGAGCCTGTCGCTTGACACGGTATCCAACGGTAACGGTAATCTCGTTACGGGCACACAGCCGGGAGCGAACGGTTCGGGCGGTTATGCAGCCGGAGACGGTAACTCTTTGTCAGAGGATTTTGAATCGGTGACGGATAACTGGGGGATGAGCGCCATAACCACCAAAGGAACTATAGAAGTGGTGGAAGACAACGGGAATCATTACCTGAAAATGACCACGAAGGAGGGGGAGAGATCCACCTCTAAGGTGCTTGTAGAGAATGCGCCGGATATGGAAACGTCCACCATATCTTTTAAGTGGTATACAACGACTTTCAGCAGCACCAGCGGTGCCGGATATGCCGGAATCCGGATTTCGGACGGGGACAATGAGCTTGTGACGCTGTATTTGAATGATATCCGCGGAGAAGACGGTAAACAGAACACGACTCCTTTATATTATACGGTCTATGGTTCTGCGGATAAGCAAAACACGGGAAAGACCATTGATGCAAAAACCGTACATGACATAGAAATTACCTTTGATTTTACAGCACATCAGCTGAGCGTTAAGCTGGACGGAGCTGTGGCGGCGGAGGGAATTGACTTTTTGTCAACGGCCACAAAGGCGGATAAATTCACTATGCTTACCGAGGGGGCAAAGCCTTCGGTGAATATGGGAATTGATGATTTTTATATGTATTACAAAAAGACAAATTCCGTAGTGATACCTACTTATGTAACGCTGTTGGAAGAATTACAGAATAGTACTTTGACGAAACAGCAGTATGAAGCCGGCGGATACCATCCTGCTGAAGTACAGGGGGAGCTTTCGGACGGGACGAAAGTGACGGTCCAGATCGACGCTTCTACATGGAAGGCCGAGAACAAGGACAGTAGTGTAACGAACAAGGACTTTAATCCGGACGAGATGGGAGAGTATACTTGGACGGCAGATATCATACCTCCTCAGGGAGTGACAAATCCTTTGAATTTAAAGGTATCCTATGACATGAAATATATGTCCGATTTCTTGGAGACGGATATTAATTCCATAAAGAATCCGGAAACGGTCAACGTCAAAAAGGAACAATGGACAAGCGGTACATATACACATCCCACACAGGTGGCGGCAACCTTGGTAAACGGCAGAGTGATCGTGGTGCCCATTGACCAGACATCATGGACAAGCAGCCCTGCTTTTGATGTGGAAACCAAGGGCAGCTATGTATGGACGGCGGATCTTCTGGCTCCGGCAGGGAACCGCAATCACAGGAACCTGAAGGTATCCTATACCATGAATTATGCCGGAAACTGGGTGTCAACTCATGACTACGAAGACGATTTTTCTTTTGGGATAGATGGATGGAATGTCTGGGGAAAGGATCTGGACAAGACTTCCGGAACCGGCGGTTTCGGCTTTGAGCTTGGGGATAACGGCGGCGATCCGTATCTGCTTGCGTTCCAGAACGACGCCCTTGATAAAAACAGAGGATCCAGACTGGATCTTCCCGCCGATATTGTAAAGGGAGCCGTGATGGAATTTGACTTCCTGCCTGTCAATATCGGAGGCACCAAGCCGTTTAACATTCTTTTTGTGTCTCCGGCGGCAAAGCAGAATTATTTTACTCTTTGTGTGGACAGTAAGGGGCAGTTTAGCTACCATACCACCGAATATCTGGCCGGAAGCGGAGAGGATCCCACAAATAATAATTTCGACGGCGTGATTTCTTCCGACAGTCCTGTGGGCACAAATGTCGGCGCTATGAATAAATGGGCTCATGTAAAGGTGGAATTTGACTATGTGAATCACACGGCGGCGCTGACTTTGTCGGCGAAGGACGGCTCCGGAACACCGTACACGGTGACGGATATCCCTATTGACGAAAGGGCAAACGGTCTGTCCATTCTGGTGATACACAAACAAAAAGACTGTGACAAACCGAAAGCCGGCTTTGATAATATTATAGTGGACTATGACAAGTTTGGAGCGCTGGATATCGTGGATGTGATACAGCCCTCGAATGTAAACGTGTCAAAGACGACTTTCGACAGCTTTGAGTTCCCGAAAGAGGTTACGGTAAAGCTGGGAGACGGCTCCAAGGCTCAAGTGACGGTAGGCCAGTGGGTATCCGTCCCTGATTTCGATGCTGACACGGAGGCTGTCTATGAGTGGACGGCGCCTCTGGTGACGGACAAGTATACGAATCTGTTCAAGCTTCAGGCGGCTTTCCAAATGAATTATACCGAGCTGCCCTATGTGGTCAGCGTGAACAATCCGCCCACACTGGAGCTGGAGCCCGGTGCGGACTGGAGCGAGGATCAGCTGCCTCAGACGGTAACGGTCTGCCTGAGTGACGGAACGGTACGCACGGACGCCCCGGTGGAAGGCTGGACTGCTATCCGTGCTTATGACGGAGACACGGAAGGAATTTATGTATATGGTGCAAAGCTTGCACAGGGAACGGATTATGCCGTAATTCCCGAACATTTCATACCCAATGAGTATCATGGAGACGCCTACGGCGCATCCCAGACTACCTTGGAGGCATTTAACAAAGATTTGGCGGTATCCCTGAGAAAGCTCTGGAATTATACGCCGCAGCTATTTGAATATGACGTATTTTACCGTATCAGCTGTGATGCCAGCGCCAACGGTTATAATTCCAAGACACGTTCCATGGAATATTTGGACAGGGGCGTGACGGCGATTCCTTCCGGCAGCGGTATTCTGGTGTCTTGGAGGGTATTGGTGGAAGAGTACGGAACGGGCGTACAGTTTAACGTCCTGCGTAACGGCAAGGTGATTAACGACTCCCCCATCACTGCCAAAAGTAATTATTTGGATCCTGCGGGGCAGCCCGGAAATTTATACTCGGTACAGATAATTAAGGATGGTAAGGTTACAACGTCACCGGCAGTGGAAGCGCTCTCTCAGACTTATCTGTCGATTCCGCTCCAGAAGCCGGAACCCCAGATGGACAAGGACGGTAACTTCCAGACCTATTCCATCAATGACGCAGGCGTTGCGGACGTGGACGGTGACGGACAGTATGAGGTGGTTGTAAAATGGTATCCTTCCGATGCCTTTGACTCCGGAAAACAGGACGGACCTTCGGGACCTACCATTTTCGATTGTTATGAATTGGACGGCACTCCTCTGTGGAGAATTAACATGGGACTGGAGCTGCCTTCCGGAGCGCACTTTAACCAATTTATGCTTTATGATTTGGACGAAGACGGAAAGGCCGAGTTCTTTGTCAAGACTTCCGACGGTACGGTCAGCTACAAACCCAATGCCGAGGGAAAATTTGATATGACGGACGGAAGCACCGAAGTATCTTATATCGGTGACAGGAGCATTATTCCCGGCTCAAATATCAGACCTACCGGACATGCGGATGTGACAAGTAATGAATATATCAGTATTTTCAACGGCGCTACCGGTGAAGAGATTGACACCATAGACTATGTAAATACGGTGACAAATTTTGAAGATTATAATGATAACTGGGGCAATCGTGCATCCCGCTTCAATATTGCCATGGCATATCAGCCTAAGGCAGGCGGCAGCGGCGAGGCAGTGCCCACGGTATTGCTGAACAGAGGTTATTATGCGAAGACTACGGTAGCGGCTTACCAGCTCATAGGCGGTCATTTGACACTGGCATGGAACTTTGACGTACCTAACGGCGACCGTTATGCCGGAAAGGGCAATCATAATGTGTCCACCGGAGATATGGATAATGACGGCTATGACGAACTGGTAATCGGCGCGCTGGCTATCGACCATGACGGCTCCGTGCTCTGGGCGAAGGACGGTATGGACGGTCAGGATTATCAGGGACATTCCGATTCCATCCATTTGACGGCCATGAATCCGGAGAAACCGACCCAGCTGTATGTATTCACACCCTCCGAGGAGAAGGAGTCCACTCTCAACGGCACCTTGTCCAATGCGGCCAACGGCAGCCGTATCAACGGCATGTGGCATGAACTGGGCGATATCGGACGTGGCGTGGCGGCAAATATTACGCCCAATCCCGGCTTCGAGTACTGGATCAATACGCCCAATAACGAAGGGGATCCTACCGGCGGTATTTATAATTTCTTTGGCGAGATTATTGCCAGTACACCGCCCGGCACTTTCTCTACGAACTGGAGATTATACTGGGACGGCGATCTGCTCAGTGAGCTCGGGGACGGACGGAATCCCGGCGCAGGCGGTACGGAACAGACCATTTACAAATATGACTGGGAAAACAATGAGATGGATGTTCTGGCAGTATTCGAAGGAACGCACACGAATAACGGTACAAAGAATAATCCCAGCCTTACGGCGGACTTGTTCGGAGATTGGCGTGAGGAGGTTTTGGTAGGCGATTCGGACAACAATGAGCTGCGTATTTATATGACTCCTTACGAGACGGAGTACATGATTTACAGTTTGATGCAGGATCCGGTTTATCGTAATGCGGTGGCAAACCAGAATACCTCTTATAACCAGCCTCCCCATCTGGGCTTCTATCTGGGTGAGGATAACAGAGATCAGGTGCTTGCTATGCAGCTGCCCAAGGCAGATATCCGGTATACCACGGACGGCAGCCAGTCCGCGGACAAGGAGGATCCGAAAGAGAGCTATGACGTTAAGGTAGAAGCAGCATCGGATGCAGACAGCATAAACCAGTCACTGACGGAAGCGTTAAAGAATGAAGAAGTAAAGAATAAAACCGGATGCAGTACTCCGGAGGCTCTTCAGGAATATATGGAAAAGGCTGTGAAAGAGGCAGCAAAGGCAGGCGGCTTCGGCGATATTCCCAAGGAAAATACCAAGATGTTAGAGATACATGTAATGGTAAAAGTCAACAATAGTGAATGGGTTGCCGCTACCAAAGAAAACTTCCCGGCAGAGGGAGTGGATATTACGATTCCTTATCCTGACGGGACTACGAAGGAAGATTACGAATTTGTAATCAGCCACTTAATCACTATAGGATGTAATCGGACAAGTGCGGGCGACATTGAGAGCTTCAGCAGTGTGGACGGCAGCATCACAAAGACGGATGCGGGATTGGAGATTCACATTACGAGTGCCTCACCCTTTATCGTTGGATGGGAGAAAAAGGAAAGCATTACGCCTACTCCGGAGCCTTCACCTGATCCTACACCTGATCCTACACCTGCTCCTACACCCGACCCGGGAGATGATACCGATACCAATGCCGATTCTGATGATGACGGGGACTCGGAGGAAAGCGGAGAGGATGTAAAGCAGGATACGATTCCTAAGACAGGTGATACTATGAACATTGCCGCGAATATTTGGATGGCCGTATTGATTGCTGCTGTCTGCGGAACGGTATCTATGGTTATCACGAAACGTAAAAAGGACAGGATGGAGTAAATTGTCTCAATCTTAAATAAAAAAGAAAGCCTCATGCAGGCTTTCTTTTTGTTACTGTTCATTTCGTTCACAGCAACCTATGCACAGAAATCGTAAAACAGCGATTTCGCGCATGTCTGTCTCGGGTTTATCACGCAGAAGCAGCGTGAAAACACCTAGCGGCGACAGCAAGTGAACAGTATCTTCTTCTTTATTTTATGAAATATAGAGGCATACTTTTCATTGAAAGAGGGAGCCGTTGATGATAAAATTAATAAAAATGCAGTCAAACCGCATTCTTTCCGCGTTTTGTATGCATTCTTGTAACAGTTCAGCGCCCTGTCTGAACTGCTGCATATTAAGTGAAGTGTAATACAAATGGCCGGCGGAAAGGCTTGATTTTCAGACACGCTCCGGCAGGAAGGATGAGGAAAATGGAACAGAGGGAAGCAGTGGTCAGCGTGGTGGTGCCGGTATATAAGACGGAAAAGTATTTGGATGCCTGTGTAAAGAGCATCCTGCGGCAGGATTATCCGGCGTTGGAAATATTACTGATAGATGACGGATCTCCGGATAACTGTCCGGCGCTCTGTGACGGATATGCGGCGGCCTATGAAAATATAAGCGTGATTCATCAGGAAAATAAAGGGCTGGGCTTGTCGCGCAATACGGGAATGTATGCTGCCGGCGGAAAATATCTCTTTTTTATAGATTCGGATGACTGTCTGGACGGTGAGGCTGCCATCCGTCTGCTGGTGGAAAAGGCAGAGGCGGAACAGGCCGATATTACTGTGGGTTGTTACCGCAGATTCAATGATTCCGGTGTTCGTCAGACAAACAGCCATCATCTCCACGGAGGAGAGTACACCGAAACGGTGGACTTCCGGTTTAAGGGCTTTTATATGTATGGTCATCTGGCTCATAATTGGGGACAGCTGTATAAAAAGGAATTTTTGGATGCCCATGATCTCCGGTGCCGTGCATATCCTTTCACACAAGATAAGGCACATAATATGGACTGCTACGTATATCGGCCCAAGTATGCTTTTATAGAGGACAGTATCTATCTGTATCGTGTCAACGAGGAATCCGTCACCTTCCGCTATAAGGAGAATTTGATGCCTGTGTGGTTATCCATAGCGGCAGATTTCAACCGATTTGTGGCGGACCGCGGGATACAGGGAGATTATGGGGACTGGACCGCGCTGCATATCTTTTTCGGAAGTTTTTTTCTGGTAAAACAGGAGCTTCAATTTAAAAAGAAGGGCATTCGGGAAGGCACTCGTGTGATGAAAAAATACGGGAAGGATCCTCTTGTGAGAGAATCCATGGCAGCGCTGGCAAAAGGAAGATATATTAATGAAATTTCGGCTTTTTCTTGGCGGGTTATGATACGGGCGGCATCCGTGGTATTTCATCTCCGTGCATATTTCCTTTTTACGGCAGGAATCGCATTACTGCGAAAGCTGCGTGTGGACGGTAGGATTACGGATTCCCGGAATAAAAAGGAGAAGTCATGAGCGCGAAGCTGAACAAAGAGCAAAGGCTTCTATGCCTGCTTCTCTCTCGGGCATTGACAGGGTCTGAACCCCAAGGACTTTGGGAGCTGTCCCGAGAGGCGGATACGGAAAAACTTATATACATGGCGGGGCAGCATAAAGTGCTCCCCTTGCTGTATGGGGTGTTGTGTGAGGAGTGGCGGGGAGAGCCCCTTGGGGAAGCGGACGGAAAGTATGTGGAACATAGTGCCCGTGTTACGGTAAAACAGAGCTATCGCCTGCTGTTTCTGACCCGGTATCTTGTGAACCTTCTGGAGGGCGCAGATATTCCCGTGCTGGTGTTAAAGGGCTGCGGGGTGGCGGAACTGTATCCCGTGCCGGAGACAAGAAAATCGGGGGATATAGATCTTCTGGTGCCGGAGGACAGGCTGGAAGCTGCGGCTAAGGTTCTGGCCGGGGAACATTTTCCGGTCAAGGAGAGCCAGCATGCCAATCACCATTTGACTTGCAGCTCCAAAGACGGGATTGATGTGGAACTGCATACCATGCTGGCGGAGCCGTTTCGGAATAACGAGACAAATTTGCGCATGAAGGAGCTGCTTCCTTCCTTTTTTGAAAAAAGGGAATACAAGGAATGCATGGGAGTCCGTCTTCCCGTAGCCGGTGAGCCGTATCAGGCTATGCAGCTGCTTCTTCATATGCTGCAGCATTTTCTTCGGGCAGGTTTCGGACTGAAGCTGCTCTGTGACTGGGTGGTTTTTTGGAACAGGGAGACGGTGCAAAAGGCGGTGCCGGAATTTCTGGAGCTGGCGGAAAGTTGTCATGTAAGGACGTTTGCGGAGGCGGTGACAATGGTCTGCAAAGAATTTCTGGGACTTAGAAAAGACCTGACCATGGGGGACAGGCATGACGGGAAGCTGGCGGAAGAGTTTCTTTTGGATGTGTTTGCGGCGGAGGAGTTCGGAAAGGCGGACAAGAACCGTATGGTAATTGTATCGAAGAATAGTTTCTGGGCTTATGTAAAAGAATTTCATTATCAAATGAAAATGAACCACCCCGGAACATCGCGCCATGTTGTACTGTGGCCTGTCTTGTGGGCGGTTACGCTGGCGGTATTTCTCCGGAATAATAAAAAGCTGAATCGCGGCAAGGTGAGAGATATTCTGCGGAATGCGGGAAATCGCAGCAGACTGCTCCGGCAGATGGGGTGGAAGGAGTGAACCGCAAGTGTCGGCATAACGATTTAGACAGGCCGCCGGATTGAACTTGCTGTCAGTTACTGTTCACTTCGTTCACAGCAACCTATGCACAGAAACCGCAAAACAGCGGTTTCGCGCACGGCATCCAAGCGATTATTCTAATCGCTTTGGTTTGATCACGCAAAAAACGCGTGAAAATGTCTCGCGGTGGTGTGGGGGTGAAAAGTAACACTGTCACAATTCCATGGCTGAAAAGGCGGCTTATGTCTTGACACTCTAAAATAAGTATACTATAGTAGAAACAGAGAAAACAAAATTTTTATTTTATAAAATGCATACAATGATGAGAAGGAGGGGAAGAGTGGAAAATTATGTAAAGCCATTTGTGCTGGCAAACGAAGAGTTGGCAGAAGGGATCTATGCGGCAAGCGGAAATGCAGGTGAAGGGCCTAAATGTGACAGTAAGCATATGCAGGGTGTTTTTCAGGCACCTGATTATTCACAGTGGGGACCTGAGGGAAGAGGTTATAGGCAGCAGTTCGGGTGTCTTGGGTGTCCCGCGTATACTGCGGAAGGGTGCGGATTGCAGAGCCATTATATAGAATCCGGAAATGCGGCTTCTTATGATGTTGATAACGGGAACAGGATGCCTTCATGGGAGAGAAAGGGATATGAGCCTGAAGATACTGTTTCGGATTGGGCGATGTGACAACGGGGTAGGCATAAGGAAATTGGTAACGGTATGTGGAGTCTGTGTCTGCGCTGCATCCGCAGGCTTCGATTGATACAAAAGCAGTGTAGAAATGGGGGCTGACAATGAAAACTTATGTAAAGCCGATTGTGCTTGTAAATGAGGAATTGGCGGAAGGCGTATACGCAGCCAGCGGTATTGCCGACGGGGGCGATGAGGACTGTTATACGGTTTCGGCATATATTCACCAGACACCGGAAACCGGCAGAGAGGATTACCGTATTCAGGTTAACGGGGTTCATGCTGCGGGCAACGGGCATCACAGCGGTGTACAGGTATTGACATTGTTTTTTAATCAGGATGTAAACTATGTGGATTCCAACGGCGATTTGGATAGCGGTGACGGAAGCAGTTCCATTAGTATCAGATACAGCTATCATAATAACCCACAGGATAATATCGGTTTGGGAGATGTTATCGTAACGTCCGGTGAGGGGTTAGCCGTTACCGGAGCGGTGCTTTCCTGCAATTACAACTGTGGCCAGCATTAGTGGGTGTACCGGATTCCGGATACAGGATTGATTATGCAGGACGGGTTTATGCTTTGTAAGTAAGATTTTGCAGGATGGGTTTATGCTTTGTAAGTAAGATTTCCGTCGGTATGGCTGTGTCTGTGTGTGGCGAATCTAATGTGGCAGTTGAAAATCCGGACAGACAATGTGTCAGGCTGTCAGACCGACAGTAGCGAATGAAGGGACAGAAAATGGAAAAATATGTGCGGCCGGTAGTACTGGCTAACGAGGAACTTGCAGAAGGCGTTTATGCGGCCAGCGGTACGGGTGTCGTTTCCGCGGCAAGTGTGACATTGGAGACAGAAGGCAACCAATATTATAAAGTGAATACCTATAAAGTAGCCATAGTGAATTCCGGCAGCGAACCGTCTTCGGACTGGACGGTAGTCCTTTCCGTTACATCCGGCACGGCTACAGAGGCGAAGACCTATGACACTTGGACGGCCAATGCTTCGCTGAGCGGAAGCACGATTACAATAGAACCCGGCAGCGGGGGAACCATTCCTGCGGGAGATAAGATTGAACTTATAATCGCTGTATCCTATAGCAGCGATTCTGTTACGGTTCAGTGAAATTAATTGTATTACGGAGTCTGTGGTCACACTGCGCCGGCAGGCTCCGACATGGAAAAGGGCAGTGTGGAAAAGGGGGCAGAAAATGAAGTATTATGAGAAACCAATAGTTCTGGCAAACGAGGAGCTTGCAGAAGGGGTGTATGCGGCCAGCGGAGGCAATTGCTGGGCACCGACAATTATTTCAACGCAGGATTATGTAGACGGAAAGCATATTTTTGAGGTACACAATGTGCACTCTACAAGTGTGGAGCATATTTCGGCAGGTTATACGGTTCAAATCACTTGTTCGGCGCCTGTTACCTCAGCATCTGCAGAAAATAACTGGGCTTGTTCGATCAGCGGTAATGTGGTTACCGTTACCCGTACATCCCATGCCAATGGCTATAAGTCAGGGGATGATACTTCCTTTAAAGTATGGATTGGCACCGGGGATGAAGCCACGACAAAGAGCTTAACCGCTACTATAACATGTACGAATTGTGATTGGCAGGTGAATGTGCAGGGCAACGGTGCGAATGGAAACTAATTTGACGTAAATGCATGCGGCAGGCATTTTTAGCGAATCTTTTTTGAAAGAAAGTATTTCTGGATACAAGGCATTTCAGGGCAGTGTTGGCGATTCAACACTGCCCTTTACCTTATAGGAAAGACAATCGTTATGTCAGGAAGTGTCAATGTACTTGACCGCATGGTCTCTCGTCCGCCTTGCCGATGAAAAACGATACTGCGGATTTTTACCGGATATCATGTTCACCGGAAGGTTTTAAGCCTTCAAGAGGTATATTGATGAAAGAAAAGATAAAGTTTATTATAAAGCGTATTCAGGCAGGCCGCCTTCAGGAAATGTGGGTGCAGACAAAGTGGATCTACCAGTATGTGAGAAAATATTGGATGGTCATGTTTTTCTATACATTTTTGGGGATATTTACCACAGGAATATCCCTCTTTTCCAGCTTGGTTTCCAGAAATCTGGTGGACATTATCACGGGGCATCAGGCGGGGAGGGTAGTACAGACCTTTTGCATTATGATAGGTTTGGGAGTCGGGAACAATTTCTTGTCGAAGCTGTCGGATTATGCTTCCAGCTATTTGAGTATGAGGGTGGATGCGGAAATCAAATCGGATATTTTTGCCAAGATACTTGTGACCGATTGGGAATCTCTTACCAATTATCATACGGGAGATTTGTTGACCAGATGGGGGTCGGATGCCTCCAATATTTCCAACGGGGTATTGAATTTTCTTCCCAATCTCATCATATTTTCTTTCCGGTTTATCAGCGCCTTTGTCATGGTGATTTATTATGACGCTTCTTTTGCCTTGTTTGCCTTTCTGGGGATGCCTGTGAGCCTGATTCTGTCGAAGACGCTTATGAACCGCATGGTGAACAATAATAAAAAGAGTGCGGCTATGAGCGCGAAAATGTCCGGATTTAATCAGGAGACCTTTTCCAATATCCAGACCATCAAGGCGTTCAACTTGATTCCTCTCTATGTGGAAAAGCTGAAATCTTATCAAAAGGAATATATTGACATGCGGCTGGGGTTCCAGAGAATGGCTATGGGGACTTCCATTCTGCTGTCCGCCGTGGGGCTGCTGGTCTCCTATGCCGCTTACGGATGGGGAATTTACAGAGTATGGAGCGGAGCTATCAGCTATGGAACCATGACCATGTTCCTGAGTCTGTCGGGGACTTTGACGGGAACACTGCACAATTTGACTTCTTTGATTCCCACGGCTATCGGACTGACCACTTCGGCGGGGCGTCTGATGGATATTGTGGAGATGCCAAGGGAGGACTACAGCCATAACGATGAAGCGGATGCATTCTTTGAGGCGCATAGAAGCCGGGGAATCGGTCTGGAATTACGGGAGATGGATTATGCTTATAAGACCGGAACACAAGTCTTCTGTCAAGCGTCCATGGAAGCTCGTCCCCATGAGATTGTGGCATTGGTAGGCCCTTCTGGAGAGGGCAAGACCACCATGCTTCGTTTGATCCTTTCCCTGATGCAGTCTCAGGGCGGGCAGGCAGTGCTTTGCGGCGGGGAATTCGGGAAAGGGGAGGAGAGAATTCCGCTGACGCCCTCCACCAGAAAACTGTTTTCCTATGTGCCGCAGGGAAACACTATGTTTTCCGGAACCATAGCGGACAACATGCGGAATGTGAAGCCGGATGCCTCCGACGAGGAGATCATAGAGGCGTTGAGGCTGGCTTGTGCATGGGAGTTTGTGGAAAAGCTTCCGGCCGGAATTGACAGCGAGGTCAAGGAACGGGGAGGCGGCTTTTCCGAGGGACAAGCCCAGCGCCTTTCCATTGCCCGGGCTTTGCTGCGGAAATCACCGTTGCTGCTTTTGGATGAAGCGACCTCGGCTCTTGATGTGGCTACGGAGAGAAAAGTGCTGAAAAATATTATGCAGGACAGATATCCCAGAACCTGTATCGTCACTACCCACCGTCCTACGGTTCTGGAAGCATGTACCCGTGTATATGCCATCCGGGACAAAAAATGTGTGCTGCTGGACGATGCCGAAATCCAAGAGATGGCGAGGGTGTTTTGACGGGCTTGTCCGTCCGATGTCCATGTGGCTGTGCATGCAAGCATGCCCATCCACATGGCCGCCGTCCGGGGCTTTCATAGTAAATAGTCGTCGATGGCCTTTTTGGCCGTCTCTGCGGCATCACGATTTTTCGTACAATATAGCCGTCGTATCAGGATATGGGGAGCAAGCGCCTCTGCAAAGTCAAGATTTTTCCGCAATAGCGTTTCCGTCCAGCTGGGAGAAATCAGTCGTTGGGACACCAGCAGCCGTGCTTTGTCGTC
Organism: uncultured Acetatifactor sp.; assembly: GCA_910589655.1. Classification (GTDB taxonomy): domain Bacteria; phylum Bacillota; class Clostridia; order Lachnospirales; family Lachnospiraceae; genus Acetatifactor. Next base: position 46,636 of record CAJUTJ010000188.1, on the reverse strand, counting down.
GGAGAGAGATACGCAATGATTTTCCGATGCTTTTTTTACAAGCAGGATGCCCCCCAAGGGGTGGGAGGCCGTATCAGAAATGCCGGAGGTGCCGCACCACGGCAGGCCGTGGACAATGGGCAGTCCGTCTTCTATGGAAAGCAGATTCAGATCCCCGTTGAGCAGCGGAACATGGTAAAGTTCTCTCCACAGATTGGTGTGGGTAGATTTTCCCGCGCCGGAGTGCCCCGAAAAGAGCCATGCCCTATCCCGGTAAAGCAAGGAAGCAGAGTGCAGAACTGCCATGTGGTGCAGCTGGGCAAGGTAAAGGAAGGAAAGCCGGATGGCATGGAATAAATCCTGCCGGAATGCATCTGTGTAAGGGGGGCAGCAGTAATAACAGGCATCCCTGCCGTCTTTTGTCAGACGGGCCTGTCGGATTCCCGGAGCGGCAGGGAAATGGAAGACGTACTGCAAATCGCTTTCCCATACGATTAATTCCTTATCCTGCAGCAGCATTCTGCCGTCGTGAGGAGGCGGGGGAATCTGTTCTGTTACGGTTACGGTCTGGTGGACATGGGATGCGGCCGGAATTTCAAAAGCATTGAATTCCGGAGAGAAAACCGATTGGGGGCCGCGGAGCATGAGAGTCAGCCCGCCGATTCGGAGAGAATGCCGGTCCGGACACGGGATATCGAAAGTGTAGGGAGATACCTGTGGAGCTGCCTCCCGGCGGGGGGAGGCAGCCGGAGCGGCACATGCTTCGGAAATGGTCAGGCAATTGCCGGAACCGTTTGAGACTTCCTGAGATTTGTTTACTACAATACCGTACCGGCGGAGCATTTGCAGAAATTGGGAAAGGTCTGCTTCCAGCTCGGAGGGCTCCGCGCCGGAATTGCCGTAACGGGCGGTAAAACGGGATAAGATTTCCTCTTCGGAGAGGTCTTCTTTTAATAATTCCCATAGATAGATGCCGGTATCGTTAATCCGAACGCCCCTTTTATGATTTGCGATTCCCTGTCCGAAGGGCAGCAGATAAGGCACCCCCGCTATTTTAAAAAGTGAAAATTCGCCGTTTCTATACATTTTCAGCCATCCTTTATCTAATACCCCATCCTGCCGGAAATTGGTAACAGTTCAGACAAGGCGCTGAACCGTTACGAAAATGCACACAAAACGCCAAAAGAATGCGTTTTGGCGCCTGCATGTCTCGCAAAATCGCATAGGGACGCAATTTTGACTTCGCGGGAGGGGGTCTGAATTGTTACGGAAATTGAACTTTTAGACTATCTGTCTCGCAAATAATTATAGCATTCTTCTTTAGGAAATGCTACAATAGAGTAAATATTTTAGCGATTTATATGTATATGTGTGTTACTGTTCACTCGCTGTCGCTGCGAGGTGTTTTCACGCTGTTTCTGCGTGATAAACACGAGACAGACATGTGCGAAATCGCTGTTTTGCGATTTCTGTGCATAGGTTGCCGTGAACGGTAACACGGAATTCGCAAAATCGGAGGGACGGAACCGGGATAGAAAGGAGATTATTCATGAAAACGGATAAAATTATATTGACAGGGGACAGACCAACCGGGAGGCTCCATGTGGGCCATTATGCCGGTTCATTGCGCAGAAGAGTAGAATTACAGAATTCGGGGGAATATAAAAAGACATTTATCATGATCGCCGACGCGCAGGCGTTGACGGACAATATTGAGAATCCGGAAAAGGTGCGGCAGAATATTATTGAGGTGGCGCTGGATTATATGTCCTGCGGTTTAGACCCTGAAAAATCTGTCTTATTTATTCAGTCCCAGATTTCGGAACTGTGTGAACTGACCTTTTATTATATGGATTTGGTTACCGTGGCGAGACTGCAGAGGAATCCTACGGTAAAAAGCGAGATTCAAATGCGGAATTTTGAGGCCAGCATACCGGTTGGCTTTTTTACCTATCCCATCAGCCAAGCAGCCGATATTACGGCGTTCAAGGCAACTACCGTGCCCGTGGGGGGCGACCAGCTGCCGATGATCGAGCAGACAAGGGAAATCGTGCACAAATTCAATACGGTCTACGAGCCTGTTTTGGTGGAGCCTGCGGCGCTGCTTCCCGAGAGCGAAGCCTGCCAGAGACTTCCCGGCATTGACGGGAAAGCGAAAATGAGTAAATCTCTGGGCAACTGTATCTATCTCGCAGACAGCGCGGACGAGGTGCGCACTAAGGTGATGAGCATGTATACGGATCCCCAGCATTTGTATGTGAGTGATCCCGGACATTTGGAAGGAAATACCGTGTTTACGTATTTGGATGCATTTTGCAGACAGGAGCATTTTGAGAGATATCTGCCCGATTATCCGAACTTGGATGAGTTGAAAGCACATTATGTCCGGGGCGGTTTGGGAGACATGAAGGTGAAAAAATTCCTGAACAATGTTATGCAGGAGATTTTGGAGCCTGTCCGCAGCCGCAGGAAGGAATTGGAGAAGGATATCCCTGCCGTATATGACGTGTTGAAAAAGGGCAGTGATATTGCGAGAGAGACTGCCGCACAGACACTCTCTGAGGTAAAAAGCGCTATGAAAATCAATTACTTTGAAGATCAGGTATTGATTCAGGCACAGAGTGAAAAATATAAGTATCAGGCGTAAGTGTCAAGCCGGTGATGAGCTTGTGTCATAGAGACGGCAGGAGGTCTATATGAAAGAAAAAAAATACGAACATTACGAACATATAGAAAATTCGGCGGATAAAACGGAATCAAAATTTCCGCGGGATGCAAAAACGGACGATCTGGAAGAAATTGATTTGGAAGATTTCCAAGAGGGATGGATTTCGGAGGAGACCGGCGGAAGGAGCCGGAAAGAAGATTTTCCGGAAGAAGAGTCCCACGGGAGGGATTGGGAGGATGAGGACATTGCTCCCATGAATCCTTGGATGATGGCGGCGGCATTTGCCGGACTGATAGTGCTTGCGGCGATTATCTGTGCCCTGTTGTGGCATTTTACCCATTTGGACAAGGGGGAAGAGGAGCAGCTTTCCCGGTCCGATGCCGTTTCATCCGCGGAGAATTCGAATCCGGCGGAGGCCTTGCCGGAGCCTTCGGTTACTCCGGATCCGAATGCCGTCTTACCGCCGGAAACGGGGACAATCCCTGACCCTGTACCTGCCCTGCCTACAACCGTGCCGGATGCTTCTTCCTCCGCATCTGCAGAGCCTGCCTTGCCGTCATCTTCCGCAATTCCGGAGCCTGCGCCTGCATTGCCGTCATCCGCTGCACCCGCACCGGGATCTTCGCAAACGGCATCTTCCGTAGAACCGCCCTCCGGAGCCGTACAGGAGCCTGTTTCCGGTACGACGACAATGGAATTTACCCAGAGTGTTATGGATGTGACACCGAAGGATGTGGTGAATCTACGCTCGGAGCCGACTACTTCCGATCCGGATAATATTGTGGCACAGGCGAGAAACGGGGAAGTGTTACACCGGCTGGGAGTGAATCAAAATTCGGGTTGGACAAAATTGGAATATAACGGTGAGATTGTGTATGCGGTTTCCTTGCTTATGACCACGGATCTGACTTACAAGACACCTGTTCAGGCGGCTGATCCGAACAGGGTGACGGTAGCGGACGGAAGGATTATTCTGTTTACCGACTGCGATGACAATCTCACTCCAAAGGAGTATGTAAACCTGAGAACGGAGCCAAGCACTACTCAGGGAGACGCCACTGTACGCTGTCAGATCAGCAACGGGGAAGCAGTTCATAGGACGGGTTACAGCCCCGATGCGGGATGGTCGAGAGTGGAGTATAACGGCGAGGTTCTGTATGTGGTCAGCAGTTATATGCATACCGTAGAATAATGTGAAAGATATATTTTACAATCCTGATTTGCGTCTCCGTCGGAGCGGGCTGACATCAGGTATCGTGAATGAATTTCCTCCGGACAGGAGATAATGATACAAACGTGAATCATTAATCTTTGTCTGGAGGTTTTTATATGAGTCAAAATTTGGGAAAGGCAAGTGTGAGACCGGAAGTGCCGGTCTATATTTTAAACAGCGGGAGCATCGTGGGAACCAAGGAAGGGCAGGGGCCTTTGGGGCTGCTTTTCGATATGGTGGGAAATGACGATATGTTTGGCTGTGAGACATGGGAAGAGGCGGAAAGCAGTCTGCAGAAAACGGCGGTTCAATTGGCCATGGAGAAGGCCAAGGTGAAAGCGGAGGATGTTAAGTTTATCTTTGCGGGAGATTTGCTGGGGCAGTCCATAGCATCCTCCTTTGGTATCTCCTCTTACCAGATACCGTTGCTTGGCGTGTACGGAGCTTGTTCCACCTGCGGGGAGTCGCTGACGGTAGGAACCATGACGATTGCCGGCGGATTTGCGGATAAAGTGGTCTGTGTCACTTCCAGCCATTTTGCCAGTGCGGAAAAGGAATTTCGTTTTCCTTTGGAATACGGAAACCAGCGGCCCTTGTCGGCCACATGGACCGTGACGGGCAGCGGCGCGTTTGTGTTGGGAAATGAGGCGGCGCTTTCGGCTTACGGCAGCAGGCCGAGAGCAAGGATTACGGGAATGACGGTGGGAAAAATAGTGGATTATGGGCTGAAGGATTCCATGAATATGGGAGCATGTATGGCGCCTGCGGCGGCCTCCACGCTGGAACAGCACTTTACGGATTTTGGCAGTGAACCTTCCGATTATGACAAAATCATCACCGGGGATCTGGGAAAAGTAGGGCAGACGGTACTGATTGATCTGATGAAAGAAAAAGGCTATGATATCTCCGAACAGCATATGGACTGCGGTATTGAAATTTTTGATGCCCAGTCACAGGACACCCATGCCGGAGGAAGCGGCTGCGGCTGCAGCGCGGTGACGCTTTCCGGATATATATTGAAGCAGCTGGAGGAGGGCAACTGGAAAAAGGTTTTGTTTATGCCTACAGGCGCATTGCTTTCCAAGACCAGTTTCAACGAGGGTAAAAGCGTTCCGGGAATCGCCCATGCATTGATTCTGGAGTCTTGACTTTCCCGTTGTTTTCCTATATTCTGAGTATGATGTCCTGACAGAGTCCGAGTGCCGGAGTTGGATGTCCTGACAGAGTCCGAGTGCCGGAGTTGGATGTCCTGACAGAGTCCGAGCGCCGGAGCCGGATGTCCGGCGGGGGGCGGATATCCATAATACATGCAAAAAGAAAAAGTGTCGGGAAAAGTTACTTTCTGAGAATAACGGACCGGAGGGAACAGTATATGCGGAAAATGGAATTTAAGATGGAACGTCCGGGACTGCTGGACGTGGGACAGAAGATTACGGTGACGGAAGGATTGTTGCCGAGTAATTATTACTATATTATTAATCCTGCGCTGGCTATGTCCGCCAATATTCCGTTTCGCTGTCGTCTTAAAAGCAGAGAGGGCGTGGTCACGGATGTGGTGGAAAATGCAAGAGGGTTCTATGTGACGGCGGAATTTGACGAGCCGGAGGCGGATATACGATAGAGTGATTATGATAGCATTTTGCAATTTCGCGGATTGTTTGTGTCTGCATCGATTTTAAGATAAAAGCGTGCTCGGAAAAGCCGGAAGTCTTGAAAAGAGGAGGCGGAATTTCCGGGCACGTTTAAATATTTAAATATAAGAAAAGAGGATGAGATTATGTTACAGAAAATTTCAACGGACAAAGCGCCTGCCGCAATCGGCCCCTATTCTCAGGGAATTATTGCAAACAATATGCTGTTTGCATCCGGACAGATTCCCATAAACCCCGCCACGGGTGAGATTGAAGGAACGGACATTACCGCACAGGCGGAGCAGGTGTGCAAGAACATAGGAGAGCTGTTAAAGGCAGCAGGCACCGATTATGCCAATGTGGTAAAAACAAGCTGCTTTCTGGCAGATATGGGCGATTTTGGAGCCTTTAACGAAGTGTATGCAAAATACTTCACCGAGAAACCGGCCAGAAGCTGCGTGGCAGTCAGGACACTGCCTAAAAACGTGCTGTGTGAGGTGGAAGTTATTGCGGCATGTTTGTAAATATGCATAAAACCGTAAATCCGGCAGATACTATTTTCAAGAAAGCCCTATGCTGGACGCCGCGATGTGGTCGGAAATCTTTTCTGCGGAACGAGCATTCATTCTGCGCAGTGGATACGATTGTAAAGCGGTCAGTACACTAGAATATCAGGGTATATAAAGGAGTAGGCTGTGATGATGGATTATGTAAATGCATTCTGGGTAGGCGGACTGATTTGTGCGCTGGTACAGATTTTGATGGAGAAGACCAAGATGATGCCGGGAAGGATTATGGTTCTGCTGGTGGTATCGGGAGCCGTGCTCAGCTTCTTCGGCTGGTATGAGCCTTTTCAGGAATATGCGGGGGCGGGAGCCAGCGTTCCTCTCTTAGGCTTCGGAAACGTGCTCATGAAAGGTGTCAAAGAAGCGGTGGACGAGCAAGGGCTGCTGGGAGTCTTCGCAGGCGGCTTTAAAGCCGGAGCTGTGGGCACCTCGGCAGCGTTGATTTTCGGATATCTGGCAAGTATGGTATTTAAGTCAAAAATGAAGTAGGGATGCCTTTTCCCTCCAGATATTTCATCAAGGCTTTGTCCCAGATGGCATCCGGTTCCTTGGAAAGCAGGAAGGTCTGATATGCGGTTGCGGTGGTCAGGACAGCCTTGGCGCCGTCGTAGCGGATATTCAGCACCAGCGCTTTCACCAGAGAGGGCTCTACATCGCTGCCTTCTTTGCTGAGAAGTGCTGCGGCTTTTTCCGGCATAAGATGCAGAACAAATCGAAAGAATAAAGGGGTGCGCTTTCCTTTAATCAGGTCAAAGCACAGCCCTTTTACTTCGCTCCAAGGGCGGAATTCATAGGGCAGCTCCACGGTTTCCCCGCCTTCGCTGCCGTAAAAGTCCCGGTTGATATGCCCGTCTATGGTAAAGGTGCAGGAGGTGCTGATAACTGCCTCCTCCAGCAGAAACATATCAAAAGTGTCGGAAGTAAGCAGCTGATTCATAAATTGTTTCATAGATGTAATTTGTAATGCGATCATTCTATTCTCCATAGCTTTCCAATTATGATTAATTGTAGTATACTAATCATGATAAAGATAGTCAAGCACATAAGGATGGTATTCAAATAGCGGCACAGAAACCGCAAAACAGAGGTTTCGCGTAAGGCCGGATATATGCACGGAAATTACAGAAACAGTGAGTCGGTCTCTGGCAATCTTGGATTTGGCTGGAAAAACGGGTGAATCATCTTTCGGCCGGCAGCAACCGTTATAGTACTTCGGCAATTAGCAGAAAGGCATTATTTATGAGTGGATTTACATTTGAAGACATTGAAAGCTTATCCGTTGATCTTCCGGAGGATATTGCAAAGCGGAAATGGCATGGAGATTTTAAAGGGGCTGACAGGCTGATCGGGCTGTGGCTGAAAAAGGACATTCCCGAAAATCTTCGAAAGAAGCTGGCGCTGGAGAGGGAAATTTTAAAAAGGCTGCCATCGGAATATCCGTATACCTATCGGGAGGCCGTTGCGAAGCTTCAGGAGCCGGTGCCGGATCTGACGGAAGAGGAATTCCGCGCCTTGCAGGATCAAGGGAAAATCGATTGGATTTATGTGGAGGGGGAAGAGAAATTTTTCGAGCGCTTTGTGGAGACGCTGCTGAAGGTCGATCTGCCCATCATGGAGAGGGCTGCCAGAGCGCGGGAGAACAAGGAGAGAGCCGACAGGGCATGTGCGGAAAACGTTAAGGCCGTCAAAGCACAGGGCGGCGCAGGAGATACGGGAAACCGTTTACCGGAGACCTTGCAAAATCCCGCGGGAAGGATTGGGGCAGAAACCGAACAGGCTCCCGCGGGAAGGATTGGGGCAGAAACCGAACAGGCTTCCGCGGGAAGGATTGGGGCAGAAACCGCACAGGCTTCCGCGGAAAGTATCAGGGCAGAAACCGCACAGAATCCTTCGGAATTCTTTTCGGGAGAGTCGGAACGTCCAACGGAGGAAAGGAGCCTGAGGGAGAACACACAGCCCCCTGTGTCTCGGGAAAAGCAAGCGCTTCTGGATGTAATCCGGCAGATCAGAGAGGAAGGGAAGGCAGAGTACCGTTTTCAAATCAGGGCATCCTTGCGCATAAAAGAAGAAAGCTTCCAAAAGGGGTCTGTAACGGTACATATCCCCGTTCCTGCAAAAAGCCCCCAGCTTCGGGATATCCGCATCCTTGCCGTGTCCTCCGAAACCTATGAGGCGGCTTCGGCGGACAGCTCTCAGCGGGCCATCTGTTTCCGGGAGGATATGCAGGAGAATCATGATTTCTGGGTGGAATATTCGTATGTAAACAGGGTGGACTATGTGGAAATGAAGCCGGAGGAGGTGCAGCCTGTCAACCCCGCGGAATATGAGGAGGACTTGAGGGAACAGCTGCCCCATATCCGCTTTACGCCCTATATGCGGGAGCTGGCGGGGCGGCTGACGGAAGGGCTGGAGAATCCTCTGGAAAAGGCCCGGAGCATTTACGATTATATTACAACCCATGTGGAATATGCTTTCGTGAGAAATTATTTTACCATAGAGAATCTGGCGGAGTACGCGGCCGTGGGAGGCAGAGGCGACTGCGGGATTCAGGCGCTGATGTTTATTACGTTATGCCGCATAGCGGGAGTTCCTGCGAGATGGCAGTCCGGTCTGTATACCACGCCTTATTCCGCGGGCTGCCACGACTGGGCACAGGTATACATTGCGCCTTACGGCTGGCGGTATGTGGACTGCTCCTTTGGGGGAAGCGCCCGCAGAGAGGGCGATGAGGAGCGGAGAAAGTTCTATTTCGGCAATCTGGATCCCTTCCGCATGGTGGCAAATTCCCGTTTCCAGCAGGAGTTTGACGTCAAAAAGAGCTTTTTGCGCGCCGATCCCTACGATAATCAGAGGGGCGAGGCCGAGTATGAGGACAAAGGGTTAGGATTTGAGGATTTTATATGGAAGGCGGAAATTCAGGCATGTGATGCTTTGACAGAGGATTTCCAGTAAAAAAAACTTGATTTTCTCGGAGAATAAAGTATACTAATAATAATTGGCGGGTGGTTACGATGGAGTAGCTTCAAGGTGGATGCTACTCTATTTTTGTAATTTGGTATATCATATGCTGATGAACCGTACAGCCGTATGTTAAGATCCGAACTGATATTTTCATGGCGGTAATTGGAGAGTACCGTATCATTCATTTTCGGCTAAATGGAGCAGAAAGAGTTTTCGTCTGCAAGATGCAGAAGGGGGACGATGCGGTGCCGGTTTATGAGATCCTTTTAGGCGGTAATGTAAATGATGTCCGGTGACGCCGCAGATGGATTTTCAGGCAAGTGATTGGGATAGTAATTTGCGAAACAATGTACCGGATATACCGATGACAGAAAATTAACATCATATTTTAATTTTCTGTGATACCGGCTGATTAGAATCAAATGCACTTCTGAAATGTCCCGTTTTTTGCTTTCAGGAGCGCACAATATGATGGGAGGAATATTATGAAGAAGAAACTGCTTTCTATGATTTTGGCTGGGGCGCTGGCGGTGGCTGCGCTGACAGGCTGTGAGGACGGCCAGTCGGCAAACGCTTCCGGAAACGGCAGCAACATGTACCGTGTCCTGTATTCCAGCGAGGTTTCATCGCTGAATTACCTGACCACGGCAACCACTAATGAATACCAGATCGGCGCAAACGTAATCGATACGCTGGTTGAATACGACAGCTTCAGTAACCTGCAGCCCGGTTTGGCCACGGAGTGGAGTTATGACGAAGCCACTCTGACATGGACATTTACCTTGCGGGAAGGACAGAAATGGATCGACCATACCGGCGCAGCGGTTGCCGATGTGACCGCACAGGACTTTGTGGATGCCATGGCATATGTGCTTGATCCTGCAAACAACAGCGCTACCGCAGGTAATCTGTTCGGCACCATTGCAAATGCGGAAGAATATTACAACGGTCTGGCGGGAGCGGATGGAGCGGCCAAGATTGACTTCTCCGAGGTAGGGGTAAAGGCGGTGGACGCAACCACCCTGCAGTATACGCTGGCATCGGAGTGTCCTTATTTCCTGTCCATGCTTACATATGTATGCTTTATGCCCGCATACGGCCCTCAGCTGGCAGAGCAGGGGACGAATTTTGCTACGGCTGCCGACAAGATGTATTACTGCGGCGCATATTATATCTCGGCTTTTGAGCCTCAGGTGCAGATGGTATTGACCAAGAATCCGAATAACTGGGATGCGGAGCATGTATACATTGATGCCATCCAGAGAACCTACAATGCCGAGGCGGATACCATCGGCGCGGAGATGGCAAAGAGAGGGGAAATCGACCAGACCACCCTTGGATCCGATATTGTAGACGCGTGGATGAACGATGCCGCTACCAGCAGCATGGTCAGTATGCAGAGACCCAAGATTGACTTTGATTATTTTTATTGCTTTAACTTTAATGTACACGCATTAAACGAAGATTTTTACAGGGACGGAATGACCGGCTACAGCATTGACGAGAAGTATGAGCCTGCGAACTGGGAGATTGCCGTAAACAACGAGAACTTCCGCCAGTCCATCATGCACGCCATCAACCGTACCAGCACAGTGTATATCAGCACCGGTGACTATGCCGACCCTGCGAACTATATCCAGAATACCATCACTCCCGCAGGCTTTTCGGTAGACGAGGCAACGGGGAAGGATTATACGGAGCAGGAGGCGTTTGCGGATATTCTTGCGAAAGATTTCTTTGATGCCGATGCGGCAGTGGCTTACAAGGAAGCGGCTATGGCGGAGCTTGCCTCTCAGGGCGTTACGTTCCCCGTTAAGACGCTGGTTCGTTACAATCCCACTACCACCAACTGGGAGGAAGAGTGTGTGGTATTGGAGCAGCAGCTGGAGAGCGTTCTCGGCACCGACTATATTGATGTCATTGTGGAAGCAGGTCCTGCCGACAGCTTTCTCACGGATGTGCGCCGTTCCAGCGATTATATGCTGCTTCTCTGCAACTGGGGCGCTGATTATGCCGATCCCGAGACTTGGACGGATCCCTTTTACCAGTCGGCAAACGGCGACGGTACTTATAACAGGGGCATGAGATATGCTTATATGGCATATGCTATAGAAGATAATACTGCCTCCGCCGAGACCGTGAAGGAATATTTCCGTCTGGTGGAAGCCGCAAAAGCAATTACCGATGACATTACGGCGCGTTATGCCGCATTTGCGGAGGCGGAGAGCTTTTTGATCGAACATGCGCTTGCGGTGCCTTACGGTGTGACTGTCAGCGATTTCGTGGTTTCCAGATTGAACCCCTGGGAGGGACAGTATGCCGCATTCGGTGTGTCCAATCTCCGCTACAAGGGCCAGAAACTGTATGACCATCCCATTTCCATGGAGGAGTTCGAGGCATCGGCGGCAGAGCATAAATAAAATGCAGGGTTACTTTTTCACACCCACGCCACCGAGAGGTGTTTTCACGCATTTTTTGCGTGTTCAAACCAAAGCGATTAGAATAATCGCTTGAACAACCTGCGAGAAACCGCTGTTTTGCGGTTTCTGTGCATGCGTTACTGGTCACGGAGTGAACGGTAACAATGTAGGTTGTAACCCGATAATCTATGAATTGAAAACTTGACAGAAGGAAAGTGTTGGAATAAGATAGTATAGGGCAGGTATGGGAGGATTCCTGTACCTGCCCGTTCTTTTTTTACTGTTAGCCTGTATACTTGTATATCGGCAAAGGGGCATTGTAATGCGGTCCGTTTGGCAGAAATTATAATAGGCTCCCGGAATCTCTTTGTGCCTGTTTTGGCGTCCGCAAGTCTCGTAAAATTACATGGAAAAGGAATTTTGACTTTGCGGCGGGGGTTGTCTGAACTGTTACAATTACAATAAAGAATCGGAGGAACAATATGGCAAAGTACTTGATAAAGAGAATCGGAAGATCCCTCTTGACACTGGCGCTGATAATATGCATTGTTTTTATCCTCATGCGGCAGATGCCCATCGAGGGCTACTTTCAGAATTTTGACAAGCTGACGGATGCCCAGATACAGGCAGGCTTGCAGGAACAGGGACTTTTAGACCCTATGCCGGTGCAGATCGTACACTTTTTCCAGAATATGTTCCGCGGAGACTTCGGTGTGTCCCACAGCTACCGGGTCAATGTCCCCGTGACCGAGATTTTAAAAGATAAGCTGCCGGTATCCATTAAGCTGGGCAGTATGTCCATCCTCGTGGCAATGTGCCTTGGCATTCCGCTGGGAACGCTTATGGCCAGATACAAGGGAAAATTCTTTGATAAATTCGGTACGCTTTTTATCGTCTTTATTCAGGCGGTGCCTGCGGCTGTCTATTTTCTGTTTATTCAAATGTATGGGACTACCTTGCTGAATATACCTTTGCTTTTTAATCCCGGTAATTGGCGGAGCTGGATTCTGCCGGTAATTTCCATGTCTCTTGGCAACATTGCTTATTACGGAATGTGGCTGAGACGATATATGGTGGACGAGAGCAATAAAGATTATGTGAGTCTTGCCAAGGCCAAAGGCGCTTCGGGCAACAGGGTTATGTTCCGCCATATTTTCCGGAATGCGTTTGTTCCCATGGTGCAGTATCTGCCCTCTTCCTTTTTAAACACGGTCATCGGCTCCATCTATGTGGAGTCCCTTTACAGCATTCCCGGCATGGGCGGCCTGCTGGTGACGGTGATTAAGGACAACGACAATAATATGGTTCAGGCAATTGTCCTGTTATATGCGACGGTAGGAGTTATCGGCCTGCTGCTGGGGGATATTATGATGACGATTCTGGATCCCAGAATCAGTCTTGGCAAAAAGGAGGGCGGACGCTGATGTTGTCTTTGAAGGATAAGCTTTCCAAGAATCTGGAGAAAGCCACGGAAGAAAAAATTGCGGAAGAAACGGAAAAGCTTGCGGGAATCAGTGATAAGGAGCTCTTTTCCTTTGCGCGGTATGACGAGAAAGAGGCGGAGAAGACGGGCTACAGTAATTACTCTTACTGGGGCAGCACGATCCGCATGTTCTTTAAAAATAAAGGGGCGGTGGCGGTAATGCTGCTGATGCTTGCCATTTTATTGTTCACCTTTATCCAGCCCTGCCTGCCGGGACAGTTTGACCCCAATACGGTGAACAATGATCCCAATACTTCTATGGCTCTGCGGAATGTACCGCCCAATGAAACCTTCCGCTTCGGCACCAACAATATCGGTCAGGATCTCTGGTCACGGATCTGGGCGGGAACCAGAACATCCATTTTAATAGGGTTTGCGGTTGCCATGATAGAAGCGGTGGTGGGGATTACCATGGGAGTACTGTGGGGATATCTGCGGAAGCTGGATTTCTTTTTTACCGAATTGTACAATGTTTTGGACAATATTCCCCAAACGATTATATTGATTTTGGTGGCATATATTCTGACTCCCAGTGTAAAAACATTGATTTTCGCCATGTCCCTTACGGGCTGGATCGGTATGGCGCGGTTTATCCGGAATCAGATTCTGATCATCCGCGACCGGGATTATAATCTGGCTTCCAGATGCCTCGGGACGCCTACCAGAAGGCTGGTTCTGAAGAATCTGCTCCCGTATCTGGTATCCGTCATTATGCTGCGGATGGCATTGTCCGTCCCCGGAGCCATCGGCAATGAGGTGTTTGTCACATACATAGGCTTGGGGCTGCCCACATCTACGCCCAGCTTAGGGAACCTGATTGATGCCGGACGTGCGGTAATGATGAATGTTTCCCAGAGATACCAGCTGATTTATCCCACGGTGATTCTGTCCATCGTGACCGTTTCCTTTTACATTGTGGGAAATGCTTTCTCCGACGCGGCGGATCCGAAAAACCATAAATAAAAGGGGAATCGAAGGCTTAAGCCGCTGCTTGTGCCAATTCATTGATTGTTTGTGCCGACTATGTCGGCATGTCTGGAAGTGCGAACGGAATGGCTTTGCCATTCCGTTAAGAACGCAAGAACAGCGTTCTTCCGGACTTGCACCAGTTCATTAATTGTTTGTGCCGACTGCGTCGGCATGTTTGAAAGTGTGAAAGGAATGAAGTCTTTCTGAAACTTTCAATGTTGTTATGTGCTAAAAGATGCAGTAATTTGTAAGTAAATATCCACACGCAGATTTAGGCCTGCGGTTATATATGCAGGGTACCGAAAGGCATGGTCATTCATATGAATCAGGAAGTTATTTTATCGGTGAGAGAACTGAATATTAAATTTACCTTGCGGGGGCAGGAACTCCATGCGATCAGAAATGTATCCTTGGATATCTACAAGGGTGAAAGTATCGCGGTGGTGGGGGAGTCAGGCTCCGGTAAATCGGTTTTGACAAAGTCCTTTATGGGGCTGTTGGATAACAACGGATTTATCTCGTCGGGGGAAATCCTTTATGGCGGGAAGGATCTGGCAAAATATAAATCGGAAAAGGAATGGCAGAAGATCCGGGGCGGGGAGATCGCTATGATTATGCAGGATCCCATGACCAGCTTAAATCCGTTGAAGACCATAGGCGAGCAGATCGCCGAGGCCGTGAGGCTGCACCAGCCGGATATCAAGGGAAAGGAAGCGGTGCGGGATAAGGTGTACGCATATCTTCAGGATGTAGGCATCCGGAAGCCTGAATTGCGGTATAAACAGTATCCCCATGAGTTTTCCGGGGGAATGCGGCAGCGTGTGGTCATTGCTATAGCGCTGGCTTGTAATCCCAAGATATTAATCTGCGACGAGCCCACAACGGCTTTGGATGTGACCATTCAGGCGCAGATTATGAGGCTGTTAAAGGATTTGAAGGTAAAATATGACCTGACCATACTTTTCATTACCCATGACCTTGGGGTGGTGGCAAATATAGCCGACAGGGTGGCGGTGATGTATGCAGGGGATTTCGTGGAGATAGGGACTGCGGAGGATGTGTTCTATGACCCCAGACATCCCTACACATGGGCGCTGCTTTCCTCTCTTCCCCAGCTGGGGCAGAAAGGGGAAGAACTATTTACCATCAAGGGTACGCCGCCCAGTCTGTATAAGGCTGTGAAGGGGGACGCTTTCGCACCCAGAAATCCCAGAGCGCTGGAGATTGACTTTCTGTTGGCGCCGCCTGTCTTTGAAATCAGTGAGACCCATAAGGCCAAGACTTGGCTCTTAGATCCCAGAGCGCCTAAGCTGGAGCCCCCTGAAGGAATCAGGAATCTAAAGAATCTGGAGGTGCTGGGATGAGTACGGAGAGAGAAGTTTTGTTGGATATAAAGGATTTACATGTCACCTTCGGAAGCGGGAAGAAAGCCTTTGAAGCGGTCAGAGGCGTGAGCTTTCAGGTATACAGGGGGGAGACTTTCGGTATCGTAGGGGAGTCCGGCTCCGGAAAGACCACCATAGGACGGGCTATTATGCGCATACACCCCACCTCCGCCGGGGAAATCCTTTATAAGGGCAGCAGGATTAACGGTAAGATCAGCCGTCAGCTGGATCGGCAGATTATTCAGGAGATACAGATGATCTTTCAGGATCCCATGGCATCCCTGAATGAGAGGGCTAAGGTGGACTATATCGTCAGTGAGGGTCTGTTGAATCTGAACCGGAAGCTGAGCAACGAGGAACGCATGAAAAGGGTGCAGCAGGCGCTGGCGGAGGTAGGTCTGCTTCCGGAGTTCGCCAGCCGTTTTCCCCATGAGTTTTCCGGCGGACAGAGACAGAGAATCGGTATAGCCAGAGCGTTGATTATGGAGCCGGAGTGCATCATTGCAGACGAGCCCATCTCGGCGCTGGATGTGTCCATACGGGCGCAGGTGCTGAACCTTCTGGCTTCTTTACAGAAATCTAAGGGAATTACTTATATATTTATCGCCCACGACTTGTCGGTGATGAGGTATTTTTCGGACAGAATCGCGGTGGTGTATAAGGGACGGATTGTGGAGCTGGCGGAGACGGAGGAGTTGATTACCCACGCCACGCATCCTTATACGAAGGCACTGTTGTCCGCAATCCCCATGCCGGATCCCGTAAAAGAGCGGGAGAAGAAGCTTACGGTTTATGACCCTTCTCTTCATGATTATGATAAAAATCCCCCCGAGTGGAGGGAGTTTCGCCCGGGGCATTTTATTCTGGCAAATGACAGAGAGATAAAGGAAGGTTTTAGAGAATAAAACAGGCCGGATGAAACGGTATTACGAACATATTTTAGTGTGTTCACCGCTCAGAGATCGCTTGGGATTGGGACGAAATGTGCGGAACGGATTTTCGGGCGCACTCTCGGAAAAGGATGGCATATGGAGATTAAAAGGATACGGATAGGAGGCTTGCTCCTGCCATCAAACGTCCTGATGGCGCCGCTTGCGGGGTACACCTGTTATCCCTTTCGGATGCTGGCATATGAGATGGGGGCAGGACTTTGTTTTACGGAAATGTCCGGCGCCAATGCTTTAAAGTACCGGGACAGGGCAACGAGACGTCTGCTCTTTACCACGGAGGAGGAACCCATAAAGGCCGTCCAGCTCTTGGGCGGCATACCTGCGGTGATGGAGCGGATGGCATGCAGCGAACTGCTGGCGGACTTTGACGTCATTGATATTAATATGGGCTGCCCGGTTCCCAATGTGTTCAAAAGCGGCGAGGGCAGCGCGCTGATGCTGGATCGGAAAAGGGCTTCGGCAATTATCCGCGGCTGCAAAAAAAGCGGAAAGCCCGTGACCGTAAAATGCCGGACGGGTATTCATGAAAACAATATGTTCACGGCAGAATTTGCACGTATGTGCGAGGATTCCGGCGCGGACATGATTACGATACACGGACGCTCCCGCAGTATGATGTATGACGGAATCCCCTGTTACCGGGAAATCGCCCATGCAAAAGCCGCCGTTTCCATTCCCGTTATCGCAAACGGGGGGATTACTTCCGTGGAGGAGGCGGAGAACATGATGGAGCGCACGGGAGCCGACGGGATTATGCTGGCCCGGTACGCATTGGAAAATCCTTTTATATTCAGTACATTGACCGGCAAAAGCTGTCAAAAGACCACTCTCCGGATTCTGACGGAGCAGGCGGAGCTGGCGGGCAGGTATTACGATGAAACCTTTACTATGGCTTATATCCGGAAATTGGCTTCTTACGGCATGAAGAAACGCAAGGGCACGAAAAAGTATAAAGAACGGCTTTACAAAAGCGGCAGCATGGAAGAATTAATGGAAGTGGTGACATTAATTTTTTCTTAAAACACGTAAAAACACTTTTTTCGGAATCGTATATCTAATTAAAATCAACTTGTAAATTAGCAATGCGGATGACAAATAAATTGCACCAATTCACTAATTGTTTGTGCCGCCGTAGGCGGCATGTCTGGAAGCGTGAAAGAAATGAAGTGTTGGGGAATTGAGAGAAGGGTTTATGAGGGACAAGAGAGACCAAGAACAAAAACGGTAAAGAACAAAAGCGGCAAAGAACAAAAGCGGTAAAGAGCAAAAGCGGCAAAGAACAAAAGCGGCAAAGAACAAAAGTGATAAAGAGCAAAAGCGGCAAAGAGCAAAAGCGGCAAAGAACAAAAGTGATAAAGAACAAAAGCGGCAAAGAACAAAAGTGATAAAGAGCAAAAGCGGTAAAGAGCAAAAGCGGTAAAGAACAGAAGTGACAGGATAATAAGACAGGTTGGGCAGGTTATGGAAGAGATTCATATTCAGGACGGGACATTGGTTTCGTATACGGGCAGAGAGGAAATACTGGCCGTTCCGGAAGGTGTCCATACGATAGGGGAAGGCGCATTGAAGGGATGCGCCTCTTTAAAAAAGGTAATATTGCCCCAGAGCCTGCGCCGTATCCTTGGGGGAGCGTTTAAGGGCTGCAGGAAGCTGGAAAATGTGGAGATTCCTCCGGGGCTGTGTGAAATCGGAGCCTATGCATTTCATCGCTGCCATGCCTTGCGGACTATTTTTCTGCCCCCTGCAGTGGAGGCGCTGGGAGACTGTGCATTTCTATATTGCGACAGTCTCGAGGAAGCCCGCATACCGGGAGTGCGGTATCTGGGAAATCAATCCTTTGCAAATGACGTGACATTAAAAAGGATTACCCTGTCCCATGCTTTGGAAGAAGACTGTATCTGTGATGTCTTTACCGGCTGCGGACTTTTAACGGAGTTTACTTTTGAGGACGGAAGCCGTTTTGTGATTCCTAATGTAGTGGAGGCAGTGGCGGGAAAGCTGCAGCTGCCGCAGCTGGTTCAAAGAATTGCCGCCGACATTCTCCGCATGATGGAATTGGACGGCAGAACAATTGTACAGTTTTCCACAAATCTAAAGCATGTGGAGATTCCGGAAGGAATTGAAATACTCGGGAAAAGCTCGTTTTTCGATAAAAGGGGGATTCACTCCGTAAAATTGCCCAAATCTCTGAAAGAAATTGAAAGCCGTGCCTTCCGTAATTGCATCGGTCTGGAAACGGTGATTTTGAATAGGGAGGATCTGTTGATCCATGAAGACGCTTTCAAGAACTGCACCGCACTGAAAATGATATTAATGCCCGACGGCGTCCGGTATGAATTAAAGGGAATCGCCCGTGACTATGGTTCGGAGATTCCCGAAACGGTCAAAACCATCCATAGACAGGTGCTGGGGAATTTCCGGATCAGCGGAACCGTCCTGTTGAAATATCTGGGTGCGGAATCCAGAGTGGTGGTGCCGGAGGGGATCACCGTAATCGCGGAAGAGGCTTTTGCGGGAAACGAAACCATAGACCGCGTGATTCTGCCCGAGAGCCTGCTGGAAATCGGTTCGGGAGCTTTTCGGGACTGTCTGCTTCTGCAGAATATTTCCTTTCCGCAGAATTTAAAGAGGATCGGCCGAGAGGCGTTTGAAAACTGTGTAAAGCTGCTCCGCGTTACACTGCCCCGGAAGATTACCCGGCTGGAACCGAGTGTGTTTAAACGATGTCGGGCGTTAAAGGAAATTGATCTTGGCGGGAGTCTGGCACGAATCGAGGAGCAGGCATTTTTCCAATGCCGATCTCTGGAAAAGGTTTCCTTTCCCGAAAGCCTTGTTTCCATCGGAGAGCTGGCTTTTTACCGATGTGTCTCTCTGAAGAATGTAATTCTTTCGGCAAATGTGGAGGATATGGGAAGTCTGGCATTTGCGGAAAGCGGAGTGGAGACGGTACAAGTAGGTGGGGACTGCCGAAATTACGGCACCGGTATCTTTTCCGATTGTACCGGACTGAAAAAGCTGGCGCTGGAAGAAGGGGTAAGCCATATTCCGGACAAGCTGGCGTATGGCTGCACCGCGTTAGGGCGGATTGTATTGCCGGATTCTCTGAAGTCCGTAGGAGAAAGCGTCTGGGAGAAGACGCCTTTTCTGGACGGCATGAATCCGGCAGGACAGACAGGGGAAATTTTCTGGGACGGGCGGAATTTAGAAGGGGAGATATGGCTCTCGGAGGATGTACGGATTTTGGCTGGCGGAGCTTTTTACGGGAACCCGAATCTAACGGCCATTCATCTGCCTTCAAGCATACAGTGGGTGGGTCCGCGGGCTTTCGGAGCCTGCGCCGGCCTGCGTCGGGTATACTGGCATTCCCCTGTGGATCGGTTGGAAAAGGCGGTTTTTGCCGGATGCCTTGAACTTGTGTCGGTGGAGGATGCAGAGGGAAAGCCTGTGGCTTGGAAATCCGTGGGAGACAAGGCTTTTTACCATTGCGGCAGGCTTCGGGAAATCTGTCTGAAACAGGCGGAAAGTATCGGAAGCATGGCCTTCGGCGGCTGCAGCGATCTGCGGTGGGATCTCGTTTCCGCCGATTTGCCGGATGTACTGTACCAAATCGGGGAGCGTGCCTTTGAAGATACCGCGCTGATAAAACAGAGCGGAGATACACTCAAGGCGCTTGGGAGCATCGTTATTTCCGGAACGGGCTGCAGCGGAGAAATCAGCCTTCCGGAAGGAATTACGGGAATCGCCCCCTTTGCTTTTTCCGGAAATGATGCTGTTACGAAGGTGATTTTCCCTAAAAGCCTGTCTTGGATCGGAGAAGGTGCATTCTGGGGCTGCCATGGGTTGAGAGAGGTGGTTTCTCCGGAAAAAATATTTAAAATCGGCGCACGCGCCTTTGAAAAGTGCATTTCTTTATTCAAAATAAACATACGTGTAAAGGAGCTGGGAACCGCCGCGTTCGCTTATTGCACATCCCTTACGGAGGCCGTTCTGTCCGGGGTATCCGTTCTCTCCGGAAGGCTGTTTGAGGGATGCGCATCCCTCCGGATATGTGCCTGCGAAAACGCGGAGAAGGTACAGGAGCATTGTTTCGGCGGCTGTATCGGTTTAGAAGAATTTGATTTATCGCATATATGTGAGATAGGAGAGTATGCTTTTGAGAACTGCGCCCGTTTCAGGAAGGCGGAATTTGCGGAGGATGTCCGCATTATGCCCCATGCCTTTGAAGACTGCGGCCGTCTGGAGGAAATTTGTCTGGGAGGGAGGCAGAGCGGCTTTTCTTTGCAAGAGTATGCTTTCTCAGGCTGCACTTTTCTGAGACGGGTTTATTATGAGGGGAAAAAATGGGAATTTGGCGCATATGAAGACATTTTGTCGGAGCGGATTCCCGAAATCGTCCGGTTGATTTTCCACAGCGCTTTAAGCTGCTTTATCGTAGATCAGGAAAGCATTCTCCGGGGATACCGGGGCGCCGGAAGCGTTATAAAAATACCTTGGGGAATCCGCCGGATAGCGGCGGAGGTATTCCGGGACAGTATGATGCTGGAGGAAATAACGATTCCCGAGAGTGTGGAACATATCGGCGCCAGAGCGTTCCACGGGACGGCATGGATGGACAGGCAAAGACGCAAGTCTCCCTTCGTGGCATTTAATCATATGCTTTTGGACGGCTCCTGCTGTGTGGGGGAGGTAGTGGTGCCGGAGGAGATTAAATTGGTCTGCGGATGGGCTTTTGCCAACGGAATGGGGATAGAGAGAATCCGGTTTATGTCCGAAAGAACACGGGTGGAGGAATATGCTTTCCGCAATTGTATCTATTTAGAAGAAATTATTCTGCCGGATCAAACTGTTTTCCGGATAACGGGCATTGCAGACCGGGAGAGGGCGTTATTGTCCCCTTCTTTGATGGAGGCAAATACAAAGGAGTCTTGTGAATTGCCTGAAAGGGAATTGCCTTCCTTGGCGGCGCAGGCCGTCGTAGACAGTATGAACTGCTTTAAGACGGACGAAAAGAACGTACTTGTGGAGTGCACGGGAAATATTTCCCGGCTTCGGCTGCCGGAGGGCATTACCGCCATTGGTGAGGGCGTTTTCCAAGACGGGAATCTACTGACGGAGGTAACGGTTTCCTCTTCCATAGTATCCGTGGGAAATCGTGCCTTTTCGGGCTGTAAATGGCTGAGGGAGATTCGTCAGGCGCAGAATGTGGAAGAGATCGGAAAGATGGCTTTCTTTAACTGCGGGGCATTGGAACGGATAGACGGATTGGAAAAACTCAGGCGGCTTGGCGCCGGAGCATTTGAAAATTGTACTTCCCTGCAGGAGATCCTGATTCCGGAAGGCGTGGAGGAAATACCGGAAAAAGCATTTTACCGCTGCCATAGTTTAAAGAGGGTTCTGCTCCCCTCTACCATAAAACGGATCGGAAGGGAAGCTTTTGCCTTCTGCCGGGGACTTTCCTTGATTCAAGTAGGGGGAAAAATTATGAAAAATGCTATGGAAGATGTGGATTCCACAGAAGACATTCCGGAAGGAGCTGCAAAAGATGCTCCGGAAAATCTTATAAAAGATATCGCTATAGAAGAGAGAGCCTTTGTCGGGTGCCCTATCAAAATATTGAATGGAGAAATTGCGAAAGGATTGAAGTGCCTCTGAGCCTTTCTGTCTGAAGCTGTTCATTGATTATTCGTGTCGAATAAAAATGTGTATTCGGCTTTTTGCTTGTGTGCGCCGCAGCGTACAGATGGGAGTCACAATGAAATACCGCAGGCTCGGGCGCACCGGGCTGTCCGTCTCGGAGGTGGGCTTTGGAACCATTCCTGTTTTGCGCGGAAGCGTCCCTGTGCTGCCCGATTATTATAATCTCAGCGATGAGGAAGCGTTGACAGTGATGGAGTACGCTTTTCGTCTCGGATGCAATTTATATGACACGGCAATTGTGCCGGAATACGGTGACGCAGAGATAAAGTTAGGGAAATTTGCATCCTATATCGGCAGAGATAAAATCATTATCTCTGACAAAGCCCGGTTTTTCGACGGCAACGAAATCTATCTGGCCGCTAAAACTTCCTGCCGGAATCTGGGAACTTGGGCAGATATGTACTTTGTGCATCAGGTGGACGCCGCCCATGAAGAAACCGTCTTTCAAAAAGGCGGTGCATTAGATGCGCTGTCGGAATTGAAGAGGGAGGGTGTGATACGTTTTGCGGGAGTGGCTTCCCACTATTACGATATACTTCTTCGCGGCGCCGGAGATTTCCGGGTGGATGTGCTTCAGGGAAGCGGTAATCTTTTCGAACGGGGGATGCTGGACCGGATGAAGGCGGAACCCCTTTTCAATGAAAAAGGAATTCTGATCAACAAGGTATATGCAGCGGGGCTTTTGCCGGCTTTTTTTCCTGTGGAGACGCTTTTGGGAACCGTGCTTTCTTACCCTGTCTCCTGTGCGCTCATCGGAATCGGAACTGTCAGCCAGGCACAGGCAGCCTTTGGCCCTTATAAAAATGCAGATGACATTCCGGATTTTAATAAAGTGCTATCCGTTTTGGAGAAGGAATTTTCTCCCATTCCCTGTGACCGCTGTCAGAGATGTGTGTGCCCTTACGGGACGGAGATACATACCATATTCAGACAGTATCATTATTTTTTCCTCGGAAAGGAATACTGGGCGCTGCGAAAACTGGATATGGGGATCAAACAAAGCGCAGAGTGGTGCCGGAAGTGTACGGAAATGCCTTGTCTAGCCATGTGTCCTGCAAAAATACGCATTCCCGATGAGATACGGAAGATAGATCGGCTGGTACAAGTCCATTATTGTCCGGACAGGCGTCAGGACACTTTTCCGGATATCCCCAAAACAACGAAATAAAAAGATTCCATAGATTCTCTCAAATTTTGAATAATGTTGTAAAAAATCCGTGATATGGAAATAATATGCTTTACATAGTACATTTAGGATGCTATCATATATGGTAATGAAAACTATATGCGATAGCATTTTTTACCCTATATGCAGCGGCGCCGTCGGCCAAATGTGTTTATAAATTCCCGAAGCAGACATGCAAGTATGACACGAAGGCACTCCTTTCTTACATTATAAGGTAAGAATGACAGGCGGAAAGAATGATATGGTTGGAAGACAGCAGAGCGCAGACGGTTAAGTATTCTTTCGGTTGAAATATTTCAAATAGAATGGAGAGAACTTATGAGTTACAAAATAGTGGTTGACAGTTGTTGTGAACTTCCCGGAGAACTTTTGAAGGATTCCCGCTTTGTGCGGATTCCTCTGGGGCTTGATGTGGGGGACTACCAAATATTGGATGATGAGGCCTTTAACCAAGCGGAGTTTTTGAAAAAAGTGGCAGAATGCCCTAAGTGTCCTAAATCTTCTTGTCCGTCGCCGGAACGCTTTATGGAAGCGTATAACGAGCCGGTGGATCATGTGTATGCGGTGACTTTGTCTTCTCATTTGAGCGGCAGCTATAACAGCGCGAAGCTGGGAGCCGATCTTTACCGGGAAAAGTACGGTGAAAAGCAAATACATGTAGTGGATTCCGAGTCTGCCAGCGGCGGCGAGACCCAGTTGGCGCTAAAGCTGATGGAGCTGGAGGAAGCGGGGCTTTCCTTTGAGGAGATTGTAAGGCAGATTGAGAGTTACCGGGACAGTATAAATACCTTGTTTGTGCTGGATAATCTGGAAACCTTGCGGAAGAACGGCAGATTGTCCGGTGTCAAAGCGTTGGTAGCTTCCACACTGAGCATCAAGCCCGTCATGGCAGGAGACAAAGGCCGTATCGTCCAGAAAAGCCAGACCATCGGAATAAAGAAGGCGCTGAGTAAAATGGCGGAGCTGGCCATAGCGGAAGTAAAGAATCCGGAGGAGAGGAAACTGATTATCACTCACTGCAATGCGCCCGGCAGAGCGGAGACGGTGAAGGAGCAGATCTTATCCAAATGTAAATTCAAAGAATGTATCATCATGGATACCAGAGGAATCAGCAGTATGTATGCCAGCGACGGAGGAGTGATCGTGACAACGTAAAACGGAGAATAAAAACTTTGGGCGAAGCGGCGGCAACAGGCGCAGGCGGAACGGCGCAGTTATGTCCGTGGGAACAGAGACAGCAGCAGACAGACATGAACTGCAAAAATTGCAGGCATACCGTATTTGAAATACCAATGTTTTGTCTTATGGCGGAAATGGTTCATGCCCAGAGTGCAGCCAAGGGCGCCGCCCAGAAATGCAACGGTAAATAAAGAAGCTTCCGAGATGCGCCAAGCACCCCGGACAGCTCTTTTTTTATCGATTCCCATCAGGGAATAGCCGATGACATTTATGATAAGAAAGTAAACCAAAACTATTTCCATAAATCAATACTCTTTTCCGAAAGCCATTGCCATATTGGTCTCTTAGGAGGCCGGTTTCTTCCTCAAAAGAAGAGATGTTTGGCAATGGCTTCCATCCGGCGGAATCCGGAGCGGAGAAATCAACACTCTTTGCCGGAGCTTAGTGTATGCTCAAAAGGTTATGCGCGGTACGGATCCTCACCCTGTTCCTGCATCTTCATAGCTCTCACCTTGCAGGAAAGTCCGAACAGATTGATGAAGCCTTCCGCATCATGATGGTCGTACAGATCTCCTGTGGTAAAGGAAGCAATGCTCTCGTTGTACAGGGTGTAAGGTGACGTGGTGCCTGCCTTAATGATATTGCCTTTGTAGAGCTTAAACTTTACCTCGCCGGTAACATATTTCTGCGTCTCCTCGATAAATGCCTGCTCGGCCTGACGGAGAGGGGTGAACCATTTGCCTTCATATACGAGGCTGGCAAAGCGGCTGCCCATTTCCTTTTTCAGTGCATAGGTATCGCGGTCTAAGATCAGCTCCTCCAGCTGCTGGTGAGCTTCCATTAAAATGGTTCCTCCGGGAGTCTCATATACGCCGCGGGATTTCATGCCTACTACGCGGTTTTCCACGATATCGATGATGCCGATGCCGTGTTTTCCGCCCAGCTCGTTCAGAGCGCTGATGACCTCGGAGACTTTCATCTTTTTGCCGTTTACGGATGTGGGAACGCCCTTTTCAAAGGTCATGGTTACATACTCGCCCTCCTCGGGAGCCTTCTCGGGAGTGGTGCCCAGTACCAGAAGATGCTCGAAGTTAGGCTCGTTTGCAGGATCCTCCAGTTCCAGACCCTCATGGCTGATGTGCCAGATATTGCGGTCACGGCTGTAGGAGGAATCTGCGGAGAAGGGAAGATTAATACCGTGTGCCTGACAATAGGCAATCTCGGATTCACGGGAATCCATATCCCACTTATCGTTTCTCCATGCGGCAATAATTTTGATATCGGGGGCGAGAGCCTTGATGCCCAGCTCGAAACGGATTTGGTCGTTTCCCTTTCCGGTAGCGCCGTGGCAGATGGCTGTGGCGCCCTCTTTTCTTGCAATCTCAACCAGCTTTTTGGCGATCAAGGGTCTTGCCATAGAGGTTCCCAGAAGATATTTATTTTCGTAGACGGCGTTTGCCTGTACGCAAGGGACAATGTATTCATCGCAGAACTCATCGATCACGTTCTCAATATAAAGCTTGGAAGCGCCGCAGGATTTTGCTCTTTCCTCCAAACCGTCAAGCTCCTCGGCCTGACCGCAGTCTACACAGACACAGATAACCTCATAGTCAAAGTTCTCTTTCAGCCAAGGGATAATGGCGGTAGTGTCCAGACCGCCGGAATAAGCCAGAACTACTTTTTCTTTCATATCGTTTCTCCTCCATATAATATGTAATTGTCTTTCGGAATCGCCCTATTTTAGAAATCAATTCGAATCCACTATACAACAGAAAACGGGTAAATGCAAGTGAAATCAAGAAGATTTCCGATGGCGCCAGAGCGGACGGGGCGCGGGTTTCCTTGCAATTTAAACTGCAATAACTGCAATATGTTCTGACTGTCAGATGTAAACACAGAGTTGAGTCTTATGCATTAGGTATTCATATTTTGTGATTGTTGTTCTTTTTTAAGAATGATAAAATAAATCGCAGAAGAATTTTATATGCAAATGGGGATGATGCAATGAATACAAATGCGGTGTACCAGATTTATGAGCAAGGGAAAGAATTTTATTTTTATACAAAATATGCCGGCGGGTTTAGTTATCCTTTTGAGGTGGCAGGTTATTTAAGGAGTCTAAAGTATGCCGTCAGCCAATCCAGAATCAGGAATCAGGATATTTGTGTTGCACCGCTGTTGGAGCAGATGAAGGGGACATACTTTTTCCCCGGATCTTTAAAAAAGGAGCTGCTGTTTACTAAGGTCACCAAAGAAACGGCTGTTGCAGAAGAGACAATAGCGAATATCCCTTTTTTTATTGTTTTGGATGTCGAACGATACACGGTGGAATTTCATTTTAATAAGCGTTTTAGAGAATTAAGCGGCTTGTCGGACATTGCATTCCCATGCTTTGACCCGAAAAACAAGTACAGCGGGGGATGTTTCTTGGACGAAGCGCTGGCCAGACAGGAGGAGAATGAAAATGTGCCTTTTGAAGAGAGAATTGAAATTATTTTCAGGGAATTGATAGAGCAGGCTGCTGAGGCACAGGGAAGAGAAGTGCGGAAATGCTGTTAATGGGACGGACGGAAACCTTACAATAGACGGAATTAATTGGAAAACAGTCTTTATAAAAGTACAATTTCGGCCGATAACATAAACGGAACCATAAAATGTGGGAACGGATTTCCACGGACAGGACAAAACCAAGGAGGGATATGTATGAGCAGTATTTCAAATCTGGAAGAGAATGCCGTTAAAACCTATGGGGCAGAGATGGAGAAGACAAATTCATCTGCCAGAAAAACAGGAAATTACGGCAAAACCATCGGACAGCCCAAGCTCAGTGACAAGGCTGCAAAGTATTACGAGGAACTGAAGAAAAAGTTCTCCAACATGGATTTTATATTGGTAAGCGCGGATCAGAAAGAAGCGGCAAAGGCGCAGGCGGGAAGTTTCGCGAATCCGTACAAGACCGTAGTGCTGGTGGACGAGGAAAAAATCGAAAAGATGGCGGAGGACGAAGTCTTTCGTGCGCAGTATGAGGGTATTATCAGCAAGGCTGCAGTCCAATTGAGTCAAATGAAAAAGGACATCGGCTCCAACAGCAGCGTGAAGGGATTCGGCATGCAGGTTAACGACAATGGCACTACCTCTTTCTTTGCCGTGGTGGATAAGTCTCTGGCGGCGCAGAGAGAGCGGATTGCCAAGAGAACTGCGGAAAAGAAGGAAACGGCTAAGAAGGACGCAAAACGAGCCGAGAAGAAAAAGCAGGCGGAGGCCTTGGAGGAGAGCAGGAAATCAGACAAGACCGAGAGTGATTATGTGACCGTTACCGCATCTTCCATTGACGAATTAAAGAAAAAGGTGGACAATGTCCTCTATGCCGCATGGAGCGATTTGGTAAGAACCGATGAAGAGAGGCTTTGGGGGCAGAACATAGACTTCAGGCTTTAGAGTGTGTTTGAATAGTCATTTCCGCGTCTGTGTGCTTTGGAAATGAATACGATGATGTATTAATGCGCGGGAAGATTTATATCGGACGTGAGATTTGTGATGTCACTTGAAAAAACAAGGCCGGTTCATTTGCATAGGTGAACCGGCTCTGTATTTTGAAGCAATTCTACCATATTATATTGCGTCCGTCACAAACAGGTGCTGCCTGCCTCAGGGAGACTTTTACTGGTGGGCGGCAAGTACCTTCATCAACGCATCATAAATAGTATTCAATTCCGCATTTACGGAATTGAGCTTATCCGTATCGACTTCGGAAAACTGATTTTTGCCGCGGAGAAGCTCCACAATATCGGAAGCGTGCTGCGCGATGGGATCCAGCCCCAGATTTGCGGCAACACCCTTTAAAGTGTGCGCGCTTTTGAAAGCTTCCTCCGCGTTTTGATCGGTTATATATTGCTGAATATTGGCAACGCTCTGATCATTTTGAAATTTGTTTAAAAATTTGAGATACAGACCCTCGTTCCCCATAAACCGATTGACTGTAGTGTCTACATCCATCCCCATTTCTTCAAGCTCTGCTTTAAATGCTGCGTCCATTTTTGTCCTCCTATATACTATTGATTTCATTCTACATATTGTCGAATCATTCTTTTCCATCTATTATATTCTATTTTGCAAGGCTTGTCTAATATATTTTGCAAAGATGTATTGACGCAGCCTATGCACAGAAATCGCAAAACAGCGATTTCACGCATGTCTGTCTCGGGTTTATCACGCGGAAACAGCGTGAAAACACCTCGCGGCGACAGCGAGTGAACAGTAACCAAACGGTTACATTTGGAATGAGAATTTGGGCAATTGATATTGACAATTCGGTAAATAAATAATATTCTATAAATGATATTTTTTAATCAAAATCAATTAAGAAAAGGGCAGTTACATCAGGAGGGAAAATGGATAAGCAGAGAATATTAATTGTGGACGATGAAGAAGTCAACAGAACAATACTGGAAGTAATGTTCGGAGAAACCTACGAGGTCGTTCAGGGCGAAAATGGTCAGGATGCAGTTGATGAGCTTGAAAAAAATCCGGATTTTGTGCTGGTCTTATTAGATGTTATCATGCCGGTCATGGATGGTTTTGCCGTGCTGGAGTATATGAAGCAGAAAGGGTTAATCGACAGGATTCCGGTCATCCTGATTACCAGCGAGACGGTCAGGGACAGTGAAGACAAGGCTTACCAGTATGGAATAGCCGATGTAATACATAAGCCCTTCTACCCTGATATTGTAAAGAGAAGGTCTAAGAACCTGATTGAGTTGTATCAAAATAAAGCAAATATGGAGAAGCGCCTGAAAGAACAGGAGATAGCCATTCTTGCGCAGGAAAAGAAGATTCGGGAAAACAATGAGTTCCTGATCGAAGCGCTCAGCTCCGTGGTCGAGTTTAGAAGCTCCGAGTCCGGAGACCATGTGCGCCGGATTAAATATTTTACCAGAGTCCTTTTAAAATATCTCTCCAAATATTTTCCGGAGTATGGCATTACTCCCGTACAGATTGAGGAGATTACAAAGGCTTCAACGCTTCATGATATCGGGAAAATCGGAATTCCGGATGCAATTTTGACGAAGCCGGGAAAGCTTACTCAGGAAGAATTCGAGATAATGAAGACCCACACCACCATAGGCTGCGACATGCTGGCTACTTTCCAAAAAGGTGTGGAGGACGAATTTTATAAGTATTGTTATGAAATCTGCCGCCATCACCATGAGAGATGGGACGGCAAGGGGTATCCGGATCATTTAAAAGGCAGCGAGATTCCCATCAGCGCACAGATCGTGTCCATTGCGGACGTCTATGACGCGCTGATCAGCGTAAGAGTATATAAGGGAGCCTATTCCCATGCAGAGGCATACGAGATGATTCAGAACGGTGAGTGCGGCCAGTTCTCACCGGACGTAATGGAATGCTTCCAGCTCGCTAAGCAGGACTTCTATGACATGGTGGAAGTAAACAAGATTTTCAGTTTTGTGTAAATAAAAAGCAGACAGCGAGATGAGAGAGATATTTTAGTTTCGCTGCCTGTCTGCTTGTGGAGGAAGTTATGACTCAGGACGGAACCGGATTGCTGCCTGTGGAGAACAGCTTGGAGATGTTCCTCATATTTAACACGGACGGAACCATAGTGTACGCAAACGCTGCAGCAAGAGACAGGCTGGAATATGGAAACGAGCTGTGCGGCAATCATATCAGCAGCATTTTTCCCAATGAATTTAAGAAAACGGAAGACGGCTTTTTCTCGGAGTATAGTTTCGGCAGCCGGACGCAGAATCTTACCGCCTATCGAAAGAATCTTACATGCTTCCCCGTGGAGGCGCGGATGCTGTGGGAGGAGGAATGCGCCGGATATCTGTGCATGGCAAACGATATTCTGGAAAAAGAGCATTTGAGCCAAGAGATTGAGCATGTCCAGCAGGAGGCAAAGCAGGCGCTGCAGGTAAGATCCGAATTTGTGGCAAATGTGACTCATGAGCTCCGGACGCCCGTGAACGGTATTTTGGGAAATATTATGGAACTTGCGGAGAAAGAAGAGGATGAACATAAGAAAAAGACTCTGCGGCTGATCGAAAGGTGCTGCGGAGATATGAACAGGCTGATCAATAACATTCTGGATTTCTCAAAACTTGAAGCCGGAAAATTTGTAATGGAAACACGCAGGTTTCATTTTCGCAATATGATTGATTATGTCAGAGGCAATCATCAAAATAAAATTACAGAAAAAGGATTGGAGTTTTTTGTGACTGTGTCTCCGGAGATTCCGGAGTATGTTGTGGGGGATGAGCTGAAAATCGTACAGATTTTGAATAATCTATTGTCCAACGCCACAAAGTTTACCCATGTGGGAAGGATTTCTCTGGAGATCATTAAGACGGCGCAGGTGAAAAATACAATCGAATTGTATTTTCTGGTAATGGATACGGGCATCGGTGTCGATAAAGAGAATCAGGACAAATTATTTAAGGCGTTTTCTCAGGTGGATGCCTCCATTTCCCGAAAATACGGCGGTACGGGATTGGGATTAAATATTACCAAACAGTTCGTGGAAATGATGGGCGGAAGCATCAGTGTGGAAAGTCAAAAGAACAAGGGTACGGCTTTTACCTTTTCCATATGGGTGGGAGACGGCGATACCGGGGAAGAGGAGTATGCTTTGCCGGATATTTCAGTTCGTAAGAGCGGCGCCGAGATTTCCGCCGCTGTGGCCGGACTTCAGGATCAGAACGAAACGGATGCCATGCGCGTCTACGGCACTTCGGAAAATCTGGAGCTTCTGGATAAAACCTTGTCCAAAATGGTTCTCTGTATCGAGATGGAGAACTGGGAGAAGGCAGAGGATTTTATGGAGACGGTAAGGCAGCTGACGGAAGAGGCGCCCCGGGATGTCGCAAGGAGTATTCTTCGTCTTAAGATGGCGGTTCAGAAGGCAAATTACGAGAAAGCCATCGCAAGTTTGGAGGAATTGAAGACAAACATGGAACGGAAACCGGAAGAGGGGAATGCAGCGGATGGATTATGAAAATAAAGAAATCTGTGGATCGGTAATTTTGATTGTGGATGATGTGGAAACCAACAGGGTGATTCTGGAGGAAATCATAAAGGCTATGGGGTGTCGGCCCGTATTGGCAGAGAACGGCGTTCAGGCTCTGGAGGAGTTTAGGAGCTGCAATCCCGATTTAGTGCTGACGGATGTCTCCATGCCGGAGATGGACGGTCATGAGCTTTGCCGGATTTTGAAGGGAAGCGCACACACAAGGGACATTCCGGTGATCTTTATTTCCGCCTTCGGGGAATCCGAGGATGTGGTAAAGGGCTTCTCTCTGGGAGGAAACGACTATATTGTCAAGCCGTTTATTCCGGAGGTGGTTCAGGCCAGAGTGAAGCTTCACCTTTCCCTTCATGCTGCGGCACAGGAGATCAGTGAAAATAACAGAAGACTTCAGAAGTCCGTTCAGGAGCAGGTGCGTCAGATTGAGCAGGAGAGAAAGAATGTGCTGTATGCTCTTGCCAAAATGGCGGCGGAGAAATCCTATTACAATCATGAGCATATGATAAGAATGCATAAGAACTGTAGGAAACTGGCGCAGAGTATGCAGTTTTCGCCCCTCTTTGCAGAACACATTTCCGATTCCTTTATTGATACCGTTGAGGCGGCGGCAGTACTCTGTGACATCGGAAATATCGGAATCCCCCAGTACATACTGCAAAAGGAATCCTCTTTGGAGGAGGAGGAGAAGAAGCTGGTGCAGAGCCATACGGAAGTGGGCGCCAAGCTGTTGAGGGATCTGTATGTGACCTCGGATTTCAACGATTTTATTCAAATTTCCGTGGATGTGGTTAATTTCCATCATGAGAACTGGGACGGAAGCGGTTATCCGGCAAGGCTCAAAGGGGAGAAAATTCCTTTGGCGGCAAGGATTGTAACCGTGGTGGATGTCTATTGTGCGCTTACGGAGAAGAGAAGCTTCCGCGAGGCGTACAGTAAGGAGGAAGCTTTGCGGATTATGGAGGAGGAATCCGGACGGAAGTTCCATCCGGATATCTTTCGGATTTTCTGCAAGATATCACGTCAGCTTTGTTAATATTTTGCGGTTTAACGGCTGTTTTGGTTCTATGCAATTTTTAGAGGCAAAAGGAGTAGAAAAGTGGTATCATGATATCGGATGAGGAATTTTTAAGGATTGTTTCGTTTGTAAAGTCAAAATATGGTATTGATTTGCACGGGAAAAAAGCAATAATAAACGGAAGACTGGAAAATTACCTGCGCAGAGGAGGATGGGGTAGTTTCAGTGCGTTTATGAATGATGTGGAGAGGGACAGATCGGGGGATCTGGAAAAGACTCTGATGAATTACCTGACCACAAACCATACTTATTTTATGAGAGAGTTTGGTCATTTTGATTTTTTCAAAAAAGAAGTGCTGCCTTGGGCACAGAAAAAAGCTATGAATACAAAAGACCTCCGCATATGGTGCGGCGCCTCCTCCAGCGGGGAAGAGCCTTATATGATCGCCATGACGCTAAGGGATTTTCTGGGGTTGGATCATGAGAAATGGGATGCCAGAATTCTGGCTACCGATATCTCCACACAGGCGCTGAGTCAGGCTATCAGGGGAGTCTATGACGAAGAGCACATGGAGAAGATACCGGAGAATTGGAAAAAGCATTTCTTCCACAAAACGCCCAACGGCCAATATGCGGTGGACAATGAGATAAAGCAGCAGGTTATATTCAGAAAATTTAACTTGATGGATCCCTTTCCGTTTAAGAAAAAAATGCATACTGTTTTTTTGCGGAATGTTATGATATATTTTGATGAGGAGACGAAACGTCAGTTGGTGCAGAAGGTGTATGACACTCTTGAACCGGGCGGCTATTTATTTGTAGGAATGACGGAAACTATCGACAGAGACAGTACTCCGTTTCAGATCATACAACCTTCGATTTTTAGAAAAATGTAGGAAGGACATAGGTTATGAATCCGATTAAAGTTTTGGTTGTGGAAGATTCTCTGGTGTTCAGGGAGCTTTTGGTACAAGGACTTAACATGGATCCCGGCATTCGGGTTGTGGGCGTGGCAAAGGATCCTTTTGAGGCCAGAGACGCCATTTTAAAATATCATCCTGATGTAATGACTCTCGATGTGGAGCTTCCCCGGATGAGCGGAATTGAATTTTTGAGAAAGCTTATGCCACAGTATCCTCTTCCGGTAGTGGTGATCAGTTCCTTGTCCGATAAGGTATTTGACGCCATGAATGCCGGTGCGGTGGATTTTGTGGCAAAGCCCGCCGTATCCGAGCGGAAGCAGCTGGAAAGCTTTATACGGAACGAGTTATTGGTCAAGATTAAGATTGCTTCCACTGCGAAAATCAGCAGAATTAAGCAGCAGATTATGCCTCAGGAGCCGCAGTCCTTTACGTCCCACGAGAAAAATCTGGTGATTGCTATCGGGGCATCCACAGGAGGAACCGAGGCCATTTTTTCCGTTATGAAGGATTACGGCGCGGATCTCCCAGGCATTGTCGTGGTACAGCATATGCCCCCCGGTTTTACGGATATGTATGCCAAAAGGCTGGATAATCAGTGCAGGGTGCGTGTAAAAGAAGCGAGAACCGGTGACAGAGTGCTTCCGGGAACGGTGCTGATTGCTCCGGGAGGAGATAAGCACATGCACCTTGTGAAGGTAAACGGTATGTATCAGGTGGAAATACGGCAGGGGCCGAAGGTAAACGGCCATTGTCCCTCGGTGGATGTACTGTTTGAATCCGTAGCAAAGGTTGCGGGCTCCAATGCATTGGGGATTATCTTGACCGGCATGGGAGGAGACGGGGCAAAGGGTCTTCTTGCCATGAGAAAGGCAGGAGCCAGAACCATCGGGCAGGACGAATCCACCTGTGTGGTTTACGGTATGCCAAAGGTGGCATATGATTTAGGTGCAGTAGAGTTTCAGGAGAAACTGTCAAATATTGCAAGAAAAACGTATTATGTGTTAAACACAATGTAAAGGAGAGGGAGTATGAAAATTTTATTGGCGGAAGACGATTATGCAACCAGAAAATTTATGTCCGGATTCTTGTCAAAATACGGAGAATGCGACGTAACCGTAGACGGAATGGAGGCTGTGGATGCGTTTCTGATGGCATTGGAAGATGAAGATCCTTATGATTTGGTGTGTTTGGATGTAATGATGCCGGTTATGGACGGATATCAGGCGCTGCTTGGAATCCGTAATCTGGAAAAGCAGAAGAATATTCCGAAGGATCAGGAAGTTAAGGTGATCATGACCACTGCATTA
The DNA here is from genome assembly GCA_910589655.1 of uncultured Acetatifactor sp. Classification (GTDB taxonomy): domain Bacteria; phylum Bacillota; class Clostridia; order Lachnospirales; family Lachnospiraceae; genus Acetatifactor. The sequence goes on along the minus strand of CAJUTJ010000188.1, from coordinate 12,059 downwards.
AACGATGAGCAGAATGTAAAAATGGCATTCGAATTGGGATGTACCATTTATTCTGGAAAACCTATTGATCAGGCCAGATTTGAGCAAGCTATGAAAAAATTAAATCTGATTTGATAGATGCAAATAAAAGGGAAAGGAGAAGTACATGGCTGAAGAATTTAACGTGGAAGGGATGCTTGATATGTATCTGTTTGAAAACGGTCAGCTGCTGGAGCAGCTTCAGGAGACTGTTTTGGAACAGAAGGATGCGGAGTGCTTCGATGAAGATACCATCAATGAAATTTTCAGGACGATGCATACGATCAAGGGTTCTTCCGGTATTATGATGTTCGACAATGTAACAGCCATCTCACACAAACTGGAGGATGTCTTTTATTATCTGAGAGAGTCCCATCCCCAAAATGTTGTTCATGAAGAACTTGTAGAACATGTACTGCAGGTGGTAGATTTCATTACCGGCGAAATGGACAAAATACAGGATGGCAGTCCGGTAGATGGAGATCCGGCTGATATTATTGCCGAATTAGATCGTTTTCTGGAAGAAATAAAGAATGGTGCGGTAAAAGAAGGCAAGGAGCTGCCGAAGGCAAATGTGAGCGAAGAGCCCAAGCATTTTTATATTGCGCCGGTAGCAAACAGCGCCAGCCATTTCTATAAGATTTACATAACTTTCTTTCCGGATACGGATATGGCAAATGTTCACGCGTATAAAACCGTATATGCTCTGAAGGAGCTTGCGGAGGATCTGCTTTATGAACCGGAGGATCTTATCTCCGATGAAAGCAGCATTACCACTTTATTGGAGGAAGGTTTCAGGATTCTGCTTCAGGCACAATGTTCGGAAGCGGATATACGACAGGTTATTAAAACCGGATACGATATTGAAAAGGTAGATATTTTCGAGTGTAAGGCTGAGGAGTTTTTACAAGGCTTTGATTTCGGAGACCATCAGGAGCCTGAGATTGATCTGCAGTCCAGTGTGGAGGAAATCGAGGCGAAAGCTCAGGCCGAGCAGGAAGGTGCGGAAGAGCAGGAAGCCGAGAAGAACGAAAAACCGGAGAAAATTGAGAAGCCGGAGAAGCCGAAGATGGCTCCCGGAGACTTTGTCATTCAATCGAAGAGTCCGGGAAAACCGAAGAAACTGGCAAAGGATAAGCCCAAAACCGAAAAGGCAGCTTTTATCAGCGTAAATGTCCAGAAGATGGATCAGCTTATGGATCTTATCGGGGAACTGGTTATATCGGAGTCGGTTGTATTACAGAACCCTGACCTGAAGGTGCCCGGTTTGAATCTGGACAATTTTAATAAGGCTGCAACACAGATGGCCAAGATAGCCACGGATCTGCAGAACGTTATCATGTCCATGCGAATGGTGCCCCTTACCAATCTATTCCAGAAGATGAACCGTATCGTCTTTGACGTGTCCAGAAAGCTGGGCAAGGACATTGAATTTGAGATGATCGGTGAGCATACGGAGGTTGATAAAAATATCAGTGAAAAGATTTCGGATCCCTTGATGCATTTGGTGAGAAATGCCGTGGATCATGGAATCGAGACCAACGAAGAGCGCGCCGAAAGCGGTAAGACGGATAAAGGAAAGGTTACGCTGGCCGCTAAGACGGAGGCGGGCAAGGTGTGGATTACCGTTTCCGATAACGGAAAAGGCCTTGACCGGACGAAGATTTTGGCGAAGGCAAAGAAACAGGGGCTTTTGGATCCCGACAGACTGGAATCCTCCTACGAGGACAAGGAAGTGTTCCAGTTTATCACGCTTCCCGGATTTTCTACCAATGAGCAGGTAACGGAATACTCCGGCAGAGGAGTGGGAATGGACGTGGTAGTACAGAATATCCAGTCCATTGGCGGAACGCTGGAAATTGAAAGTACTGCGGGCTTTGGAAGCAGTATGATCTTGAAGATTCCTCTGACTCTGGCGATTATCGACGGAATCGTTATGGAGACGGGCACCACGTCCTTTGTAGTGGAAACCAGCTTTATTAAGCAGTTTGTCCGCGTGACAGAGGAAATGATGATTCATGAACCCACGGGTGAAGAATATGTCATGATCAGAGACGAGTGCTATCCAGTACTCAGAATCGGTGATTGGTATGGTCTGGAGGATTACCGCTCAAATGTGGAAGAGGGTATGATGCTGCTTTTTGAGGTGGAAGGCAAGACCATTTGTCTGTTTGTCGATAAACTGATCGGAAAGCAAGAAATCGTAGTTAAGCCTATTCCTCCCTATATCAAAAAGGTAAAGGGAATTTCCGGCTGTACCCAGTTGGGAGACGGCAGCATTGCCTTGATATTGGATCCGTCAGGATTAATAGATTAAACTGTAAGAAAGGAATGGTGCCAACATGAGTGAAGAAAGAGAAGGCGTTCGCGGGCAGGACCATGACGTACAGCAGGGCAAGTACATGACCTTTAAATCCGGAAACGAGTACTTTGGATTGAAATTGCAGTATGTCAGTGAAATTATACCCTTTCAGGCGATAACGGCAATACCGGAGACAGAGGACTATATCAAAGGTTTGATCAACCTCAGAGGAAAGATTCTTCCTGTTATTGATGTGCGGCGCAGATTTAAGCAAGAACCATTTGAATATAACGATAGAACATGCATTATGGTCATTATAGTTAAGGATACAATGGTTGGATTGGTGGTAGAGCAAATTGCGGAAGTGGTGGAAATCGCCGATGAAAATATTCTGCCGCCGCCGACTATCATGCGTGGAGACAGGCTTCAGAACAAATACGTTTACGGAATCGGACGTGTGGGGGATTCGGTGAAGCTGTTGATAGACCCTGATAAGCTGCTGAACGATAATGATAATTCTGCTGCCGAACAGACTAATGATATGTCTGACGACGATGAAAGAGAGGTATAATATTAATGAAAAACATGAGTATTAGAACAAAATTAATTATAGGCTTTGCCGTTCCGATTGTGCTGACAATCATTAATGTGCTCGTAGGTGTGTGGATTACAAACTATGCCGTAAAGACAATCACCAAGATGAACGAAGAAGGTACGGTACAGATCAGCGGGGCTTTGGATGAATTGGTTGCTTCCATCAGTGAATTGAATGAAGCCGGCGCAGTGGGAATTAATGAAAAGCTGGAGACGATGACCGGCATTGATGAAAGCAAGCGCCAAGAACTGATGGATTTTGTCAATAACGGCAAAGACAACAGAATTCAGGTTCTGAGAGATCATGGTGAGGAGCTGAAGGTATTTGTCAATACCGGCAAGGACGAGAGAATTGTTGCGTTGCAGAATACCATGAATATTTCCAATATAATTAATATAGTGCTTCTGGTGATTTCCGTAACTATTACGCTTATCATCAGTACGGCTTTGATTAAGACCATTGCACGTTCCGTAAGACAGCTGTCCGATGCGGCTAAGGAGATCGCTATGGGACATGTGAATAATCTTGAGTTGACCAAATATTCCAATGATGAGTTTGGCGATTTGGTAGATGAATATACAACGGTTATTGACAATATCAAGTATCAGGCAAGTATTGCGGAAGAGGTTTCCCACGGTAATCTGACCGTGGAAGTGAATCCGAAATCCCCGGATGATATCTTGGGAATGTCCCTGAAGAAGCTGGTAGACGACAATCAACACGCTTTGAGCAACATCAATGATGCTGCATATCAGGTAACCATCGGTTCTTCTCAGGTAGCGGATGCCAGCCAGTCTCTGGCACAGGGATCCACAGAGCAGGCCAGCGCGGTTCAGGAGATTACGGCTTCCATCGACGAGATTGCTCAGAAGACAAGAGAAAATGCGGAGCAGGCAAATTCCGCAGCAGAGCTGGTAAGCAAAGCGATTCAGGATGTAAAGCAGGGAAATGCGCAGATGCAGGATATGATGGCTGCTATGCAGGACATCAACAAGTCTTCCGAGAGTATTTCCGCAATTATTAAGACCATTGACAATATTGCATTCCAGACAAATATCCTTGCGTTGAATGCCGCTGTGGAGGCTGCAAGAGCAGGTGAAGCAGGTAAGGGCTTTGCCGTAGTGGCAGAGGAGGTAAGAACCCTCGCTGCAAGAAGTGCGGCTGCAGCTGCCGAGACAGCAGAATTGATTGAAGATTCCATCGGAAAAGTGGATACCGGTTCCAAAATTGCAGACGAGACGGCAAAAGCTTTTGGTATTATATCCGATGTAGTACAGCACAGCGAAGTGATTATCAATAATATTGCGGCGTCCTCCAATTATCAGGCAACTGCCATTGCACAGATTGAGCAGGCGATCAGTCAGGTTTCACAGGTGGTACAGACTAACTCCGCTACCAGTGAAGAGTGTGCGGCTGCCAGTGAAGAGCTGTCCAATCAGGCATCCCGTATGCGTGAGCTGCTCTCCATTTATAATCTTGGCAATAACAAGAATGCATCTTTTAAGAGCGATGCTTCCGTGAGTGCCGTATCCGGTGCGAACGAGCAGATTATCTCTCTGGGTGACGGATTTGACAAGTATTAAGAATTAATTTAGAAAAACGATTCAGAGTGATAAAAAGGCACATCCTATAGAAATATGGGGGTGCCTTTTTTTCTGCTGATTAATATTTTGTTTGGTTATGGCAGAAATAATGGTATAATGTATGGGAATTGGAAAAATATTCAATACTACAATGTACACAAAGGCGGATACAGGGAAAGTGACGGAACGGAGGATGACAGTGTCGGAAAAAAGATGGAAGGCGGTCAAGATCATTTTGCTGTTGGGGAGTTTTTTGGCCGCAGCAAAGCTGATTTTTGTGGATTATACTCTTGACGAAGAATACCAGATCGTGATGGCGTATCGAACTTTACAGGGTGACCTGTTGTTTCGGGAAATGTGGGAGCCCCATCAGACATCGGCTTTCTTGTGTGCCGGTTTGATTTGGATATACAGGGCGGTGACGGGGACGCTGACAGGGGTGATTTTGTTTCTGCGGTTTGTGACATTGGGAATACAGCTCACGCTTGCCTGTTTGGTATATCGGGCGCTGGTAAAAATTACGGAGAAGCGATATGCCTTCCTGCTGGCGCTGCTGTATTTTAACATTGTACCTAAGAATATTCAGATCCCCGAATTCGGCAATATGCAGTTATGGTTTCTTACGGTATGCATCTTGCTGATGATGAAATATTATCGTGACACGGGGGAGGGACGGAAACGCCCTTGGTATCTGCTTGTGGGAGTGGGAGCGGCGCTGTCCTGCGAGATATTGACCTATCCCACCTGCATAATACTGTTTCCCTTTTTTCTGATATGGATATTGGCAGGATCGGGGAAAAGCCGGTGGAGGGATTGTTTTCTTTTGACCGCCGTCTGCGCCTTATGCGGGGCATTGTGGCTGGCGTATGTATTAAAAAATGTCGGTGTGCAGGAATTAAGCGACAATATCGGCAGACTCCTTTCCTTTGACACTACTCATGATGTGTCAGGGGTAACGGATGAAAAGGCAGGCAATTATGTAGATAATTTTGTCCTCTGGGGGCTGTGGCTTGCCGTCATAGGAGCGGTAAGCGCTTTCTGCTATTTAGGGGTTCGGCTGCGGCAGAAAAGCAAGGGAAGGGCAATCGGCGGAAAGGCCGGCTTGCTGATCTATCTGACCATAGCCACAGTGACGGCGGAATGTGTGCAGATTTATTACTGGGCGGTGCGGGGTATAGGCTATGAATACCTTCAGATACATTTTTTGGTGCTCTGGCTGTTTGCGGCCATTGTGTGGTCTTGGGCCGGCGAAAGCAGAAAGAAGCTTTTCTGGGGGATAGCGGGGACGCTTGCGGCATATGCCGGTGTAATGTATATCAGTGACTTGGCTATGTATTATACGCTGCCCCACGGAGCGCTGGGGATTGTCTTTGCTGCTGCGGTAATTGTCTTTGCCATGGAAAGGATTATGGGAGATTCCGCCAAGCCATGGGCGTATTTCTTGATTGTGAGCCTGTGTCTCTGCTCCGTTTTCGGGAAAGGATATACTTTGCGCGGCGGAAAGGATAACAGCACCATCCTGAAAATAAGCGGAATCATGAAGGAGGGTCCTGCGGCAGGCATTCTAACGGATTATATGTGTGCCTATATCTACAATTCCAATTATCCCTTTTACAGGGATAATCTGCAGAAGGGCGAAAAGGTACTGATCGTCGCCAACATGGTTATGTCCGTGGGAACCACCGCGTATTTGTTCGATGATTATGAGGTATGCCATTTTTCTATAGTAGATCCTACCAGCTATGACGAAAGGCTGCTTGTGTACTGGGAACAGTACCCTGAGAAGAGACCGGAAGTGATTGTGGTGGACTGTTGGTTCGGGGAATTGAAGGAGCCTTGGGACAATTGGATTATGCGGTATATTGAGAATGATTTCGGATACACCGCCGTATCGGACGGCTCCTATGTGCGTTTTTACCGGAAATGATAATTCAAAACGACTTTGACTTCGCGGCGACGGCGAGTGAACGGTGACGAACTGTTGTTACTGTTCACTCCGTTCACAGCAAACTATGCACAGAAATCGCAAAACAGCGATTTCGCGCATGTCTGTCTCGGGTTTCACCTCGCGGTGACAGCGAGTGAACAGTGACGAACTGTTACCGGGAATTCTCCTAATCGGTAAGTTAAACTTGAAATCTAATATCCGATAGAGTAAAATGGACATAGTTTTATTGTTATTTTTGCCAAGTAGGAGATTGTCCGTATGTCTGATAAAATTATGCAAAACCGCCTTGACAGGGGCTTTGAAAAATATCGGGAGGAATTCGAGGAGGCGGCGCTGCGGGTTTTGCGTTCCGGCTGGTATGTGCTGGGGCCGGAGGTGGCGGCTTTTGAGGAGGAATTTGCAAGGTATACCGGTGCAAAATATTGCGTGGGGCTGGCAAGCGGGCTGGATGCTCTCTGGCTGGCTTTCCGTGTGCTGGGAATCGGTAAGGGCGACGAGGTAATCGTTCAGGGCAACACTTACATTGCCAGTGTAATGGGCATAACAATCAACGGAGCCACACCGGTTTTTGTGGAGCCGGACGAGTTTTATAATATGGATGCGGACGGAATAGAGGAGAAAATTACCGATAGGACAAAGGCTGTTTTAGCGGTACATTTATACGGGCAGGCCTCGGACATGGAGAAGATTGCGGGGATTTGCCGGAAATATAATCTGCGGCTGGTGGAGGACTGCGCACAGTCCCACGGCGCGGCTGTCCACGGGAAAATGACCGGAACTTTCGGGGATATAGGCTGCTTTTCTTTTTATCCGTCGAAAAATCTGGGAGCTTTCGGCGATGCGGGAGCCATAGTTACCGACAATGCCGAACTTGCCAAATCCATGAAAATGTATCGCAATTACGGAAGCGAGAAGCGGTATTATAACAAGGTGGTGGGAGCCAATTCCAGATTGGACGAGCTTCAGGCAGCCATGCTCAGAGTGCGCCTTGCCCATATGGATGAATTAACGGAAGAACGGCGGGAGACGGCGGAGCGTTATACGAGACTGATTCAAAATGAAAAGCTGATTCTTCCCAAGGTTCGTCAGGGTGTGACCCATGTGTGGCATCAGTATGTGGTGCGAACGGAGCAAAGAGACGAATTGGCGGCTTTTTTAGATGCAAACGGAATCGGTACTATCATACATTATCCGGTGCCCCCTCATTTGGCGGAGGCCTATGCCTATCTGGGATATCGGAAGGGAGCTTTTAAGAGAACGGAACAGTATGCGGATACGGTGTTGTCCCTTCCTATGTATAGCGGGATCACACCGGAAGAACAGGGGAAGGTCATTGAATTCTTAAATGCCTTTTAAACGGAGGCGGGGTGGAACCGAAATGCAGCATCCGGAAGAGGAGAATAGGATTGAGTCTGGTCGAACAGTATAAATTAATAGAATTTGCGGATCTCGGTGACGAGAGAGGGAATCTGGTGGTCATTGAGGGAGAGGGGATGGATCTTCCCTTTGACATTAAGCGTGTGTTTTATATCTATGGGTCGGACAGCACGGTGATCCGCGGGCAGCATGCCAACAGAGAGACGGAATTTCTGCTGGTCAATGTGAGCGGGAGCAGTAAGGTGAGGGTGGATAACGGAGATGAATCGGCCGTTATAGAGCTTAACAGGCCGCGTATGGGACTTTATCTTTCCTCTATGCTTTGGAAGGATATGTACGATTTTTCGGAGGATTCCGTGCTGTTGGTACTGGCCAGCAGGCACTATGACGAAAAAGAATACATACGCGATTATGGCACTTATCTTCAGGTGTTAAAAGAAAAGGAGTTTTCAAAAAGTGAGTAAGCTGTCGATCATTGTTCCTGTGTATTTTAATGAAGATACATTGATGGATTTATATGAGGATATGAAAGCGAAGATTCTGGGGGAGCTTGGGGACTACGAAATTATATTCGTGGATGACGGCTCGGGAGACCGGTCATGGCAGATTATGGGCGAGATTCAGAAGCTTGACGGTCATGTGCGGCTGGTGAAGCTATCCCGCAATTTCGGGGAACATGCGGCGCTTCTGGCCGGATTATCTGTCTGTACGGGAGACTGCGCGGTGACAAAGCAGGCGGATCTTCAGGAGGATTCCGCTCTGATTCTTGAGATGTATGAACGGTGGAAGCAGGGCAATAAGGTAGTTCTGGCTGTCCGCAGGTCGAGGGACGAATCCAAAGTAAAGATATTTTTTGCCAATCTGTATTATTCACTGGTAAGGAAATTTGTCAATAAAAATATGCCCGTGGGCGGTTGTGACTGTTACCTGATCGACAGGAAGGTAATCGAGGTGCTGGAGCGTCTTGACGAGAAAAATTCCAGTCTTACCCTTCAGGTACTGTGGGCGGGCTTCCGGACGGATATGGTTTACTTTGACAGAAAGGACAGAGAGAAGGGCGTCTCCCGCTGGACTTTTGCGAAGAAGTTTAAACTGGTGCTGGATTCCATGATGGGCTTTTCTTATATGCCCATCCGTTTCATGACGTATGTGGGAATTATTTTCGATCTTTTGGCAGTGGTAATGTTTATCAGTGTTATCGTAGAATATTTTACGGTGGGCACCCCCATAGCGGGCTGGCCGTCCCTTATGTGCGTGGTGCTGTGCTCTTCCGGTCTGATTCTCTTGATGATGGGGATTTTGGGTGAGTATATTTGGCGTGCTCTGGACGCGGCGAGGACACGTCCTCCCTTTATTATCGATGAGCTGAAGGAGAGCATACAGGAGCAGGAAAACGGGCGGAAACCGGAAAACGGACAGGGTGAGTAAGGCTATGAAGAATCTGTGGCAGTTTATTAAATTCGGAATTGTGGGTGTGTCCAATACACTGATCAGTGAAGCGGTTTATTGTGTTCTCGTGTATTTCGACGTTCCTTATCTGCTGGCGTATTTTATAGGCTTTCTGCTGAGCGTGTTGAACGCTTATTATTGGAGCAATAAATATGTATTTAAGGAGGATCCCGGACAGGGCGGACGTGTCTGGTGGAAAGTACTTTTAAAGACGTATGTGGCGTATTTTTGGGGATTTCTGGTCAGCTCGGCGCTGCTGGTGTTCTGGGTGGATATTGTGCGGCTCTCAAGATATCTGGGAGGGCTGGCAGAGATATTTGCAAATTATGGATTTTCTCAGTTTGATGCCGGTTTTCTGGGGGAAGTGCTGGCGGCGGGAATCAATATGCTGATTACGGTGCCCATGAACTATTTTGTCAACAAATTCTGGGCTTATAAAGATCCGAAAAAGGGGAACTGAAAAGGTAATAGTACGATGCTTCATATAGCGATCTGCGATGACGATAAAATCTTGCTCGACAATTTAACTAAGGAAGTGGAGCTCTGGGCACAGGAGGAGCATGTGGTATGCAGTGTGGAGCCGTTTGCCACGGCGGACGCTTTTTTGTTTGCATGGGAGGATAAGAAGGATATCGAAGTGCTGCTTCTTGATATTGAAATGCCAGGTATGGACGGTATGGAGCTGGCGAAGTGGCTGCGCCGGAAAGGAGAGCGGCTCAGCATAATTTTTGTGACGGGGAATCCCGAGTTTGCTCCGGAGGGATATGAGCTGGAAGCCTTGTCCTATCTCGTAAAGCCTGTGAAAAGGGAAAAACTGCGCGGGGCATTGAACCGTGCCGAAAAGCAGTCGGGCCAAGGGGCGGCGATTTTGGCGGCTGTTTCCGCCGGAGAGGTGGAAAAGGTGTATGTGTCGGATATCTGTCTGTTGGAAAGCAGGGATCACGAGACGGTTCTCATAAAAAGGGACGGGCGGAGCATTTTCTGCAAGGAGACGCTCCGGCAGATGGAGCAGAAATTGGATGAGAATTCGGAAGCCTTTTTTAAACCGCATAGGTCTTATCTGATTAATCTGGGATATGTGGAGAGAATATCAAAAAGGGATGTGCGGATGGAAGGCGGTGCGCTGATACCCATTGCCAGAGGGAAACGGGAGGAATTGAATCAGGCATATATGAGATATTTCAGGAAGCAGTTTCGGCAGCACATTCCTCATGCGTGGTAAAGCAGGCGGCAGATGCTTTCCGCGTCGGGTGATGATGTTTTGAAGGAAGCCCGATCCGCCGGGGATTTTAGAAGGAGTCGGTATGCTACAGGCAGGAATTGAGATCATATGGCTGGCACTGTACCACTATTATATACAGCAAATCAGTGAATTGGAGAAAGGAACCGCCAAGAGAGTCGTGGTCAGATTGATCACATTGGGGGTTCTTTTGTTTGTGCATCTTCCTCTTCCCGGATGGGGCGGCTTTGGGTATCGTTTTTGGGGCTGGCTGATCATAACGGGGGTTCTTTTTTTATATGTGCTCTTTTATGACGCGAAACCTCTGGGACAGCAATGGCGTAAGGCGCTGGCGCCGGGAATTTTAATAGCCGGATGCGCCATGGCGGAACAACCGGCGGATATGATATTGTGCACGGGGGCGGTTTCTTTGGTATTGCTTCTGCTGCTGAGTTATGAGAGAGGCTGTTTTCAAGTGAGGAACAGCCTGCTGAATCTGGCAGTTTACACGCTTCTTGGCAGTTATCTATGGCAGTGCCGGAATACCGCGGGGACAGAACTTTTGGCGGGGATTCTGGCATTGGAGCTGCTATTGTTTTTTTCTTTGGAGGGTACGCTGTTTTCTTATCAGCGAGGATTTGAGGCGCGGACGGAACGGTTCCAGAGGGATGTTCTAAGCCGGCAATATGACGAAATCAAGGAGATTTACCTGAATATGCGGAGCTGGCGGCATGACTACCATAACCACCTTCAGGCAATGAAGGCTCAGATCGCAGCCGGACAGATCGAAGAAATGAAGCGGTATCTGGATAATCTGGAACAGAATTTGGACAATGTGGATACTTATGTGAAATCGGGGAATCTGATGGCCGATGCCATTTTAAACAGTAAACTGACGCTGGCGGCGAAAAAGGACATTAAAGTGGACTGTAAGGTTATTCTGCCCAATGTGCTTTCCGTGGAGGATGTGGATCTGTGTGTGCTGCTGGGAAATTTACTGGATAATGCGCTGGAAGCCTGTGACAAGATTCCGCCCCAACAGAGATTTCTGCGTATTTATATGGCAGTTCGCAGATCACAATTATATCTGTCCATCCAAAATTCCGCCAAGGAAGAATTAAATTTTGACGAGAGGAACTATATTTCCCAGAAGCGCGGCAGCCATGGTCTTGGTATAAAGAGGGTGAAGGCTCTGACAGATAAATATGAAGGGTATCTGACGCTGGCTAACGAGCCGGGAATCTTTGCCGCAGAGCTTACCTTGCCGCTGTGAGGGGAACGGGATATGATTTGGGCAGTACAATAGCCTGTGTGCAATTCGGTCTTAAAATAGAACATTTCACGAAGAAAATCCCATAAAAGGGATTTTTTGCGTTATGGTTTCCGTAGAGGGAATTTCCCTACAATGAGGATGCGCTCAAGAGGTGTAGGTAGTGTCAAATAATCTATGAAAAAACTGAGTCAAAAAAATAGGCTCGAATGAACCTCGAAAATTGCAGATATTAGTGGTTTTAAGACCTTGGGGCGTTGCCCCAAACCCCACAAGGGACTCGTCCCTTGACCCATTA
>CAJUTJ010000187.1 GCA_910589655.1 uncultured Acetatifactor sp. | reverse complement strand
TTTTAGGCTCTTTGCTGTATTCTGCCGGAGTAATATTCAATCCATATTCGTCACACAGCTTATTGGTGATAGGCTGGAATTTATATTTCCAGTCAACCTCGTGATACTGGAACTTATATCCTGTTACTATATTTACACTGTTTATTATAATATGGGCATGAAGATGATTTCTATCTGCGTGAACAGCCACCACAGTCTCATACTCTCCGCCAAATGCCTCTTCTGTAAAACGCATGGCTATATCATACATAATCTCCGGTGTTCCTTCGCCTGGTTTTAACGATATGACGAAATGATACCCCTGTCTGCCTCCTGCTTTCCCAAACATCTGCTTGGTTGCTTTCATCTGCTCATAGGCAGAATCCGGCAGGCAGTTAATACCGCCTGTCAGATTGGAATTCCCAAGTTTTTTCGGCTGTAGAATATAATTGATGGCATGTTCCAAATGAATGTCAATCTTTCCTTTGCCGCTTGCTTTCATATGCATTGTCTTGGTTATCGCCATTTGTCCGCTAACTCCTTCATTTTTTCTTTTATCTGTTCCATCAGATGGTTTGCATCTTTCATAGTACTGTCAAATACATAACCGCACCCATTGGCTGTTTTCGTCATCTGGTTGTAATTATTGCAAAGACCTGAAATCTGACGAATCAGATCCCGTCTGTCATATGCAAACGAAGCATCCGCCTTACCTGCATGAGCAATCAAATACCTTACATAATCAGATGCTTTCATATTGCTGGCTCTGGCATCATGCTCAGCCTGCCTACGTTCCTCTTCCGACAACCGAATCGTAAAATTCTTCCTTGGTTCTATTAGCTGTTTTCCCCTTCCTATAAGCATCCCTTCCTTTATCTAATTTCTTTATCTGCCATTAGTAAATCTTTATTTGCCTCAAATCCAAAACCTGTGCGGAGAGAATTTGCCAGATACGTAAAACGCCATGCGTTTCACAATCCGGTTAGGGGGATTAAATCCCCCTAAAACCCTCTCTATATATGCCCCTTTCGGGGCGGGTATCTGTAATACCCTGTGTACTGCCAACGTCTGTCGGTATTACTGCTGGTATTACCATATACAAATCCGTATTACTTCTGGTATTACTTTTCTGTCCTTTGTAATACCAATCGTATTACTTTATACTGAGCGGTCAGCCTTTTCGACCGCCAGTATCACTTCTCCTGACTGCCTTACTACAAATCCGCCAAAAAAGCCATCACATCCTCTGACACATCCTCACAGGAGCTTTCCGGAACTTCTCCAAAACATGAAGCAGCCTCCATGCTTCCCTTCTCTATAGGCTCTGTCATTTTAGGTGCTTCCTGCTTCTCTTTTGATACCTGTAGTCCTATAATCCTTTCCATTTCATCTTTGACAATCAGCTTTATTGCATTGATAACCCTATCTGCTTCACCAGTCATCGTTTCCTGTATCACAGTCCTCTGGGTATTCATTTCACAAATAAGGCGGTTGTCATTTTCGTTCCGTTCTATGCCTTGAACCGCCCTTATCAACGCACTTTTTATAAACTTGCTCTTATCGCCGTAGCAAATTCTCATAGTCTCACTGGAAAAGAATCTTAAAATTTCTTTGTCCTCTTCCTTATTAAAGCTCAGGCGGAAGCTGACTGTCACACTGTCATCATATGCCATACTGCCTCCTCTCTAACGCCTACAGCCACTTTCGCTTTAATTGCTGGTATGCCAGATATTCATATCCAAGGGCATTTGCCTTGACATCTTCAATATGCATGATGTTTCTGCCTGTGACGGAACCGAAACGCTTCATCATGCCTGCCCCACCGCCGACATATACAACAGGTGTCATCTCCGTATCAAAACCATGCTCTTTCAAGGCTGCTTCAATTCCCTTTGCAAATACCGCCAGTTCCTCTCTGACAATCTGCACCATCTTATCCGAATATGGCGCATTCCCATACATCATCACCTGCTGTATCTGTTCCTCGGTAAGGGTGCGGTTGGTTTTTCGATAAACCACGTTATTGATATTTGCCATACACTGAATCAGCGCCGACGGAATGGTAATACAGTCACTTTCCACAGGGATATGCTTTCTGGTATGAATGATATCCACCGTCTTGCTGCCAATATCCACGATCAGAAGCTCCGCCGGAAGCTTTCCGAGTCTGTCCGCAACGGCAGCATAACATTGTGGATACAGAAAAACATCACTGCAATTGATATGATAGTCCTTACCGTTGTACTGAAATTCACTATCGCCCGAAGGCAGGTACTCCTTAAATTCTGCCTTTTCCTGCCCGAACCTTGTAAATGGCAGTCCGGCTGCAATGCAGACTTCCGTATCACTTAATCCATGATAATCCATCTCTCTGGCAATGGCTGCCAGTGTTAATAAGAAATAATCTCCATCTTCAACCTTGGTATCCTTCAGGGGAAGCCTGCCCTCGCCAACTTTGAAATACCTCTCATTAAAAAACATAGTGTTGGTCAAAAGCGAAGCCTCACCGCCCAGCTCCTTTACACCGTTTTCAAATACAAAATGGGCGGTTTTCATGGTCGAAAATCCATGGTCAATACCACATAACAAAAGTTTCTGTTCATCCAAGTACATACAAATCCTCCTTGTTTTGTCAATCAAAATGCAGTTCTTCAGGCGAGCAGAGAATTTTATCTCGCCACCTTACTACTAAAGCACTTCGTTTTCATGATACTTTTGATTGCAGGAGCCAAAACCTTTTGCTATAATGTATTTGCGAGATACATAGCGAAGCTTTGGCTTTGCAACCAAGGTCCTTTCCTAACCGGATTGGACTTTTTCTTTTGCCTGACAGCGACATTTCTCAGCCACTATACTGGCTTTTCTTGCCAAGTCATCATCCGGATTGTAATAATCCGTAAATCTTCTGCTCGAAGTATTTACGCGGGCATTTCCCACGCATGGTATAATACCCCTGCACATCCAACTCGGCATTGTATGCTTTAATTACCGCATATGCCTTTGTCATACCAACACCCAGAATCTGGCTGACTTCTTTTGCATCAATAAATGCTTCCTTAGGGCTTATCACAAATCCCCTCCCCCTTCAAAATTACTATTATTAATACGGATTTAAACCTTTTATCATTTTGTATCCGCATTTCTAGTTCGTATTAAATCATAATATATCTTTCATAAAATGTCAATGTAATTTTTCAAAAATACGCACTTGTAATTCGTTTTAATATGTGTTATAGTATTTATATTATTATAAATCATTTGATTTTTAGTGCGTATTTTGATTTTTTACGCAAAATCCGAATCAAATAAACTATTATGAATATTGATATAAGGAAGGTGAAATCATGGCTTTATCAGATGACCAGCGTTTTGCCATGTATACTGCCGATGAGATCGGTAATGCAATCAAGAAACGCCGCAGACAGTTAAAGATTACGCAAAAAGAATTTGCCGAAAGGTTAGGAAAATCAGAGCGTACTATTCAGAAATATGAATCCGGTGAAATTACCATGAAAATAGATTTAATCAAACTTGTGGCAGATGAACTGGAAATTCCATGGCAGGAGCTTTTGGAAGCCAAGACAGACGAGATAGGGATTGTATCCTCAGAGAATGAATTTCCAGCCTGTCGTTTCCATACCCTGTCAGATGTTATCAACGCTTTATTT
>CAJUTJ010000186.1 GCA_910589655.1 uncultured Acetatifactor sp. | reverse complement strand
TTAGGCTGGGTACAAAGAGGGAGTGTTTACACACCCTCTTTCCAACCTTAGAGAAACTTCATTCCGTTCACACTTCCAGACATGCCGACACAGTCGACACAAACAATCAATGAATTGGTGCAAGTCTGGAAGAACGCTGCTTTTGCGTTCTTCCCGGAATGACTTAGATTTTCTTAGGTTGGGTACAAAGAGGGAGTGTTTACACACCCTCTTTCCAACCTTAGAAAATCTTCATTCCGTTTACACTTCACCGCTTTTTCTCTCATCGGGGTACTGTGAATAATAAATTTCCTGATAAACCTCACAGCCGGCCAGCAGTTCATCGTGGGTGCCCACACCTGCCATCTCACCGTCATCCAGCACGATAATCTTATCCGCATGACGGATGGTAGACGCTCTCTGAGAGACAATGAAGGTAGTGGTATTTCCTTCCAAAGCGCGGAGCGCCGCCCGCAGCTTGGCATCGGTGGCATAGTCCAGCGCCGAAGCGCTGTCGTCCAAGATCAAGATCTCCGGCTTCCTCACCAATGCCCTTGCAATCGTCAGACGCTGCCTCTGTCCGCCGGAAAGGTTTTTTCCGCTCTGGGCCACTTTTGCATCCAGTTTTCCGTCTTTTCCCTCCACCACTTCTCTGGCTTGGGCAGTATCAATGGCCTGCCACATCTCTTCCTCCGTGGCGTCAGGCTTTCCCCATTGCAAGTTACTGCGGACAGTCCCTTTAAACAATACGGCCTTCTGGGGAACCACGCCGATCCGGTTCCGCAGGACATCCTCCGGCAGGCAGCGGATGTCCTCTCCTTCCAGCCTTATGGTTCCTCCCGTCACCGGATAAAAGCCGGGAATCATGTTGACCAAAGAGGATTTGCCCGATCCGGTGCCTCCGATGACACCTATGGTCTCACCCTTATTTACCGTGAAATTCATATCATGCAGTGTCTCCGCTCCGGCGCCCGCATAAGTCAGGGATACATGATCAAACTCTAAGAAAGGCACTGCCGACGCCCCTCCTTTCCCGGTAACTTTATCCTTATTTCCCGCAGCGCTTTCGGAAATCTTGTCCCCCCTTGCCGTCTGCTCTTCATTCCGGATCTCAAATACACTTGCCACACGGTCGGCACAGGCAAGCGCTTTGGTAATGGTAATAATCAGATTGGCCAGCTTTACCAGCTCCACCAGAATCTGAGACATATAATTGATGATGGCAATAACCTCTCCCTGTGTCAGGTTTCCCACATTAACTTGAACGGCTCCCGTATAAATCAACGCAATGATGGCTCCGTTTACAATAATGTAAGTCACCGGATTCATGACGGCGCTGATTTTTCCCACAAAGGTCTGACTGTCCGCCAAAGCTTCGGTGAGGCTCTTAAATTTCGCTTCTTCCTCTTCTTCCTTATGAAAAGCACGGATAACGCGCACACCCGTTAAGTTTTCCCGGGTCACTCCAAGCACTTTGTCCAGACCGCTCTGAACTTTCTTGTAAAGAGGCATGGTCCACATCATAATACCAAACACAACAATGGCAAGCAGAGGAATGGCCACCACAAAAATCAAGGCACTCTTTACATCAATGGTAAAGGCCATAATCATAGCGCCGAACACTATGATGGGAGATCGCAGGAACAGCCTCAATACCATGTTGACTCCGGACTGCACCTGATTAATGTCGCTGGTCATACGGGTAATCATGGTGGAAGTACCCGCTCTGTCAATATTGGTAAAATTCAATCCCTGAATATGGTCAAACAAAGCCTGACGCAGCTGAGTGGAAAATCCCACCGCCGCCTTTGCCGCAAAAAATTGTGCCGTAATGGAAGAAACCAGCCCTACAACGGCCAGCGCCAACAGGCAAAATCCCATTTTGGTCACATATCCCATATTCTTATCGGCAATGCCAATGTCGATGATATTGGCCATAACCAAAGGAACCAGCAGTTCAAAAAACGCTTCCAGCAGCTTAAACAGCGGCGCCAGAACGGACTCCTTTTTATAGTCTTTCAAATACTTCATCAACCTTCTCATGCTAACCTCCATGATTTCGCTCCGGGAATCTTACATTCGGATAAAATGCCCTGTGATATTTAATCAAATTATGTGTTGTCTGCAAGCTCTATAAAATGAGTGACACAGGCGATCTGATAGTCCGGCGGCACGTCATATTCTTCCCAAAACAATTTTTTTCCAAATGGTTTCGCTCCGGACATTTCGCTCTTAGGAATTCCGATATGCGGAATTCCTTCTATAGGCGCTTCCATCCCCATATTTCTTTCCTCGGAAAATTTTGTCTCCGGAATACTTACTTCCGATATTTTCGTCTTAAAAATCCTCTCCTCGGAATATCCCGTCCAAAAGTCCTTTCCTATGGCTCCGGCCAGCCCTTGCCCCGTAAGCTTGCCGTATGCTTCTTTTCTGGTCCACATACGGAAAAACATTTGGCGGCGGTTCTCCGGATCCTTACAGTCCTCCAAGGCCTTATACTCCTCCCCGGAAAAGAAGCGCTTTGCCAAACGCAGCTCATCTGTCTGCTGAATCTTTTGAATATCCACGCCGATTTCCTGTCCCGACACTCCGAGGAAAACATATTGACCGGAGTGTGACAGATTAAAATGAAAGGGATAATCCGTCAAATAGGGCTTTCCGTTTTCGCCGTACTCATAACAAGGCTCTATGGCTCTATCTCCAATGACCGCCAGCAGCTCTTCCACCGAAAAGCACTGTATCTCTGGTCTTTCCGACACGAACCTTTCTGTCCTCCGCCCGCTTATGTAATCCCACAAAGCTTTCTGTACCAGAAGTCCCGCTCCTGCGCTTGCAGCTCTCACCGCAGCGTTTTTCACGGGGACTATCTTCCTTCTCCGTTCTCCGTCCAGCCTGCCGAAGGCCTCCCGATAAAGCGTCTCGCCCCGGCTGCCATGGAATTGCTCCAAATTCAACAGATATCTTTTATCCTGAATCAACATCTATTTCATACCTATTCTTAACCAAACACGCTCTAGTATAATCCACCTAAATTATCCCTATGTTTCGCTGGTCTAAATTTCCACCTGACTGCGTTGGCTTCACTCGACGATGCCACCGCATCGACTCGTTCAGCCGCCTTGCAGACTGAAAATTTATCCTGCG
>CAJUTJ010000185.1 GCA_910589655.1 uncultured Acetatifactor sp. | reverse complement strand
GATGATAAGAACGAAATACCATTCTTTACCGTAGAGCAGATAAAGAAGAAATGCGAAAAAGAGGAATTTATCGCAAACAGTGAGGGCTATCACTTTGATGAAAGCAAGTTTGATGATTTTGATACCGCAAAGACGGTTTATGTGTATGCTTGGAGATTGACACCAGCAGACCCGACACCAAAGGGAAAACGGGAAAAGCCCTCACTTCGTGAAATGGAACAGCAGATACGACGTGATATGGAAGATGGTATTGACAGCAAGGGGAAGAAAATGACGCTTTGCCAACTGTACGCCAAACAGAACGCACAGAGGGCAAATGTGAAGAAAAGCACACAGAAACAAAGGGAACAACTTATGCGGTTATTAAAAGAGGATAAGTTAGGTGCAAGGAGCATTGACACCATTAAGCCCTCTGACGCTAAGGAATGGGCGTTACGCATGAAAGAGAAAGGTTTTTCCTACAATACTATCAACAACCATAAACGCTCGTTAAAAGCGTCATTCTACATCGCCATACAAGATGATTATGTGAGGAAGAACCCCTTTGATTTCAAACTAAGTGAAGTCATAGAAAATGATACGAAAGAGAAAGTTGCATTGACAGAGGAAGAAGAACAAGCCTTACTGTCATTCATCAAGACAGACAATGTGTATCATAAGTATTATGATGAAGTGCTGATACTGTTGAAAACGGGACTTCGTATTTCTGAATTATGTGGGCTGACAATGGCAGACATTGATTTCAAGAATGAGGTTGTCGTAGTCAGCCACCAGCTATTGAAAAGCAAGGAACAGGGCTACTACATTGAAACGCCTAAGACCAAAAGCGGAGTAAGGAACGTGCCATTGAGCAAGGAAACCATTCAGGCATTTCACAGAGTGATGAAGAAACGCCCAAAGATAAGGTCAATGGAAATAGACGGACATAAGGATTTCTTGTTTGTCAATTCCAAAGGCAAACCAAAGGTGGCGATTGATTACACAACATTATTTGTCCGTATGGTAAAGAAATATAACAAGCACCACAAGGACAAGCCCTTGCCACATATCACACCGCATACGCTACGCCATACGTTCTGCACAAGGCTGGCAAGCAAGAATATGAACCCAAAGGATTTACAGTATATCATGGGGCATTCAAACATCAGTATCACGATGAACTGGTATGCTCATGCGTCCATAGATACGGCAAAATCAGAGGTTCAGCGTCTAATCGCATAAAAGTATTTACCACGATTTTAACCACGTTTGATAGGAAAAATATAAGAAGTTAGACCTTGATATGTGAGGTTTACCACTAATACAAAATGCCCGAATAGCTGATAAAATGGGGCTATTCGGACATTTGAGAAGATATAAAAAGATAGTCAAAAAGACATATATAATTTAAAGAGAAATATTATACTGGATTATTTCAGTATGTTTATCACGAATTTGAATATGCAAAGCTCCATATGGGTGTTGTATCTGGCGTATTGCGGGCTGAATCTGGCTCAAATAGGATTGCTTGAGGGGATATACCATGCCACAAGCATACTTTTCGAGATTCCCTCCGGGGCGGTGGCAGACCTTCTGGGCAGGAAGAGGAGCATGGTTTTGAGCAGGATATGCATTGCCGTCTCCTGTATGATTATGCTGTTTTCCAGAAGCTTCGGCCTGTTTGCGTTGAGCTTTATCATACAGGCGTTAGGGAATAATTTTAATTCCGGATCCGAGGAAGCCCTTGTGTACAACAGTATGAAATACATCGGCCGGGAAGAGCAGTATATGGGTCTATATGGGAGGCTGAATATTATTTTGGAAGTGTCTCAGGGAATTGCTACGGTAGCCGGAGGCATTCTTGCGGAATACTCTTATTTTTGGTGCTATGGGGCCTGCGTCGCAATTGGACTGTTATCATTGCTTCCGGTGCTGCTTATGACGGAGGCGCCCTATAGCCGACAAGGGGAAAAGCAGACTGGAATAGGAGAGCTTGCGGCTTCTCATTTCAGGGAAAGCTTTCGCATATTACAGTCGGATGTCCGTATTTTGAAAATCATTCTTTACTATTCGATAATATTTGCGGCACAGACATTGCTGTTTTTCTATAGCCAGCAGTATTTCTACAGCCTTGGATATAATAAAATCCGAATCAGCCTGATTCTGCTGATAATGGGTGCGGCATCCTGTTTAGGGGCATTTATGAGCGATAAGATATATGCCCAATATAAGAGGAAAGTAGTGTTTGCTGCTTCCGCAGTCATTGCCGTCTCCATGATATGCTACGGATTCGAGAATGCAGCAGTGTCGGCAGCTGCGCTTTCCGCTGCCGGTTTTTGCAATTCCGTATTATATCCTGTGCAATCGGATTCCCTGAACCGTTTGATTCCGTCCGATCAGAGGGCGACCTTGATTTCCGTGAACAGTCTGTTTTTCTCCGTGGCCATGATACTAATGTTCCCGACAGCGGGGATGATGGCGGATCAATGGGGGCTGACGAAGGTTTTGGCAGCTATAGGGATTTTTATCCTGCTGTTTGCGGCAGTCTGTACCGTAGTGGAAACCGGCAGAAGCCGGAGGCGTTAATAATGATATTTATTCCGGTTGGCGATCCAGAAAAGTATAGTCACTGCCGCCGCCATCACTTCCGCCGCGACGATGGATACCCAGATTCCGTCGATGCCCCATACTATGGGGAGGATGATAATTGCCACAACCTGAAACACTAATGTCCTCAGGAAAGAAATGACTGCGGAAATGAGGCCGTTGTTCAAGGCGGTGAAAAAGCCCGATCCGTAAATGGCAATGCCGGAAAACAGGAAGGAAAAGGAGAAAATGGCAAATCCCCTAAGGGTCAGCTGCAATAGGTCGGTGTCATAGCCCACAAATAAAACGGAGAGCGGTTTGGCCAGCACTTCTCCCAAAAGCAGCATACCTACGGAAAACACTCCGATTATGACAAGGCTTTTTTTAAAAAGGCTCTTTAACTCATCATGGTTTCCGGCACCGTAATGATAACCGATCACGGGGGCGGTTCCTATCGTATAACCGATAAATGCGGCGATGAAAATCAGGCAGACATACATCAGGACACCATATGCCGCCACACCGTTTTCACCTGCATATTTCATAAGCTGAATATTGTAAAGCATTCCCACAAGCGACATGGATACATTGCTCATAAGTTCCGAAGAACCGTTGGTACAGGTTTTCAGAAGGGCTTTTCCGTCGAAGGAGGGCTTGGTCAGCTTTAACAGGCTTGTATTTGGGCGCAAAAAATAAAGGATCGGAATTACGCCGCCGATACACTGGCTTATTGCCGTGGCAATGGCGGCGCCGGCAACGCCCCATTTGAATACGGCAATAAACAGTGCGTCCAATATCATATTTGCCACTCCGGCGATCACCGTTGTATAGAGCCCCAGCTGTGGTCTTTCCGCCGTAATAAAAAAGCTCTGGAATTCCTGCTGCAGCATGAAAGCGGGAATGGCCGCCAGTATAATCCGTCCGTAGAGAACACAGTAGTCAAGCAGTTCTCCTTCCGCGCCCAGAAGAGAAGCTGCCGGACGTAAGAATATAATGCCGAAAACGGCAATTACAATACCCAGAGACACGGAGATGCAGACCAACATGGAAAACAAGCGGTTGGCCTTGGGCAGATCTCCCTCTCCCATTGTTTTCGAGATAAGTGCGCTTCCTCCGGTGCCGAACATAAAGCCGAAAGCGCCCAATATCATGAGGAAGGGCATAATAAAATTGACGGCCGCAAAGGGGGTTTTACCCACAAAGTTTGACACAAAAAATCCGTCCACCACGCCATAGATGGAGGTGAATATCATCATGGCAATGGAGGGCAGCGTGAAACGCAAAAGCTTTTTATAAGTAAAATGATCGGATAACTGAATGCTCATAGAATAACCATACCTTTCTTGTACTTGCGTTATTACAGTCTGGACTGTTTTCGCTAATTTATATCTTTCTTTGGAACCATCGGTTTACATAATCGGCAACGGCGGCCGTTAATTCTTTGAGATCCCAGCCGCCGGTATTGACGGTTAGATGACATGCCGCAGAATCGCCCCATCTGCTTCCGCCGATGATTTCCCGGGTTTTTGCCCGGTTTTTGTCGATACGGCGGATGTTTAACTCTATTTCTTTGGGGGTGAGCTTTTCCCCGTGGGCAGCCCGCTCCATACAGCGGTGTATCTTGGTCTCCATATCTGCACAGACGAAAATATGGAATGGATGTTCGGCTGCCAGAATAACATCGGCGTTGCGCCCTACAATCACACAATCCCGGCCTGTTTTGGCGATGTCCTTGATGACCCGCTTCTGCTCCAAGAGAAGATCGGTTCTGGGCGCCTGAAGTAAGGCGCTTCTTGCAAAAGAATGCCGATAGGTCAGGGGGATCCTCTGCCAGTTGGCATTTTCCATGCTCTTTTCCACATAAGCTTCATCCAGACCTTGCGCTCCCGCTATAGCTGTAATGATTTCACGATCATAATAATCAAAACCCAAAGCATCGGCGAGGCGTTTTCCAAGCTCTCTGCCGCCGCTGCCGAATTCCCGGCTGATGGTAATAATTTTCATAAGACTTCCATTCCTTTCCGCTGTTTGTGAATTATAATTCCTTTTCTGTTCCTTTCAGAAATTCCCGCAGCAGCGAACAGCGTTTTCCGGCCATTTCAATAAACAATTGATTTTCCTCATCGCTGAAAGCTGCGAAAACTTTGTTTTCTGCCAGTTTTAACGGAGCCACTATCTGCCGTGCCAGATTTTTTCCCTTTGCAGTCAGTATCACATGCTTGCTTTTTCGGTTTCCGGGAATCGGCACCAGCTCTATTGTGTCTTGCTGTTCTAAATTCTTTAATGCGGTATTGATTGTCTGGCGGCTGAAAAACCATCCGTTGCAGATATCCGCTTGTGTGACTTCCGCTTTGGAGCCGTAAACTGCATAAAGAATCCAAAGGGCGGCATCGGACAGATTGTGCCTGAGAGCGTAATCATGGTATATATCATCCAATTCTTTGTCAAATTGATCCAGCAAAGCAGTGTAACCGTCATATTTATCCGTATTATTATCCAAAGCAGTGACCTCCAAACAAAGTATAATCCGAAACCGGACAAAACACATTATAATCCGGAATCGGACAAAAGTCAAACCATAGTTGCAATATTTTGTGAACGCCGCAGCAGATTAGTTAGTGCTCTCTCCGTTCACAGCAACCTATGCACAGAAATCGCAAAAAAGCGATTTCGTGCAAGGGAGCACGAAACGCCTCGCAGTTTCCGCAGGCAGGATTCAAGACTTTATAGTAAACATTCCTAAAATGTTTTTGTAATAAGGGTGTTTTTAGAACCGGAAGAGTGTGGTGGCTTCCTGTAGAGAAATTGAAACGTATTATTGACTAAGGTTGAGGATATGGATACTATTATTATGGAAGGGCGCCTTATTGTCTATATCATGGTGTTGGGGGCAACAGGTGTTTTGGCTCTGACGATGTCAGGGATTGCCTCGCATTTCATGTTCCCGCAATCCTAAAAAACCTCAAATCCGCCGACTTTTCTGCGGGAAATGGATACTTTTCAGTGTTTTGCGGGTTTTAGATTCAAAAATCTTCTTGCAAGCGGGCTTGCATCGGATTTTTGAATTGGGGACTCTGATATCAAGCCATATGATTAAAAAAGAACAGATGCGTATCCGAAAAAGAAAACAGGCGGGGAACCGGAGCAGGAGGCAGGCCGATGATATATACCGTAACATTTAATCCGGCTATTGACTATATCATAGGAGTCGAGGATTTAAAACCGGGAATGACAAACCGATCCGTTTATGAACGGCTTTTGCCCGGAGGAAAGGGGCTTAATGTTTCCACCGTTCTCAATAACCTTGGCGTGGACAATATTGCACTTGGTTTTATTGCGGGATTCACCGGAGAGGAAATAAAGAGGCGCTTTGAGGCTTTGGGGGGCAGGAGTGATTTTATAGAGCTAAGGGAGGGCACTTCCAGAATCAATGTGAAAATCAAATCCGCAGCCGAGACGGAGATTAATGCCGCCGGACCGGTGATCGACAGCGGTGCGGTATCACAGCTCATGGAAAAGTTAAGCAGGCTGAGAGACGGGGACATCCTGATACTTGCCGGAAGCATACCGGCTTCATTGCCGGACTCTCTGTACAGTGATATTATGAAAATGCTTTCGGATCGGAATATTTTGATTACCGTGGATGCCGAGAAAGAGCTTCTTCTGAATGCTTTGCCGTACCGGCCGTTTCTTGTGAAACCTAATCATCACGAACTGGGTGAAATATTCGGAGTGACGCTTAATACTCGGGAAGAAGTGGTTCCCTATGCCAGAAGGCTTCAGGAAAAAGGGGCGAAAAACGTATTAGTGTCCATGGCGGGGGAAGGCGCCGTTCTGGCAGCGGAAACGGGTCTTGTATTGATGAACCAAGCGCCAAGGGGGACGGTCAGGAATTCCGTCGGGGCAGGAGATTCTATGGTGGCGGGATTTATTGCCGGCTGGTGTGAAAAACGGGATTATGCCCATGCTTTTAAACTGGGGCTGTCCTCCGGAAGCGCCAGCACCTTTTCGGATTTCCTTGCGACCAAAACGGAAATAGAGCAAGTATATCGCTCTTTTACTTCTTTGTGTTAGAACGCACACCGATTAAAGCTGAAAGGTATGTTTATCGCCGCGAAGCAGCGGTATGGAGGTTAGTATGACGGAATATCACGGGAAAAGTGTATGCGGCGGAATCGCTGTCGGAAAAATACACTTAATGGTAAAGAGGGAACAAAATATTGTAAGATATGAGGCAAAAGACTGTGATTCCGAAATCTGCCGATTTGAAACGGCAAGGAAAGAAGCCCGGAAGCAGCTTGCCCTTCTATACGAAAAGGCGGCCAAAGAGGTGGGGGAAGAAAATGCCGCCATTTTTGAGATTCATCAAATGATGCTGGAGGATGACGATTACCTTGATTCGGTAAAACGTATTGTATTGGAGCAGAAGGTAAATGTAGAGTATGCCATCGGGGCGGCATCGGCACATTTTGCCGAAATGTTTTCTTCTATGGAGGATGTATACATGAGGGAACGGGCGGCGGATGTCATGGACATATCGGATCGCATGATAAGGATTCTCACAAATGCGGATAGTGAAAAAATACAGCTCCATGAACCCGTTATCATACTGGCCGATGACCTTGCGCCCAGCGAAACCGTACAGCTGGACAAAAGTCTCGTGCGTTCCTTTGTCACGGTACATGGTTCCGTAAATTCCCATACGGCAATTCTCGCACGCACAATGAACATCCCCGCTCTCATAGGAGTGGATATGGAGCTTGCTCAGGAACTGGAGGGCCGGATGGCGGTGGTTGACGGATTCGGCGGAGCGCTTTATGTGGATCCTGATGAAGAGCTGTTAGCCCAAATGCGGGTGCGGGAAACCGAAGCGCTTGGGAAAGAAAGGCTTCTGCAGGAACTAAAGGGGAAAGAAAATCGGACAAAGGACGGCAGGGAGATTTTGGTACATGCCAATATCGGCAGTGTGAAGGATTTGGATGAGGTGCTGAAAAATGATGCGGGGGGCATCGGGCTTTTCAGAAGCGAATTTATTTTTCTGGAAAGCAGTACCTATCCCACGGAAGAGGAACAGTTTCGGATATACAAGAAGACGGCGGAAACAATGGCCGGGAAACGGGTCATAATCAGAACCCTTGACATCGGCGCTGATAAGCAGGCAGCCTATTTCCGGCTGGACAAGGAAGAAAATCCCGCCATGGGATTGCGGGCGATCCGAATCTGCCTCACAAGGCCGGAGCTGTTTAAGACACAGCTCCGCGCTATTTACAGGGCATCAAACTATGGAAAGATTGCCGTGATGTATCCTATGATAACCTCATTGGAGGAAGTCCGCAGGATCCGGGAAATTTCGGCGGAAGTGAGGGGGGAATTAGAGGAGGAGGGGATTCCTTTTCATCTGATAGAAGAAGGTATTATGATTGAGACTCCCGCCGCAGCCATGATCAGCGACATCCTTGCCAAAGAGGTGGACTTTTTCAGCATAGGAACCAATGATCTTTCCCAATATACAATGGCTATGGACCGACAGAACCCGCATTTGGAAGCATTTTTCAATCCCTGTCATGAAGCGGTTCTCAGAATGATCGAAATGGTGTGCAGAAATGCCCATGCCGAAAATATATGGGTGGGCATCTGCGGAGAACTGGGAGCAGATTTGAGCCTAACCCGGCGTTTTCTTCGTATGGGAGTGGATGAACTTTCCGTTTCTCCCGCTTGTGTGCTGCCTTTGCGAGATAAGATTAGGAGTCTGGATCTGAGGTAGTATGAGAAAAAATACGGCGAACCAAAGAGAGGGGCCAGAAAATCTCTAGTGTACTGACCAGATTACTTTCAGCTAAATAGCGCAGAATGAATTTTCAGTCTGCAAGGCAGATTTCCGACGGCGTAGCGGTGGCTACGTCTAGGAAATCTAACGCAGCAGATGGAAATTCAGGCAAGATATTTAGCGAAATGTAATACGGTCAGTACACTAGCCCCGAAGCTTAAACTGCTGAACGGAAACCTTCATCTTCTCCGCCTGCCGGTAGAGCTCCTCCGCAGAGGAGGCAGATTCTTGAGCCGTGGCGGCATTGGTCTGAACCACACCGGATATGAGATCCATCCCCGCGGTCAACTGGCGGAGAGACTGGGATTGCTGCTGGGCTGATTCCGCAATATGCGCCACCAGATCTGCCGACTGCTGGGAGCTGTCCACCACCATGGAGAGAGCCTGTGTGGTTTCGGTAGATAAAGCCGTGCCGAGCTGTACAAGCCGGACGGAGTTTTCTATCAGTTCCGTGATGTTTTTAGCGGATTCCGCACTTTTGCTGGCCAGATTTTGCACCTCATCCGCCACAACGGCAAATCCCTTTCCGGCCTCTCCGACTCTGGCCGCTTCCACGGAGGCGTTCAGCGCCAAGATGTTGGTCTGGAAGGAAATATCCTGAATGGTCTTTGTGATGCCGGTAATCTCCTGAGAGGACTGGGAGATGTCCGAAATCGCCGCCATCAAAGCGTCCATCTTCCGGCTGCACAGCTGCAAATGCATTCCGGCATCCGCTGTGGACTGCTTTGCCTTGTCCGCATCCTTGGAAGTGCGGTCCACTTGGTCGGAAATGTCTCGAATATCGGCGGAGAGCTCCTCCACCGTGGATGCCTGTTGTATGGCTCCTTCCGACAGGGTCTGTGCGCCGGATGCCACCCGCTGGGATTCCGCGGACACTTCCTGAGCGGATTGATGGATATGTAGCAGTGCCTCGTTCAGAGAGTCCAAAATCTGGCTTAAGGCATTTTGTATGGGCAGAAATTCACCCCGATAATTGTCGGTAATTGACAGATTCATGTTGCCCTGTGCCATTTGTGCCAGTTTATTGTCAATGTCGTTGATATACTTTTTCAATTCCCGTTTCGTCTCATGGATGGATTCCACCAGCATACCGATTTCGGAGGTGTTGGATTCCCATTGGAAATTTGCGGAAAGGTTTCCCTGTGCTATCTCTCCCATCTGATCCCGCACCGCGATGACGGGCCGTATAATCCGCCGGCGTATAATCAGCATACTGAGAACCAGCAGAATTCCTACGATGGAAAGGGTCAACACCATCAAAGCACGGATGGCGTCGAAGGTACGGTTAAGAGCCTGCACTTCATTAAGGGTACGGGTGTTCAAAGCGGCTAGGAAATCTTCTTTTATGGAATCGATTTTCGCAATAGAATCATTGTAGTCCGCGCCGTAAACGTATTCGATGGCTAAGTCCTGCTGCCCGGCCTGAACCTGCTTCATGGCCTGTTCCTCCAGCGGAACCAGCTCATTGGAGAGAGCATACATGCTGTCAATCATAGCCTGTTCATCTGCGGTAATGCCGATCTCCTGCATGGCGGCTACGCCGATATCCCGGTTTTTCAGGTTATTCACCTCATTCCAGTAATTGTCATAATGTACCTGCTCCCCGGTGGCGGCGAAAGCCCGGACTTCGTTGGTAAGATAAGCGGAGCCGTCCATAAAGCGGTTGGCATTATAAGTTAGTTCAAAACGGTTCTCATTAGCGGTTTCGAGACGGCGGCTTACGCTGCTGTATGCAAACAGTGCGAACATCATAAACAGCAGTGCAAGAATAGAAAAACCGTTTAAAATTGCTGTGAGAGTAGATTGGTTCATTTCTTTTTTCATCTTTACACCCATCTGCGCGCTGCGGCGCGCACTCAAATCAATAGTTGAATACGCATTTTTATTCAACCTTACACCCATCTGCGCGCTGCGGCGCGCACTCAAATCAATAGTTGAATACGCATTTTTATTCAACCTTATCCTTCCTAGTGTAATCCGCCCTAATTGCCCGTATGTTTGGCGCAGGATAAATTTTCAGTCTGCAAGGCGGCTGAACGAGTCGATGCGGTGGCATCGTCGAGTGAAGCCAACGCAGTCAGATGGAAATTTAGACCAGCGAAACATAGGGATAATTTAGGTGGATTATACTAGTACTGCATTGCGGTAATTTCGATGAATTCAGCACCCACTCTTTGCGCCAGTGCCGCGTTATCGTCAGTCGACATTTGCTTTAGCAAATTGCCACCGCATTGCCTCCCTCCTCCGCCTTGCCCTGACACAAACATAAATTTGTCTTTTCCGTGGTGCCATGAAGCAGCAAAGAAGAAAGCTATCTTCAGTTTAACGGATAGCGGGGAAAAAAACAATAGGAAACAAAAATAGTTTCTCAACTCGTTACCGTTCCTGTTCACTCCGTGACCAGTAACACCTGCACAGAAACCGCAAAACAGCGGTTTCGCGCAGGTTGTCCAAGCGATTATTCTAATCGCTTGGGTTTGATCACGCAAAAAACGCGTGAAAACACCTCGCGGCGGTAAGGGCAAAAGGTTTAGAGCCGGATAGTATAGACAGGGCAGCAGGCGGGCAAAAAAGGAAAGCTTTAATATTCTGCAATATGCTTCAGTTCAAACTGGCAGGCATCCAGACGCAAGCCCTCTTCTGCAAGCTGCTTTGCCTGCTCTGTGTCGCCTCTTCCCATATATCCCAGCGCCGCCATAAGGCAGCAGTGTACGCGATTCTTTTTGTTCAGATCCCCTTCGAAAATCAGGAAATCCGGCAGGGATACGGCGAAATAATCTATCTTTACTTCATCCTCTTTATGTTCCTCTGCATATCGGATAAAGGAAGCAAAACGTTTTTCCGCTTCTTCTTTCTCTCCCAGCGCCTTTAACGCCAGTGCGGCATAGTACATCATTTGAGGCGGCTGGTCATTGTAGTACATGGCGGAGGATAAGGAGAATTCTCCTCTGGCGGCAAGGCGGTAGGCTTCCTCGGATTTCTGCGGATCGTCATATAAAGTACCCAGCAGATAGTAAATATCGTTATCCATATTGCCGATGAGCTTGCCCTCTCCCAGATTGTGAGGATATACAAGTGCCTGTTCCAAAAGGGAGACTGCTTTTTCCTTTTGGGAAGTTCCGGCGTTTGCTTCCGCTTTTGCCAGCCGGATAAGGGAGGTCCGGTATTGGGCGGGTATCTTTCCTTCTCCGCCCTCCCATGGATGGAAATTATGGCTCATTATTTTCTCATAGGCTTCCCCATATCTGCCGCATACATTGAGCAGCGTTATATATTCGGTGTAAAGATCGTCCCGCTTTTCCAAGAGATCCCCGTGGACCTCCATATTTGTAAGGCGGTATTCGGCGGAGCGGTTCAATGCTTTGTATAGCTGATCCAGCTCAAAGAACACTCTGGCGTCGGAAGAGTCCATGGAAAATGCTTTTTCCAGAGCCTCTTTTGCTTTTTCTCCATCGTGAAGCTTATTAAAGTAGACAAGGGACAGGTTTCTGTGCACCGTAGGCAGCTGCGTCCGCTCTGACGCCTGTTCCCAGAGCTCCTTTGCCTCCTGCCATCTGCCTCTGTCGTAGAAGAGGCAGCCCAGATAATAGGCAGCATAGCCGCCTTGGGCCTCCGCTGCCTTTTGGAGTACGGCGATATCTTCCAAGCGGTTGGGAAAGCAGTAGAGACTGTCTGCGGTCTCCCCTTTCCGGAGTTCTTCTTCATCGTTTGTGAGAAAATAAAGGTAATAATGCACCATGGGTTCGTCGGTGCCGGGGGCAAGCCGCAGGATCCTTACAGCCTCCTCATAAAGTCCGGCTTCCATGTAGCATAAAGCCGGTTCTATATAATTGTGATGGTCTCCCCGAAGCCGTGCGTGCAGCCGGCTTTCGTCTATGGAGCCGTCACCTCCTTTTCCAAGGAGATACAGCTCATAATATGCGCCCTGATCCAAGGAATCTATGCCGAGAGTCTCCGCCGCGAAGGCAGCCGCTTCCTCTGTCCGTCCGGTGAGCCGCAGCAGAGCGGTTTTTAAAGTCCGGGCTTTCAGGTTATGGGCTCCCTTGGAAAGGGATTTATCGAGGAATGCCAGCGCCTGTCCATAGGAACCTTTTTGCGCCGCGATGCAGGCCAGCCGGTAAAATGCCCTGTCCTGAAGGCTGCCGTCCCATGCCGCTTTGTAAAAGGCGTCAAAGGCTTCCTCCGTTTTTCCCTGTGCTTGGAGGGCAAGCCCCAGATTAAAGTAAGGCTCACAATCGTAAGGATTGGGATTCTTCCATGTGGAGGAGCGGACGGCTTGACGGAAATAAGCTTCGCATTGGGAGAAGCAGCCTTTGTTGTACAGATATTTTCCGTAGCCGTTATTTAAGCGGATATCGCTGTAGTCTCTCCGTAAGCCCTCCAAATAGTAATCCTCAGGGGAGTAGGTGGCATGCCGGTACTGCTCTAAGTGAGTGGCGGCAAGGAACAGTTTTTCCGTGGTTTCCAAAGCGGAAGGCTCCGGAAGCGCTTGGGCAGGGGCGGGAATGGGTTCCCTGTAATCGGCGGGAGTATAGTCAAGTATTTTCCTGTCTCCTTTCAAAACTGTGATACATATGTCGGGTATTTCTCCGGCCTTACGGAAATCCTTTTCTTGCGCGGCGGAATTACCACACGGAGCGGAAGACGCTCCCTTGCAGACAGACACAGGCAATGGGATAGTGTTGCGGAACACTTCTCCGGGGGATAGGTCGAGGGTTTTGGAATAAACAGCATTTCCGCAGTAAGAAAGCTCTATGGTGATATCCTTTGATTCCACGGGGGAATACAGGGTAAGTATAGCACTGTCCTCTTCCAGCTCTAAATTTAGAACCGCCTCCGTAGAAGCGTTTTTTACGGCACCCACACCCTTATAGGGCATGAAATATTGCACGAAGCTCTTTTCCTCATAGGGCTTTAAAAAAGTAAAATCAGGCTGGTTATCGGTAAACATGCCTGTCATCAGCTCAATATACGGGCCGTTTTCATCGGTGAGGTTCCGGTCCCATGCTTTTCCGAAATCGCCGTTGCCCCAAGTCCATTGCTTCTTGCCGGGGGAAACGTGATGGTCGGCAATATGCAGCAGACCCGCTTCCCGGGAATCGTCATAATTGCCGATAAAGTCAAAGTCAGAGTGATATGCCATATATGAAGTGGGCACGGGGATATTTTTATAGCGGGAAATATCCGTGCCCGGAGCGTAATTTACCTTATAATATGTTCCGTCCGCGATGGGGAATTTAGATACGTCCCGTTTGCCGTGATCCATGACGGCGGTCACATCGGGCGGGAAAACGGACTGTGTATGGTCGTTTACCGCAACGGCGGGATTCGCCCACCATAAAAAGGTCTGCGGCCTGTCGGTGGGATTGTAGACCTGCCCCTTGATTTCCAGATATGCTCTGTCAGGGTATACGGTAAAGCCGGCCATACCCTTTGTGTGGAACATTTTTTCGATTTCCCCCACCCAAACGGTGGCGGAGCCGTCTTCGTGCTCCTCCACGGTGAAGTCCACCGGATCATAGGTGGACGGCCTATGGTGCTGAGGCCAGTTGAATTCAATGCCGCCGCTGATCCAAGGCCCCGCCAGCCCTACCAGCGCCGGTTTGATGACTTCGTTGTAATATACCGCATCATATCCGTTGGTCTTGTCGTACAGCCTTTGAATGCGTCCTCCCAGCTCCGGGAGAATCATAACCAGAATATAATCATTTTCCAAAAAAATTGCATGGTATTCCCGGTCTGTCTTCACATCCGACACACCCTCACAGACGGGGTGGGGATATACCTTGCCGCTGGAGCCTTGATAGACGCGCTTTTCCAGAAACATAGGATTCTTGTCATACTCTGCGATTTCATAAGTAGGGATCGTTACTTTTTCCTGACGGACAATTACTTTGCTCATTGATTTACGTTACCTCTCTTGATTAAAGTGAAAAGTGTAAAGGAAATCACTAAGCTCGAAAAGACCTCGCTAAGTGATTTTACGCTCTGCGGAGCAGAGCTTCTTCACACGTAAGAATCCGCAAGCGGATTCTTACGGACTTGCACCGATTCATTGATTGTTTGTGCCGCCAATGGCGGCATGTTTGGAAGTTTGAAGCGAAAAACAGTCTGGTGCATTGACCGTATTATATTTAGCCAAACACATTCTTTGTTTATCTGTTAGTTTTTGTGTATTGCGTCATTTAGTTGAAAGTAATCTGGTCAGTACACAAGGTGAAAAACACTGTAAGTCCGGCTTAAATTCTTGAATGAATTATACCTCTCCTCTCCTTGGATGTGAGTAAGATATATTGCTTAAAAATAGGAAATTATTGCGAAGGGAGATGGCAGGAACGGCGGATTACGGTTCTGCAGGAAAAAATTATAAAAAAACTTGCTTGTGACGTAACGTAATGAGATACACTATAAGCGGGAGGTGATATGACATGGAAAAAGATAAAGCAGTTTCCCAAGGCTATATGACTGTTGGTGAAGCGGCAAAAAAGATGGGCGTTACCGTGCGGACATTACAGCACTATGACAGAGAGGGATTGCTTTCTCCGACTGCAATAAGTGAAGGGGGGCGGAGGTTATATACGGATAAGGATATCGTAAAGCTCCATCAGATTTTATCCCTTAAACATTTAGGTTTTTCGTTGGATGATATAAAAAACCGGCTGATTCTTCTCGATACACCGGCTGATGTTGCCGTTGTCTTGGCAGAACAAGCAGCCGGTGTCCGTGAAAAAATCGAAAGTCTGTCGGAATTATCGAGAGAACTGGAAATGCTGCGGGAAGAAGTGCTTCAGATGCAGTCCGTTAATTTCAAAAAGTATGCGGACATAATCGTAAATCTGCAAATGAAAAACGAGTTTTACTGGCTGATTAAACATTTCGATGACCAAATGCTTGATCATATCCGCAGCCAATTTGACGAAGACAGTGGAAAAGCGTTTATGAATACTTTCATGCAGCTGCAGGAGGAAGCCATACGGCTTCAAAATGCCGGTATTTTGGCCGGAAGTGATGAAGGACAGATATTTGCAAAAGAATATTGGGATATGATAACAAAATTTACCGGAGGAGACATGAGCATACTTTCCAAACTCGTGGAATTAGGACAATTTGAGGGGTTCGATCCGAGGTGGAAAGAAGAGCAAGATCTTGCGAATGCTTATGTTATGCAGGCGTTGGAATTATATTTCGCCCGGTTAGGCGTTGACCCGTTTCAGGAGGACAGAAAATGAATGAGGCTGTAAAAGTCAGTAATATAAAGAAAAGCTACGGAAACCATGTTGTGCTGGAGCATTTGGATTTCTGTGTGCATAAGGGCGAAATTTTCGGTTTGCTCGGTATAAATGGCGCAGGAAAAACCACAACCCTTGAATGCATTGAGGGTCTAAGAAAATATGACAGTGGAAGGATAGCTATAAACGGCAAAAAAGGTATTCAATTACAGTCAGCCTCTTTGCCGCAGTATATAAAAGCGCTGGAGGCTGTCAGATTGTTCGCAAAGTGGAATAAGGCTGCGCTTGATGAAACAATGCTTGATGCTCTCGGCATTCATGAATTTGCAAAAAAACGATATAATCAATTATCAACCGGCCAGAAGCGGCGGCTTCATTTGGCGCTGGCTCTTACGCGGGATCCGGATATTCTTTTTCTGGATGAACCGACAGCAGGACTTGACGTGGAAGGCAGGCTGTCTCTGCATGAACAAATAAGGAACTTAAAAGCAAACGGTAAGACAATCATATTGGCAAGCCATGACATGGCGGAGGTTGAGGATTTATGTGACAGAATTGCCATTCTTACCGGAGGCAGGATTGCCTTTATCGGAACGGTGGAGCAGCTTAACGAAACGATAGGGAAGCATTATAATATTACGATTAGAACGGACAACAAGACAGAAAAATATGAGTCTGACAATATCGGGGAAACTTTGCTTTCACTGCTTATGCAATACAAAGAAGACGGGGAGACCGTCTCGGATATTGAGATAGACCGGGGTTCGCTGGAGCAACACTTTATAAAAATAGCAAAGGGGGCATGACACATGGGAGCTTTCTTATATGGAGTTTCATTGCAATGGAAATTAGACATACGAAGTAAGACATTACTCATAACTTGTTATATTGTTCCGCTTTTGTTTTTTGCGATTATGGGAGGAATATTCACGGCCATCATGCCGGAAGCAAAAGATATGCTGATTCCGTCCATGACCGTATTCGGTGTGACAATGGGGGCGTTGATCGGTCTCCCGCCTTCTCTTGTTGAAATTTATGGCAGCGATATTAAAAAAGTGTACAAAGCCAATGGTGTTCCGTTATATCTCGGAGTTGCCTTAACAAATATATCTTCCTTTATTCATCTGTTTATAATGAGTATTATTCTCTATATTGCTGCGCCGTTAGCTTTTCATGCTGAAATACCGGAAAATCCGGGTATGTATTTTGCCGGCCTTGCCATTTTTATTGCCGTTTCGCTCGGTATAGCAAGCATAATCGGTTTAGCCGTAAAGGATCAAGCAAAGACGTCTATGTTTTCGATTATAGTTTTTCTGCCGTCAATCATGCTTTCCGGAATTATGTTCCCCATTGAACTGCTTCCGAAAGTATTCGAAACCATAGGGAAATTGTTTCCTGCGGCATGGGGATATGGGCTGATCTCAGCAAATGCTTTCCGGTTTGAGCATTTACTTCCGCTGCTTTTATTTTTCGCACTAAGTGTTCCCGTATGCGGTATTCTATTACATAAAACGGAGGAATAGCAAAAACGATATGATACCTCTAAAGCAGACAGAGTCAATAACAAAATCTGCTTTGGGGGTTTTTTAATGACTGACCACTCCGTTCACGGCAACCAGATTTTGTCTTTTTATAGAAGCAAGCGGATAGGTGTCTTTACAGATATATCCTGCCGGTGGTAAAATATCAAATGGAACCGGAGCAATGCATTTTTCAAACACGTTCCGGCAGAGTAAGCAATAAGATGGAAAATTCCCTGCTGACGGTAAGGAATTTTAACCATAAATATATTTAGTAGTAGGAGGAGTATATCATGGGGACTTATTATCGACACACAAGGAGCGAGAAAGCAGAGGTGGCGTATTCCTTTCAATGCGAACACTGTGGAAAGAACAGCGGCCCCTTGAGAGCGGTTATTAACGGTCCGGAAGCTACCGATAACAGTAATTTTAAGACTTTGAATCCGGATCGTGAGAACAAGCTGTGTAAGCGGGCACACGAAAACTTGGTCCGGGAATTGAAGGAAATCCATAACGATGCCGTAGAAAAGAAGATATTTTCTACGAATTTCCGTGATAATTGCCCTTATTGCAGCCAGCCTCAGTCATGGGCGGTGTCAGGACTCAAAAAGAAGATGTTTGAAAATCCCATTGTTTGTCTGGGCGTGGCCGCAGTCATCAGCCTGATAGCCGTAGTGGGGCATTATTTTACCGATATGGAATATTTGACACTTTCCTTGGCGGCCGGAATATTTGCTGTGGGTGTGGCTGTTGCCGCCGTTTGTCTGATTTGGAACGTGGTAAGGATTAACGTAAAATGCAAAAAAACCGCTTCCGGTGCGCGGAATCTTCCGGTAATTGACTGGAGCGAGGTTAAAAATCTGCTGAATGAGTGACGGAAACGCATGTCTGTCAGTATGGAATGATAGAGTCGTTTCGTTAATAGTATGATGCATTGAAGCCGGAAAGGAGAAGGATAATATGTTTGGTTTGTTCGAAAAGAAAAAGAAACCGGAAGAGAAGCTGGAAGAATGCTTAAAGAAAAGGAATTGGGACGGTTTGGCCAGAGCCTATTATGAGATGGGTGTGGCGGCTATGGATCAGGGAGAGCTGAATAAGGCTGTCCTATGGCTGAGCCGGGCAGACACCGTCTACAGCGCAAGCGATGAGGTATATGAGCATTTGGGAAAAAACCGACTTTTCCATGAGGCAATTGTCAGTGACTGTTCCGAGCGGATCGGAATGCTGGAGGAGGAACCGTTGCTTTATAATGAGATTCCTGCGGAAGTGGAGGAAAAAGCGGAAGAACTGAGTGATTCTCAAATCCGGGTCTGGGGCCTGCTGTCGATAGCCCGGTTGGTCCGGCTGGGGGAACAATTGGGCAGGCTTCCCGGCTGTGAAGTACTTGGCAGGCTTGGATGGGCTGTGGATACCATGCTGAAATCCTTTCAGGTGCCCGTTTCGCAGGAGGAATATAATGAGTTGATGGATATCTGCAATGCTCTGTATGAGCTGGGGGATACGGACGCTTTTTATGCCGGCGGAGAGATTGCGGTTTCCGGCGGTGCGCCTTTCCAAGTTTTCGACTTAAACGGAATGATGGGAGTTCACTTGGAACTTAACGGCTACATAGACAATCACCTTCGTCTGCTAAGCGCTTTGAGCCAAGGAATGGAAGCGCCCGATGCGGAAAGCAGTATTGTCGGCTGCACGTTGCTGCCCGACTATTATGTTCGAACCGGAACGGACAATCCGAAGGATGTGCCTCAGGTGAAGGCCGAGCTGGAGCGCATTGCCGGCGACTATGATTTTGTTTGTTCAGGCATCTCTTGGGATCAGGTAGCACAGCGGATGGATGAATACAAAGCCTTGGATATTCTTCAAATAAAATAGGCGGATTATGCTCCTGACGAACTGGGAGGGACAGTGCAGTATGGGGAAATATGACGAGAAAATAACGGATGAATCGATCTGGATCACGGCAACACCTTCTCCCATGGCGCAGACCCTCCCGTTTTATGTTATGGAGGCAGGCCACTTCCACGGTGAGAAGGGATATTGTGTGGAGCGGCAGAGCCACGACAGCTTTCTGCTGCTCTATACGTTCACGGGACAGGGCAGAGTTAAAACGGGTAATGCGGAATTACCATTGGGAGAAGGATACGGAATAGTGCTTGACTGCCGTCAATATCACAGATATGCTACAGAAGGGGATCGCTGGGAATTCGGCTGGATCCATTTTAAAGGAAACGCGGCGGAATCCTTATGGCAGCTCCTGTATTCCGGTGGGAGCCATGGAATTGCGGTGAATGACAGGGTTCTTTTCCGGGAAAAGCTTACATGCATCCTTCAAGGTGCATCGGAAAATGATTTGGAGGGAATCGTCGGGATTTCGCTGAAGATCCATGAGCTGTATCATATACTGGTGCGGTCTGATTTGGAAGGGGAACAGAGAAACCAAAAGGCAGAATATAGTGAGTATATTAGGCAGGCGGTTTCTTTTATGGAGACAAATTATGGGGAAAACATAACAATGGAGGATATTTTGAAAGATATTCCTGTTTCAAAATATCATTTTATACGCCTGTTCAGCCGTGCCATGGGTGTTACGCCCTATAGTTATCTAACGGTTTACCGGATCAATAAGTCAAAGGAGCTTTTGCGCACTACGAGTCTGGCCGTGTCGGAGATTGCAGCAATGTGCGGATTTCTGGATACCAGCAATTTCATTGCTCAGTTTAAGAAACGGACGGAGCAGAAACCGCTGCAGTATAGGAAGGATTTTTCGGATTGTTCGCTTTTATAACAGCCCCTCTCTGGCTTTTATGTATGGCGGCGCAGGCGGTCACATGTACAATATAGGTCATTCGTTTTACCGAACCGGCGGCTGCCTGTAAGATGCTGAACTGCCGGACGGAAGAGGCGCGGGAAACTGCCGGGGACGAAGAGGAGGTAGAGAATGAAACGAAAAATTATAAATGGTATATATGGCGCAGCGTCAGCTGCAGTAGCGGTATTGCTGGGGATGGTCATATTGGGGCAGGAGGCTTTCGTGCGTTATGAAACGGTTATAACAGTGTCTCTGGCGGACCGGGCGTATTTTATATTGATGGCGGCTGCCGTTCCCATGGCGCTTCTGGCAGTTGCGGTCTGCAACTGCAATGATATTCGGAATTCGCGTCACCCGAAACGAAATCAGTTTTTGCTCTTTATACCGGCGCTGATTTGCTTTGGAAGTATTGTGCTCCTTGTGGGAACAGTACTCATCGGCATGGTAAACAGCATATTAAACAGCGGAAGGGCAATGTCCCAATCGTAAAAGGACAGCGTAAAGGGGAAGAAATCTTGTTTGAGCCGTTAAAGCGAAT
Source organism: uncultured Acetatifactor sp. (assembly GCA_910589655.1). Taxonomy (GTDB): domain Bacteria; phylum Bacillota; class Clostridia; order Lachnospirales; family Lachnospiraceae; genus Acetatifactor. The sequence goes on along the minus strand of CAJUTJ010000185.1, from coordinate 12,945 downwards.
CGTATGAAAGTGTAAACGGAATGAGTGTTAACTAAGGCTGTGCAGATTGCGTTAATAAGGCGGGAAATATGTGAGGGGAGGAAGAAGATTTTATGGAAAATGATTCTCGAAACCAAGAAGTAAATAAAGCACCGGTACCGCAGACCGCGGATATTGTGCCTGATAATGCCCCGGCATGTCAGAAGGATGTCGTGGTACGGCCGCCTGCGGCGTCACCGGGTAATGGGACGGAAAACCATGTGGCGCAGTTCCCTGAGACGGAGGAGACGAAGAAGTTAAAAGAAAATTACGGGTTTTTCGGCATTTCCATTTTTCTCTACGCGGTATTCTATACCTTTTGCATGTTCCGCAACGGAGCGGGTGTGACTTTTCCCCTCTTTGTAGCAGGCAGTCTTTTGCTTTTGTTTTTGTCGTTGTCTAAATTGGGGATGTCTATAAAAAGAGGAAGCATTTATTACATGGTGGGTATGATTCTTCTTGGAATATCGACTTTTCTGACGGATGACTGGCGGATTATTTTTTATAACAAGCTGGGTGTTTTCCTGCTGATGATCAGTCTGCTGTTAAAGCAGTTTTTTGACACTTCGAAATGGAATCTGGGAAAGTATTTCACCAGCATCATACAAGCGGTCGTTTTGTGTTTGGGTGAATTGCTGCGCCCTGTACAGGACGGCGCTCTCTACCAGAAGAACAAGAAGGCACAGAAGAGCAGGACGGTGGGATATGTGCTGATCGGTCTGGCCGTTTCCGTCCCCTTGCTTTTGATTGTATTGGCGCTGCTTGCCAGTGCGGACGCCTTTTTCTTGGAAATGGTGATAAAGGTATTCGGAAGCATTAATCTGCCTAACATTATGAATATAATTTTCCGCATCGGTTACATGTTTTTCTTTTCTTATATGCTGATTGCATATCTCTGTAAAAAACAGATTAAGGAAGAGGTAAAGGACTGCCGGACGGGGGAACCTGTCATTGCGATAACCGTCACAGCAATGCTGACTTTTGTGTATCTGCTCTTCTCTATTGTGCAGATTGCCGGTCTGTTTCTCGGAAAGCTGCAGCTGCCGGAAGGATATACCTATGCCGGATATGCCAGAAGAGGATTTTTCCAGCTTTTGGTGGTGAGTATTTTGAACTTGATTATTGTGCTGGTATGCTTGGGATTTTTCCGGAAGAGCAAGATATTAAAAGGTGTTCTGACAGTGATGTCCCTTTGCACGTTTATCATGATTGCGTCCAGTGCCACGAGGATGGCTATTTATATCCATTTTTATTATCTTACTTTTATGAGAATTCTGGTACTGTGGGCGCTGGCGCTGCTGACTGTACTGTTTTTGGGGGTTTTGATAAATATTTATGCGGAATCGTTTCCGCTGTTCCGTTACAGTATGGCGGTGGTGACAATATTTTATCTGGTGCTGTCTTTTGCCCGCCCCGATTATATTATCGCGAAGGTAAACATATCCAATGCGGAGGAGTATCGCATGCAGTGGTGGGAGGACGAAAGCGAGGAGTACTATTGTGACTTTGAGTATCTGGGCGGTCTCAGCGCAGATGCGGCGCCGGTTCTGGTGCCTTACATGAAAAGTCTCGGCTATGACTTTCAGGCGTTTGAGAGTGAAAACGCATTGTCTTATGCCAAAACGCAATGTACGGACAGAAACTTTCCGATTCTGTGCCGAGGGGATAGGGAGCATTTCGGCTATTGGTGGATGCGCGATTTACAGAGGCATACGGAAAATTTCGGGATCCGCACTTTTAATCTGTCACGGTATACGGCTATGGAGCTGCTGCGGCAGGAGTAATGCAGCAGGAGAATGCGGCGGTCAATGCTCGGGTTCTATCCGATCTGACCGCTGCTTTGCATCGTTGAAGGATACCTGAAGCTTCTTGATCACAATGAGCCAGCTGACTGCCAGCACCACATCGGCTCCCAGCCAGGCGGAAATCTCCGCAAAAAAGATGCCGGAGTCGCCCATGATAAAGGGCAGCAGCAGTGCGGCGCCCGTCCGCATAATGAATTCCACAATGCCGGATACCATGGGCAGCATTGTATTGCCCAGACCCTGAATACAGGAGCGTATCACGTGTAACAGGTAGAGCACGGGCAGGCACAGGCTCATGACGGCAAGATAGAAATAGGCAATCCGGAGTGTCTGTGCCGCCTCTTCCGGAGTGCCGGAGATAAACCAGCCCAGTATCATTTTGCCGAATAACAGCATGGCGGCGGCAATCACAACGGAAGTGGCTATGGCGATGGCAAGAGCGGAACGCATTCCCTGACGGATGCGTTTGATTTGGTTTGCGCCCAGATTCTGCCCCACATATGTAATCATGGCGTAACCGTAGGAGGTAGCGGCAATTTCCAGAATACCGTAGAGTTTATTGGTGGCGGTAAAGCCCGCAATAAACAAAACACCGCAGCCGTTGACCACAAACTGTACAATCATGCCCCCTATGGCTATGATACAGTTTTGGAATGCCATGGGAAGCCCCAAAGCCATCAGTTTACCGCCAAGGGCTCCTTCCGGCCGGAAATCGGAGGGGGACATTTGCAGGACTTCCAGCCTGCGGATGTGATAGAGACAGAACAGTCCCGATACCAGCTGGGCAATTAAAGTCGCTGCGGCAGCGCCTGCAATTCCCCAGTGGAAGAGGAGGACGAACAGGCAGTCCAGCGCGATATTTGTGACGGATGCCACTATCATTGCCCGCAGAGGGGTCTGGCCGTCTCCCAGAGAACGGAGGATACAGGCGAAAAAATTGTAGGCCATTACAATGGGCAGACCAAGGAACATGATGCGCAGATATAACAGCGCATTTCCGATAATATCGCCGGGAGTCTGCAGCAGCATCAATACGGGGCGGGCGGTGAATTGCCCGACAGCTACTAAAAAGAGGGAGGATATGAGCGCCAGAATCCCGGAATTGCCGATGACCTTCCGGAGACTGTCATATTTTCCGGCGCCGAATTCCTGTGCCATCCGGATGGCGAAGCCTTGTGCAAAGCCCTGTACGATGCCCAGCATCATCCAATTCATCCAGTCCGAAGCGCCTAACGCGGCCAGCGCCCCCACCCCCAGATATTTCCCCACTACCATGGTATCCACCACGGTATATAACTGCTGGAAGACATTGCCCGCCATGAGAGGCAGTGCAAAGGCTAAAATTAATTTCCCGGGGTTTCCCTGTGTCATACTTTTTATTCTTGTATTCATAGATATCTCCTAAATAATTCTTGCTATTTCTATTTAAACCGATCATCGTGTCCCTTGCTGTTTATACCGCCGCCTAAGTATATCATAACTCCGGCAGCAGGACTATAGTGGTTTAAACTTTTAAGAAAAAATTGCCGGTATGCCGTTTTATAAATTACGATACCAATAGGGTATACCGTGGTTTTAGCTTTTGCTGTCTTGCCGGAACGGAAAATTCCGTTTTGCTAAGAAGGGGCATTTTCGTTGAGTAAATCACTCTGTAATTTTTGGGGTGTCTGTGCTACTGTTAAATTGTATTTACCTGTTGGAGGAAATGCATTATGACCAGAAAAGAACAGAAGGAAGCCAGAAGAATACAAATTATTCAAGCTACGTTGGATTTATTTGTGGAACGCGGATATTACGGAACGAAAACAAGCCAGATATCCAGAAGGGCAGGAATCAGCGAGGGGCTGCTGTTCCATTATTTTCCCACAAAGGAAATGCTGCTGGAGGAGCTGATAAATATTGGTCTGGAGGGGATGCGTATGCCGATGCAGTTCAGCGCGGAAACCGGTCTGGACTTTTTTTGCCAATTTACCCAAATGCTGTTTCTGCATGTGGGGAAAAATCCTTTTATTGCAAAAATGTTTGTGTTTATGGGACATGTGGTACGTGCTGAGGACATACCGGAGAAGCTTCGTAATCAAGCGGCTTCGGTAGATATCATCGCCTATAGCCGGAGCTGGGTGGAAAAAGGGCAGACGGACGGAAGCATTCGTAAGGGAGATGTATTGTCGCTGTCGAATATGTACTGGTGTGCGATACACGGAATTATGGAACAATATGCCGTACATCCTGAAATTCCTCTGCCGGAACCGGAGTGGATATCGGATATGCTGAGGGGATCATAAGGACGATTCTGATTCGATCATGTGTACTGACCTGTTCATATCCGGTAAATCCGCAGAATATTTTTCTGAGAGCGCTGCTCAACAAACGCAGGCGCAGCGGTGGCTACGTCGATTGACGACAACGAAGCAGATGAAAAATCAGACAAGCCAAGGTGTCAGTTAATTAATATTCGTTGTACTAGATTGGATGCTCTCCGGAGCGTTCAGCCGTACAGATGGAAATAGGTTGTATTTGCCATTTATAGTAAATGAATAAAGGGGAAAAAAATGGGTCAAAACAAAAAGAAAATCGTAATCGTAGGCGGCGGTATTGCCGGATTGGCGGCAGGCATTTACGGAAAGCTGGCAGGCTATGACGTGGATATTTATGAAAAAAATCCCATTGCCGGCGGGCAGTGTATGGGGTGGAACCGGAAAGGATGTCATATTGATAATTGTATTCATTGGCTTACCGGAACGAAAAAAGGAACAGCCCTCCGCAAGGTATGGGAAACAGTGGGAGCATTGGACGAACATACGGAATATGCGGACTGCGACAGCTTTTATACGAGCATTACGGGGGAAGCGCAGGTAACTCTGTGGAAGGATTTAGAGAGGACGGAGGCAGAGCTTCTTGAATTGTCGCCCGAGGATGAGACAGAAATAAAAAAATTTATAAAACATGTGAAATACGCGGCAGAATGCGAAATGCCCGCCGAAAAGCCTATGGATGCCATGGGAATCAGGGATTATATCCAAATGGGTCGTTCCATGGCAGACATGCCAAAGGTGATGAAGGAATACGGCTCCATTGATTTGGAGGATCTCTCAGGACGTTTTAAACATCCTGCATTGAAGGCGCTGTTTACGGATTATTTACCCAAAGAGTATGTTGCAAGCTCATTTCTCGTTTCTTATGCAAGCATTGCAGCCGGTAACGGCGAAATCCCAAGGGGCGGTTCTTTGGCAATGGTGAATCGCATGGTAAAACGCTTTCGGCAGCTGGGAGGGAACTTATACTGCGATGCGCCGGTTTCGAGGATTCTGATAGAAAACGGAAAAGCAATAGGAATTGAAAAGGCAGATAAAAAAACGGTGGCGGCGGATTACGTCATCTCGTCAGTGGATACTATGGAAATGTTTGGCCGACTCATCGGGAAAAAGTATATGGATGCAAAGTGGCAGTCCTGTTATGCGGACAGTGAAAAATATCCTCTTTTTAGTGCCGTGCAGGCTGCATTTGTAGTGGATCAGGGAGCATATGACGGAAAAGGGACGATTTTCTTCGACTGCCCCCCTTTTGAGGCAGGAGGGAAAAAGGTGGAAAGGATTTCGGTGAAAAGCTATGAATATGAACCGGAATTTGCCCCAACGGGAAAAACGGTGCTTCAAGTAAATGTGCCGCAGTTTGATAAGGAATATTTTTACTGGAAAGGGCTGACAATGGAGGAATATGAAGTCCGGAAGAAAGAGGCCGTAAACGCGATAGAAGAGCGGCTGCTCCTGCAGTTCCCCGGGCTTCAAGGCCATATGGAATTCCTCGATTGCTGGACGCCGCTTACGTATGAGCGGTACTGCAATGCATATCATGGGGCATATATGGCCTTTATCACGAGAAAAGGAGTAAAGTCTTTTCGGGTCAAAGGGACGGTAAAAGGGGTGAAAAACCTGTATATTGCCAGCCAGTGGATTATGGCTCCGGGCGGGCTTCCGGTGGCGGTAACGGCAGGAAAATTTGCCCTGTGGCGGATTGCCCGGAAAGAACGTACTTTCAAATTTTGAACGGTATGTGCAAAATGTTAAGGCAGGAAAGCGTTTGTTGGAAGATGTCCAATGAACGCTTTCCTGATTTTGCATTAAGGATGGCAGATTCAATGGGAGATTTGTACGGGTTGGCACAGTGCGGCAGACATGCGCGAAATCGCTGTTTTTGCGATTTCCGTGCATATGCTGCCGTGGGCGGAGCGAACAGTAACGATTTGAAAAGACCGCTAAGAGCACAAAAAGACAGGATTTTTTATTAATTGAATAATAAAATAAATGACAGGGCCGCATAATAAGGAATCTTTTTCTTGTCCCTTGACACTCTGCAAAATGGGGATACAATAGAATCTATAATATAATGGTGAGAAAATAACAGAGGAAAATTGTCATTCCGGAACGGAGGAGAAAAGTGTCGGATTTTGTAAAAAAGTGTGTGGGCTGTGATGAGATGCAGTTCCATGATATTACTTTCGGTGAAAAGGCGCCGGGATGGGTGGACGGCGTATATTATCCCAGAAACCCAAAGCAGGAAGCCGGCAGAAGCTTTCTTGAGGAGAGGGATGGTATCCTGAAGATTCACAGCCGTGTATGGCAGGAAATCGAAGAGACGGGCTTTGGCATTTATTATTATGAGGAAACGACACGGCTGTCAGGAGAACTTTCCGGAAGCAATTACTTGATAAAAGCAGTGTTGGTAAATCCTACAGGGGAGCCTTATACCTGCCATATCCGGGTAAACGGAATCGTGAAAGAGGAAGCGGTTATTGTGAAGCCGGGAGAGAAGAGGGAGGTAACGGTGACGCTCTGCCTTACAGGCGACGGTTTTACTTTGACCTTTGTGACGGCGGCTTTGGCGGACATACATGAGCAGGTAATAGAGGGCGATATCTATCTGGAGTCTCTGGAAATCACGGAAGAACCGGCCAAAGAAAAACGGCAGATTCCCAGAATTTTTCTGGTGTCGGACTCTACGGTGCAAAGCTATGAGAGACGATTTTATCCTCAGACAGGATGGGGGCAGATGCTTTACCGGTTCTTTCGGGGAAAGGATCAATATAGGGAGTATCCTGCAAAGCACAGCACCTATTCCCTTGCAAGGACTTATGAGCTGCCTCAGGCAGTAATCGAAAACCGCTCCATCGGCGGCAGGAGCGCCAAGTCCTTTTATGAGGAGGGGAAGCTGGATCAAGTGCTGGAGATTTTATGCCCCGGGGATTATATGTTCGTCCAGTTTGCCCATAATGACGCTACGGCAATCCGCCCAAACCGTTACATACCCGAGGAGGATTTTCCTTTTTTTATACAGCGGTACATAGATGCCTGCAGGCGCAGAGGGGCGCAGTGTGTCCTTGTGACGCCCGTGACCATGCGGGTATTGGAGGAGGACGGCAGCAATAAATTATGTTTTCCCGGATATCGGGAGCAGATGCTGAAAATGGGGGCGGAGCAAGGGATCCCCGTACTTGATTTGAGTAAACGCAGCAATGATTATTTGAATAAAATCGGTTCCGAGGAGAGTAAAAGCTTATATATGTGGCTGGAGGAAGGGGAGTATCCTGAGGGCGCTTATGCCGCAGGAGTCTCCGATAAAGCTCATCTTCAGGAATACGGCGCTCAGGTCTACGCGGATATGGTGGTTCAGATGATACAAGAGTATGACAGGGACGGACAGCTGGACGGGTTAAAAGAAATGGTTGCACCGATACCCATAGAGGAAATCAGGAAGCCTCAGAAGAGGACTGACGGCGCCGGTAAAGCGAGAGTGTACGCGGAGGATGCCGTCACAGGCTTTGTGGCACAGGAGATTTCCGTGGAAAACGGCAAGGGCAGTTTCCTGCTTCAATGGAACAGAGTGGAGAAAGCGGTGTCCTATCATGTATACGCTAAGAAAAAAGAGGAGCTGACCTATGAGGTGGTGCGGACTGTCACGAAGGAAGAGAAGGAATCGCTGGCCGTTCTGCCCTTTACGGCGGAAGGAGGCATTTTCTGGCAGTATTATGTGACCGCTGTTTTTGCCAACGGCAGTGAAGGACACGCAAGCAGAATGATTGAGGTTGATTTGACATGAAAAAATTTTCATTGAAACCGTATTTATGGAAATATAAGTGGAACTATTTCGCAGGTATTATCGTCCTGCTCTTGGTGGATTTGGCCAGTCTCTATATTCCTCAGTATACAGGGGAGATTATAGACGGACTTACGGCAGGCAGCATGGATATGCAGGGAGTCGCCCCCGTGCTTTTTAAGATATTGGCAGCAGGCTTGATTATGACATTGGGACGGTTCGGCTGGCGCTATTTTCTTCAGGGAGCCGCCAGAGGGATTGAATACCGTCTCCGGAACGATATGTTCGGGCATTTGGAGACACTGTCGGCAAGGTATTTTAACAGTCATAAGACGGGGGATTTAATGGCTCATTTCACCAATGACCTTCAGGCCCTCCGACAGGCAGTGGGAATGGCTGTGGTGACTACCTTTGACGCGGTGGTGATGACGGTCATGGTGCTGGTGAAGATGGTGGTGTATGTGGATTTCAGACTCACATTGATGGCTTTTATCCCGCTGATTTTGGTAGCGATAGGCTGTTATTTTTACGGCATTGAAGTGAAAAAGCGGCAGCTCAGAAGGCAGGATGCTTTCTCGGAGCTGTCCGACAAGGTACAGGAAAGTCTGGCGGGAGTCAGGGTATTAAAAGCTTTTGTACAGGAAGAGGCGGATTTTCGGTCTTTTGAAGAGGCAAGCATCAATAATATGGAGAAAAATCTGGCGGTGGTAAAGCTCCGTGCCGTCTTCGGGCCGGCTTTGGATGCAGTCACCGGCATAAGCCTGCTGCTGACATTGATATTCGGAGGGAAAATGGTATTGGCCGGACAGGTCTCTATCGGACAGTTTGTAGCTTTTAATACCTATATCGGTATGCTGGTATGGCCAATGATTGCCTGTGGAGACTGTATTAATGCCTTTACACAGGCGGCTGCGGCGCACAAGCGGATTTCCTGTATCTTTGAGGAGCAGCCGGATATCGTGGATAAATACCCTGAGTGGACGGAGGCCGATCATATCAAGGGAGATATTCAACTGAATCATCTGACTTTTACATATCCTGACGGGGAAATCCCTGTTTTGAAAAATATTAACCTGCATGTAAAAGCGGGAGAGACTTTGGCTATTTTAGGGAGAACAGGCAGCGGGAAATCTTCGTTGGCAGATTTGCTGCTGCGGGTCTATGACTGTGAGGAAGGGATGCTGCTGATCGACGGCAAGCCTATCGGGGAACTGCCCCTTGCGGAGCTTCACAGAGATGTGGCGTATGTGCCTCAGGACAATTTCCTGTTCTCGGATACATTGGAGGAGAATATAGCCTTTGGGCTGGAGGAAAGAATCGGGGAGCATCCGGAACTGCGGAAAAAGATTCATCAGGCCGCAAGGGCTGCCTGCATTCACGACAATATTATGGAATTCCCCGAAAACTACGGGACAGTGGTCGGGGAGAGAGGGGTTACGCTGTCCGGCGGACAGAAACAGAGAAGCTCTATAGCAAGGGCTCTGTTAATGAACGCCCCTATCCTGATTCTGGACGATTCCCTTTCGGCAGTGGATACGGATACGGAAGAGCAGATTCTGGAGAATCTGGTACGGCTCCGCAAAGGTATGACGACCATCCTCATTGCCCATCGTGTTTCCACTCTGCAGAAGGCGGATCACATCGCAGTGCTCACGGAGGGAGAGATGACGGAGTACGGCACCCATGAGGAACTGCTGGAACTGGGCGGCTTCTATGCCCATATTTACGAGAAGCAGCAGCTGGAACAGGAATTGAAGAATTATTGATTTCATGATAAGATTCCGTGTATATGCCCATCCGTGCCGAATGATAAACGTTTTACGGCTTTATCCGGTGAGCTTTGAAGATTTGGGCTGCGCTGTTTTGCTTTGACACAAGCCATGCAGCACATAAATCCGTTTTTTGGCCGGACAGGATATCGGAAGGAAACGAAGGGGGCAATGTGCCGGAGTAACTGGAAAGGAGCATTTTATATAATATGAGCACTTTGACGGAAGACAATTTGGAATCCAATTATAAAGGAAGCGCATTGCTCCATTTGCTTTCTTATATGAAGCCCTATGCGGGATGGATGCTTTTAAGCCTGATTTTGGTGCTTGCGTTGACGGGGATTGACCTCTACCGGCCGGTTCTGATCGGTGACGCGGTGGATACCTTTGAGGCCAACGGCGATTATAATATTATCGTGGATACGGCCGTGAAATACGGTATTGTATTGGCTCTTAGCTTTGTCTTTAATATTTCCCAGACATGGATACTGCAGAAGACGGGCCAGAGCATTATCCACACGGTCCGCAAGGAGCTTTATGCCCATATCCAGAGCCTCAGCAGCCGTTATTTTGATCTCACGCCCGTGGGAAAACTGGTCACAAGAGTGACCAATGATGTGGAAGCGTTGAATGAAATGTATTCCGGTATTTTGGTCAGGCTGTTCCGCAACATGGTTAAAATTGTGGGACTGGCAGCGGTAATGCTTCTGATGGACTGGAAGCTGGCATTGGTTTCGTTTGTGCTGCTGCCTGTCGTGGCAGTGCTGACGGTGGTATTCCGTAAGATTGCCAGAGAGACTTACCGTCTGTCCAGAACGAGATTGACGGATATTAACACGTTTTTGTCGGAGAATATTTCCGGTATGCGCATTATCCAGATATTCGGAAGGGAGCAGCGCAAGTTTGAGGAATTTGACGGCAAGAACAGACTGCTTTTCAAAGCGTATTACAGGGAGATGCTTGTGTTTGCCGTTTTCCGGCCTCTGGTATATATTTTAAGCGTAATTTCTTTAATGATTGTGCTGGGGGTGGGCAGCCGGGATGTGCTGGGAGACGTGATTTCCATCGGTACCCTCTACATTTTCGCGCAGTATATTCAGTCCTTTTTCGATCCCATTCAGGAGCTGGCGGAGCAGTTTTCCACGCTGCAGTCCTCCATAGCTTCTGCGGAAAAGATATTTACCATTATGAATGAGGAGCCTGCCGTACAGGAAGATGACAATCCCGTCATATTGCCGGAAATTCAAGGGAAGATTGAATTCTCCCATGTGTGGTTTGCTTATGATAATGAAAATTACGTGCTGCGGGATGTGTCCTTTGTCATTGAGCCGGGGCAGAGCGTGGCGTTTGTGGGAGCCACCGGTGCAGGAAAATCGTCCATCCTCAACCTGATCGGCAGATATTACGATATCCAGAAGGGGAATATTTATATTGACGGCGTGGATATCCGCAAATTGAGTAAAAAGCAGCTTCGGAGCGCCATCGGACAGATGCAGCAGGATGTTTTTATTTTTGAGGGAACTGTGGAGAGTAATATTCGTCTATATAACGAGGACATTACATCAGGGCAGATTGAGGAGGCTGCGGAATATGTCAATGCTTCTCACTTTATAGAGAGACTGCCGAAAAAGTATCGGGAGGCGGTTTCCGAGAGAGGGTCTACCTTCTCCGCAGGTGAGAGACAGCTTTTGTCCTTCGCCAGAACACTGGCGCATAAACCCCGGATCCTTGTTATGGATGAGGCCACGGCAAACATTGATACGGAGACGGAGCTGTTGATTCAGGAGGCTTTGGAGAAGCTGATGAAGGGCAGGACCACGATTATGGTGGCGCACCGTCTTTCCACGATACAACATGCCGACTGTATCATGGTAATGCATAAGGGCAAGATCAGGGAACAGGGCACCCATCAGGAGCTTCTGGCACAGGATGGCATATATAAGAAATTGTATGAACTGCAAATAAGTGTGTAAAGTATGAAGTGTGAAGGAAATCACTAAGCTCGAAAAGACTTCGCTAAGTGATTTCACGCTCTGCAGAGCAGAGCTTCTTCCAGACTTGCACCAATTCGTTGATTGTTTGTGCCGTATTGGCGGATGTGTTTGTTTTTGGGTGTCTATGCTGAGGTAAAGGGGATATACTGATAAGGTATCTTAGAAACTTAATTTTACATGGCGATTTGTGCCTGCGTGTTGACGCAAAGTCGCCTGTGATCGGAGAGGGTGTTTACGCATCCTCTTGGGCAGCGCAGAAATGGAGATTATTATGAAAAGATTTGGAGTATTATTGTGTACCGGAATGATGGTTTTAAGTTTGTCTGCCTGTGGAGGCAATCAAGGGAATAATGACGGCAGTGTCCCGCCGGACAGTCCTGCCCAAGGGAGCCAGACTCAAGATGACCAAGCGTCAGGGAGCCAGACTCAAGATGACCAAGCGTCAGGAAGCCAGACTCAGGGGGATCAGACCCAGAGCAGCCAGCCTCAGGGCGGCAGTGAAACGCAAGGGAACGGCCATAATTATGAAGAAGGCTGGACGGAAGAGATGGAAGGGATAAAGACGGCTATTGTCAATGAATTGGGTGAAAATTATTTCCCGGATATGGCGCTCCTGCCCGATATGCTGGAGGCCTCTTTCGGTATCACTGCGGATATGTATGATGACTATCTGGCAGAGATGCCCATGATCAGCGCAAATGTAGATACCATGTTGATTATCCGGGCAAAAGATGATAAGGTGGAAGAGGTAGAAAATGCATTAAACGCCTATCGTGAAGCTCAGGTCGGAAATACCATGCAGTATCCTAAGAACATAGGTATTATACAGGCTTCCCGTGTTGACCGGATCGGGAATTATGTGTGTTATTTACAGCTGGGCGGAAACACAATGGATGTCATGGATCAGGGCGATGATGCCGTTATTCTCCACTGTCAGGAGCTCAATGAAAGCGTCCTTGAGATCATAAAGCAGAATGTTCAGAGCGACTAAAGTGTGAAGGAAATCACTAAGCTCGAAAAGACCTCGCTAAGTGATTTCACGCTCTGCGGAGCAGAGCTTCTTCCCAAACAGCTAATGCAGTTGTAAGAATCCGCAAGCGGATTCTTCCGGCCTTGCACCGATTCATTGATTGTTTGTGCCGACTGCGTCGGCATGTCTGGAAGTGTGAAAGGGATGAAGTTTCTCGAAGAATCCGCAAGCGGATTCTTCCGGCCGTGCACCGATTCATTGATTGTTTGTGCCGACTGCGTCGGCATGTCTGGAAG
>CAJUTJ010000184.1 GCA_910589655.1 uncultured Acetatifactor sp. | reverse complement strand
TGAATACTACTGTTTCAATGAAAATGTAAAAAAGCACTGTCGAGGCAGTTACATGAATAATCGGAGTTACGTACTGGCAAAGTGGCAGCACCTCATGGTTGAGCTTTCTTGCGTATTTTGTATGTAATACAAAGGAAACAATATAACAAAATAAAGTTGTATATGCGGCAGCCATGTACCCGAATTTGGGAATAAACAGCCCGTTCAAAACAATATTCAGTCCTGCCGCAATGATTGTATTTTCGGTTATAAATAAGGTTTTCTCATAATAATATTCAACATTTACATACATCGTATATGCAAATATTACAAAGTTGGAAATCACAAGGGGCGGTATTAATACGATACCTTCCCAATATGCCGGTGGCGCCAATAATTTCAATATTTCAGGCGAAATCAATATAAGACCTGTCATAGCATATGTCATCAGATGAATGTAATCTTTCGAAACACAATTAACCTCACCATACCGGCTCTCATTCATTTTTTTGGTAAACCAGGGAATCCAGATTCCTTCAAGGCCTGTAGTTATAACTGTTGCTATCATGGAAAAACTATATATCAGACTGTATATACCCGTTTCTGATGTGTCTCTTAATACGCTGATCATAGTTCTGTCGGCCTGCGCCAGAATATTTAATGCTACTCCGTGCAGAATCAGAGGAAGAGATACTTTAAGTGTCCATTTGATATATGTCCTGTCAATCTGCGGTTTTGCATGACTAAATACCAAAAAACAGACAACAAGACCAATAATGGCATGCATACCAAACAGACTTATAATCCGCCCCATGTATTTTTCAGCAGTCATTATATAGATGAACCCTACTGACAGAACAGCAGCTAACAGATTGGGCAGTACCATCAAAAAAACTCTGCCAATATATTTGTATTCCATCATCTGATAATAGGTATAATCTGTAATCAGCGCCGTAAAAAGGCCTTCTAAAAAACACATTGCAATAAGTGCGAAATTTGCATTAACAGGAAATAAAAGACAACATATGGCAATTAATGTAAACATGAAGGCTGCAATCAACAAAGTAAATGTAAAGACTGTAGACAGTTCTTTATGTTTTTCAATTTTTATCCTGCAATCAGTTCCTCTTGATAATCTTATTCCACAGTTTAACTGCATTCCGATAATGGCTGTCAATATTGCTGCCCATGCGCTGTAGGTTGTAACAATTCCGTAGTCGGATGTCGACAGAAGCCTTGTAAAAACGGGGATCGTAAGAAACCCGATTCCTCTGTTAAAAATAGATGCAAAAAGATATAAGGATCCGGCCTTAGCCGTGCTTTGCTTTTTCATTCAAAATGTATCCTCATTTTCGTCAGCATTACACGAATGCGAATATACTGCTTATTCTGTCTCCTTCTGCGGGATCAACACTCTTTTTTCATTTCTTCCGGTGCAGTATGCCATGATAAATGTAAGGAAGAATGTTGACGTAATATAGAGCGAGGTTAATATATAGTCTTCAAAAAGAGATATCAGCAGGGAGTAAAAAAACACAAAAAAGACCCATTTCCCAATATATAAATTTTGATTCTTAATACGTTTATATATTTCTTTTCCAAGTACATACAATATGAAGGCGATCCAGATGGAACCAATTATTCCGGTCTGAATAAAAACGCTGGCATAAAAAATTTCCATATAATCTGTCTGCATGCCGTACAAAGTATTTCGATCCGCAAGAAACGCACCGGACGTCCTTCCCAACCCCATCAGCCATCGTCCGCTTCTTTTTAAAATCTCATAATTTGTCAGGAAATGCATTCTGCTCGTAAAATAGAGCAGAGTGCCAAGATTTTGTCCCGTTTCATGCAGGTAAAAGCAAATTCCTGAAACCACAGCGACGACACCCAAAGTTGTAAGCTGTATTATCCTTTTCACTCCGTTTTTTCTGACAATCTTTATAAAAAGGTAGACTGCCGCTATTACTACACTGATGACCAACGTTCCCCTTGAGTTGTTTGCCAGAATCAAGACAAACATAATCACGTCATCAATTAAAATAAGGATTCTCTTAAGTGATTTTTTTTCTTTAGGATAAAACTCATGTAAGACAAATAAAGATAGAATAATAACACTTAAAGCGTGTTCAGCCGCAACATTGTTAACCATAAACCCGAATAAGTTTCTATGCCGTTCATGACTATATTGCTTCCAGAAGGATGAAATAGTAACCAGCAGGTTTGTTTGCGGTAAATAAATGAAAAACAATGTAGTCATAAATACTGCAAGAAAAATATATGTCATACGAATAATAGAGCGAAGACAGTCAAAACGGGCAATCCAATAAGCAGAAATGCAGACAAAAGCCACCATCATCAATGACCGGGCCATAGTAGCCAGAACATCCTTGTAGTCCAATACTGCTATATTCGAAAATGCAAAAACGACATAATATATTGCCAGGGTTGCGATCACAAGAAGGGAACGATAACTTTTGGGCTTTATTTTCCATCGCATATCGGACAATAACATAACTCCCCAGAACAACATAAATACAATATAGAGTTCCGTATAGGGAACAAATTGTCTGAAACTACATAATGCAATTGCCCGTATAACAATCACAAACGCAAAACTGTACATAAATATCTTTTTATTTGTCATTAGGATATACCCCTTGCCTGGCCGGTGATTTACTACAGCTCATTGTACCATCTCAAAAATTTTGCAGGGCATGCTTTTCTCCGGTATCCGCCTGAACGATACGTTTTTAATCTTGCCCACAATAAATATGCCCTGCACACTATTGGGGAAGTCGGCTCAAGGCTGAATTTTTTCGCCACCATTCCCTGTGTTTCCCGGGGATATCCGGAATAAGTGACATAGTGAATTATTTTTTTCAGGCCGTCTGATATTCCGTATTCCTCAGACATCTTTTCCAGAGCATGAAATCTTGCCCGAAAAAAATCGTATTGAACCTCTGGCTTATTAGAAGCGCTGTCAGAGGTCATGTATATTGACAAATACCTGTTATACAGGACAACGGTATGGTTTTTGGCAAAATCTATAAAAAATGTATAATCGAAACCGTATGGATAATTGCTGTCAAATCCTCCCGATTCCAGAAGGGACGCGCGCTTAAACACCATACCGCAGGTTGGCCCGCCTGCATAAAACGGATATGTGGTAATCAATGTTTCGTACGGTGTAATCCTCTGGAACTCAGGAACAGGTCGCCCCAGTCGAAGCACTCCTCCGATTGCCCGCTTAATTTTCATATTGCGTATTGCCTTTTTCCCAAACTGCGATTGTTTTTTCGCCTGCGGCATCAGATAATACCTGTTTGGAATCAGCCAATCTATATTGTCAAGCTTTTTTTCGTTTATCAGTCTAAAAATAGCATTAAGATAATTCGGAAGCAGAACATCATCATCCTGGATATACGCAACGTAATCGCCATGTGCTGCCGCAGCGCAGCGATTCATATTTCCGCACATTCCAAGGTTGTCTTCGTTTACATAAATTCTGAATACTTCGGGATCCAGATCCAGTGCAAGGCCTTTACAGTTAAATTCTGGATCATTTGAAACAACAACAACTTCATACTTGATATTTATCTTTGAGTGCTCCTGCTCGAGGATGGCTTTCAGGCATTTTCTCAACAGGTCAATCCTTTTATAAGTAGGGATCACAACGCTTAAGTTAATCTCCGCATCCAGATGTTTACCAAAAACAAGCCGACTCTCAATGTTCGTATTCTCTGCAAAATGGTCTGTATCTGGCATATCTGCTACCTCATATTATTTTGAATTACAACGTCAAAAAATGTACCGGGGCGTTTCATGGCTTCCATCTGCTCATTGCTGAACTTCCAGGACAGCTTGTGGAAGGGCGTCATGTCTTTTGTTGCCTGCCAGATCTTATCATCATACATCTGGTCAAACCGAAGGAGCAGAATGTGCGGGATAGAACTGCTTACTGGTACAACCCTCATCCATTCTTCCGGATATACTTCCAGTGCAAGCTCCATAAGATCGTGGATCAGAAAATAATCCGCCATTTTACTGTTTGTCTTCCAATACTCATAGAGAAGTTCTTTCACCAAAAGCACAATCGGCTGATTGGTGCAGGCTGTTATAAACCAGCTTGAAGTCCTCTGTGCGTGGCCATCCAATCCCGGCTTCATAATCTGATAGAGAAAGAAGTCGGAATCCCAGATGTAATCCGGAATGTTCTTTCCGCTGCAGAAAACCGTTGCATCAATCCAGGTCCCGCCATAGTTTTCCAAAAGCTCCAGACGAAGCAGATCCGTCATATGAGTGCGGGTGATTATTCCATTGTCTATTTTTTCCTGGATATACTCTGGAAATATGACCCACTCCCTATAATTCTCATCCGTCAGAAGAATAATTTCTCTTTCGATCAGATTATCCTGCAAAGACTGAAAGCATCTCTTTACAATCTCAGGAGCTGTTTCCATTCCCTGAAGCCAACATACCCAAACCCTGTTGCTGTGCTCATGAGGAAGCTTCGCTCTCTCTGCGTCATCCCTCTTAAATTCCGCAATAAAAGTCCCATATTTTTTTCGCAGTCTTTTCACAATTTTATTACTGACGGATTCTCTTACCAGCTCCAAAGATTTCTTTGATGTTCCCTGGAGAACCGTCATTGCCAAAGCGTGGAAGAGAACATGGGATTGTGCATAATCCTTCAATACCTTTCCACCATTCACTTTTTTAAACAGCTTATGAAAATCGCTCATTACTCCGCTTCCTTAACATTATGACGATTCCTTAATTCGATTGGGGGCGGTGTCATATAATTCGGATAGTAACATCTCAGATAACGGTCATAGTCATCCGGGCCTGTAACATAGATATCTTCATACTTGTACTTTGTCCCGTTGCCGTAAACTGCCTTTGGCACAATCCCCTCCAGCCTGTCATCACCCTGGAAGGTTGCAACTTCATCTGCGTCGTCATAGGGGATACGGCTTAAAAGCTCGTGGTATTTTTTTCCGCATTTGACTC
This sequence comes from uncultured Acetatifactor sp., assembly GCA_910589655.1. Taxonomy (GTDB): domain Bacteria; phylum Bacillota; class Clostridia; order Lachnospirales; family Lachnospiraceae; genus Acetatifactor. Next base: position 6,662 of record CAJUTJ010000184.1, on the reverse strand, counting down.
CGTCAAGATGCTTTTCTATTTTTGTAATCCCTGCAAATTTAATGACGATTTTTTCATACCACGGCCTTGGTTTTTGGAGGTTTACGATTTCATCAAAGTGCGCAAGCTGACACATTGTTCTGCGATACATAAATTTCAGAAAAAACAACTTTCTGTTCAGTCCTGCCTTCGGTGCGCCATCAATAGCCAGTACGTCCATCCATGCGCCGGTCTTCATGACTTTGCCAGCATTATGAAGTGTAAAATCCTGATTTTTGTTTATAATCATGGCAGAAAGAGTAATATGGTCTTTCCCCAGCTTGTAGGTGCTGAAATACAGATGCCCCGGAAGAACCCTGTCAGCGATATGAGAAAAGCGCTCATAATCCGGGCGGGGCATGGCCACATCCACATCGTCATCCCATGGGATGAATCCCTGATGTCGCACCGCACCAATCATACTTCCATAGCAGAGGAAATAACGAAGGTTATTTTCCTCGCAGATCCGGATAAAAGTCTTAAGAATATCAAATTCTGCTTCCTGCAATTTGCTGAGTTTATGGTTTTCCATGATATTGATTCTTTCTTTTCTATGATATTTTCAGCCGTTTGGTTATCAGTTTGACTGCCAGCTTGTATATTTCAATAAAGATAATCAGTCCGATTATCACCATTATCCAAACAACAATAAAGCCGCCCCATCCTGTGCCGAATAAATACAGACAATTTATTTTCTCTACAACCCGGAACAGGAGCATCTGCGCTAAATAAAGCTCAAGACTTATTCCTCCCAGATATTTCATGATTTTGTTATTTAGAATTCTACTATCTGTACCGATGGCGTAACAGAGCCATGGCAGATACAGGACAAGCAGCCAAATCCCCGGATCACTGTTGTCGATCCTCGGATCAATCAACATATAATAGATTCCTGTGGCGGTTGCACAGCCCGCAAAACAGATCCATCTATGCTTCGCTACGAACTCTTTAATCTGTAATCTATTGAGGTATAGCGCTCCTCCCATTACAAAATAGGGTGCACAGTACAGAAAATTGTGCCGCGCCGAAAAGCCGGATATAACAAAATTTTCTGTAAAAAAATATATACTGCAAAATATTGTGAGTGTACAGGAAATTGCAAGCGACACCCAGGCTCTTTTTTTCGTCCAGCAAAGCCAGACAAAAAACGGAAACAACATGTAAAAGAGAAAAATGACGCCAAGCGTCCATCCGACTCCAATTACCGACGGATTGTTATTGGGCAGAAGACCAAATACAAGCGTTACTTCCGTAATCCCCTCAATTAGATAACCTGCCGATCTTTCAAATGTAAGATCAATCAGAATCAGAAACGCGTAGAACGGAAGGATTTTTTTATACCGTTTCATGTAAAATTGATTCCAATCAAGATTCCCGCACCTTACCTGCTCATAATAGCCGCAGAACATGCCAAAGCCACTGATCATGAGAAACAGATATACAAGGAGCGTAAGCGATGGAAGCAGGTTGTTCCAGAACCATCCTGTAATCTGATACTCTGCATTTGCCCTTATATGCATAGCCACAATTCCAATACAGGAGACCGTTCTTAATCCATCAAGATTGTCGTATTTCTCCATCACCCTTTTCCCTTTATTTCTTCAGTATTCTTTTTATCTTTCTTGTAACAGGATATGCCCACACATGTGCTACATGGATTATCCCGTAAGTAATGGGGCGGGGAAGGAGCGTGCTTACTCTGGCCACCAGTTTCTTCAGGGGCGGAGTTTTATTGTCCCACAAAGGTTCTTCCTTCCATGCTGTCAGGCTTCTATATTTCAAAAACTCCTCTCGGTACGGATGGTGATCCTCCTTAAACCATGGTCTTGTACCTGACATGAAGCAGGTAGTGAAGTGTACTACCAGAGGATTTGCGATTCCATTGTTGAATTCTTCTTTGGTGTACGCCCATACCGGCTTTCTGCATGCCTGTATTCCATCATAGCCAAGATCATAGCAGACAGTCTGGGCATTATAAGAGATCGGAAGCAACTTGACCTTTTTCAATGGCTGGAATACACCATTCAACACGCCCTGATCCATGTAAGTAATATCACCTCGATAACTGTTGATAAAATCTACAAAATTACTCTCCACATCATTGTCACGCCATGCGGCAAGGTCGATAACCATTAAGCCGTTGTTGGTATAAATGGATTCATCTGGAATCCCTATATCTTTCCGGTACATCCTGCCTCTGCAGTCATCCGCACTCATACACCATGCGCCTTCCATCTCCGTTTCCCACAATGTTTTCAGGGAATGACGAATTATCATATCACAGTCAATGTAGATAACCTTGTCAATGGTTTCCGGAAGAACATGCAACAGAAACAGACGCGAAAAAGTGCTGATGTGCCAGCATCCCACATTGATTTTAGTGTGCACAATATCCTCAACCTTTAAGTCCTCAAGGAACTTCAGATATCTTCCGTAGGAAGCTGCCAAATCCAGCAGATCCTGCTTATGCTTTTCACTTATTTCAATGTCGATGATAAAAATATTGATCTCGTCTACATCCTTATTGTTCTCCAGTAAGGAGGCAATCGAAGTGGCGGCCAGCTCGGAATACAAATCGCTGGCAGAATATGCGACATTCATCGCCTGCTCCTCCTATTGCTTCATTTTTTCTATGTATTCCTGAAAGCTCATAAGCTTCAGATCCTTCTCACTGACGACAAGTTTATCTTCACCGCCAATCAGGTCAAATGGCCACTGGATTCCAATATCAGGATCATTGTACATAATTCCGGAATCACCTTCACCGCAGAAGACTTCCGATGCCTTATAACTCATGACAGCGTCCTCCAGAACCAGGTATCCCTGTCCAAAACCTGCGGGGACAAGCAGGCAGACGGGGGCTTCCCCACGCAAATCAAAATGCCGCCACTGACCAAATGTTTCGGATTTCGGCCTGAGATCAACAATCACGTGAAATACACGACCGCTGATGCACCTCATAAGTTTGGGCTGAGGTCTGATAAGCTGGAAATGTGTAGACCGAATAACACCTCGCCTAGAGATTGTATAAAAGGTTTCTTTCAGATTGTGCTCAATGCCGTTGGCCCTGAATGTGTCTATATTATAGTCCTTGACTAAACCGCCTCGTTGATCCATTGCGTAAAAAGGTTTGATAAGATAAGCCCCTTTCAGGTCAAGCTCCTGAAATTCAAATTTCTGCACCATTGTATTTCTCCGTGTTCTACAGGGTCTTCAGCCAATCCATCGTCATCCTTGTGCCTTCCGTGAAACTCACCTCTGCTTTAAAACCTGTATCCCGTTCCGTTGCGGCAGTACTGAATATACTAAGCGGCATGTTTATCCCGGTAAAAGGAACATTCCCAAACAGCGGTATCGTATCCGGCGCCAATGACTGCTGTATTTCAAGAATAAATTCTTTCAGGGGCCGGGCATTGCCACTGCCGATCATGTACTCACAGAAAGGCTTTCCATTCTTCGCAATCAGGTAAAATGCTTTTGCCACATCTGTCACATATACAAAGTCGTAATTCTGTGTGGCTGCCGTGAACTGCAAAGGCTCGTTGTTAATAATTTTCCGCAGAGTGGTGTTCACAAAGCGGGGAGATAATTCTCCTGCGCCGTAGGCATTCGTAATCGTAGTCCATACCAAATCAATACCTATATCAGCTGCTACGGACTTACACATACAATGAGCGATATGTTTTCCCATGCCATAAATATATCCCATCCCCGGGCGGCTTCCCTGAGCATGAACCGCAGCTTCCACTTCATATTCCATGATGCTTCCCGCACAGACGAAGCGGGTACAGCCAATTTCCCTGGCAATTTTCACACACGCAACCGTCATCAGTGCATTGCTCGTCTGCAGGTTATAATCCACTCTTGCAGGGCCGGAGGAACCGGCCCATGCAAAATGTATAAATGTATCGTAGACTCCGATCGGAAGCTTGTGTTTCAGGTCATCCGCATGAAAGATATCACACGAAAGATAGGAAAGACCCTCTGCCTCAAAAGGAGCCGTTTTCGCCATGCCAATGGATAATACTTTGATTCCCTGGCTCAAAAAATATTTAACCGTATTACTTCCGACAAATCCGTTGCCGCCGGTAATAATTACATTTTCCATGTCAGTTTCCCTTCAAAAAAATTTTGGATGAGATCTCCATACAAAGATCTGTGCACTTCCAGAAGGTCTCCAGGCATACTGTCAAACCACTTCATAAAACCCACGGTATGTTCGTTTGCGACATTATTTTTAATACGAAACATCTTTGGCAAACGGCAGTCAAACAACATGGAAATGTTATGGCTGCGTTCCAACTGGTTCTTTAACCAGGGGCGTTCTTTGACAACTATAGCTTCCCTTGTAATGAAACTGTCAGGATTATAGATAACTTCGGTTCCAATCTCACGACGGGCTGTTTCCTGAATTCTGTTTTCAAATGTTTCCTGTATACGCAGGCAGCCGCCGGGAATATGCCAGCCTCTTCCGTAAAATCTGTCATCCCGCCATGTGAGAAGAAGCCGATGCCGGCTGTCCGTGATGAAGAGGTCAACATTTGCACACGGAATTAATGTTGTCACAAAATGAAACAATTCTTCTGGTAACTCCAATGTTGGATTTACACCTTCCTCATTCATTATGGCCTGTAAATATTCAATTGCCGATGTTAACTTCTTGCTCAAAATATCACTCCACAGAAAGGAACTCTTCAATCTGCTTGTCCATCACAGGACGGACATTTTCTCCGGCAGCCCAGGTTTTACTCCACGCAATAACCTTTTCCATTGCAGTATCCAGATTCCAATGTGGCTTCCAGCCCAAAGTGGTCTTAAGCTTTGAGCAATCGAGCTTCAGAAAGGTGGCCTCGTGGGGACCGCCATCATATTGATTGACCCATTTCAGACCTTCGCCCCAGTACTTCACAAACAAATCAACCAAAGCACCGGTCTGGAAACAGTCCTGGTCATCGGGGCCAACATTGTACCAAGACTGATATTCTGACTTTTCATACTGCATCGCAGCTATCATCAGGTAGGCATACACAGGTTCCAGAACATGCTGATACGGGCGGGTTGAGAATGGATTTCGCACAATGATATCCTCGTTCTTCAGTGCCGCCCTGATACAGTCAGGTATAATCCTGTCGTTTGCAAAATCCCCCCCGCCGATAACATTGCCGGCGCGCGCTGTAGATACCGCTACCTTACCCTCAAAAAAAGAGGATTTGTAGCTATGGGTAACAAGTTCTGAACATGATTTGGAATTTGAATATGGGTCATAACCGTCAAGCGATTCGTTCTCTCTGTATCCCCATTCCCATTCCTTATTTTCGTAGACCTTGTCCGTAGTCACGTTCAGGAAGGAGCGGACAGAGGGCGTCTGTCTGACGGCTTCACAAACATTGACCGTACCCATGACGTTTGTGGCATATGTACCGACCGGATCCTTATAGCTGTCTCGGACAATCGGCTGTGCAGCCATGTGAAAAGCAACTTCAGGCTTATACGTTTCAAAAATCTCCAGCAGGTGCTGTAGGTCCCGTACATCACCTTTTATATGAGTAATCTGATTTTTAACACCGCAAAGGTCAAAGAGACGAGTGCCTTCTTTGCTGCAGCTCGAATAACCAATCACGTCTGCGCCGGCATTCACAAGCATCACCGACATCCAGGAACCCTTGAACCCGGTATGACCTGTGATGAGAACCTTTTTTCCTTTATAAAAGCTTAAATCGAAACTCATTATTCCTCCCACAGTTTCCAGGGTGCATTGCCGGAATCCCACAATTTTTCCAGCTGTTGTTTTTCACGAAGGGTATCCATGCACTGCCAGTAACCTTTATGAATGTAACCAACAAGCTGTTTTTTTCCCACAAGCGCCGACAACGGGCCTTTCTCAAAGACAGTCAGATCACCTTCGATATAGTCAAATAATGTGGGTTCAAATACCATAAAACCGATGTTGATCAAATCGCCATCGGTATCGGATTTCTCTCGGAAAGCGTCAATCATTCCGTCCCTGCCAACTTCTACTACGCCTTTGTTTTGGCCGAAGTTATACATGGACATGGTTCCGACCTTGCCATGTGCCTTATGAAATGCCAGAAGCTCGGGGATATTGATATTACCAACTGCATCACCGTAAGTGAGCATAAAGGTTTCATTGCCAATATAATCGCGGATGCGCTTTACACGACCGCCGGTTTGTGTATTCAGGCCCGTATCGACAACGGTGACCTTCCAGGGCTCTATATGCTTATTGTGAACAAGCATTTCGCTGTTGCCGTTTGTGTAATCAAAGGTAATATCAGAGGTGTGGAGAAAATAATCTGCGAACCATTCTTTTATAATATGTTGTTTGTACCCGGCACAAATTACAAACTCGTTATACCCGTAATAAGAGTAGTTTTTCATGATGTGCCAGAGAATAGGCATCCCGCCGATTTCGAGCATTGGTTTTGGTTTAAAAGCGGATTCCTCAGAAATCCGAGTACCGAATCCACCTGCCAGAATTACTACCTTCATTTCCTGTTCTCCATTTTTATTACAGGCACTCCTTCCGGCCTGACAATTTTCATACAGCCTTTATTGTTTGACTTGCCGGATACTGTAAAGTGCTTTTCTTTTTCCAATGCAAAGTATCGCTAAACTGTCTTTAG
>CAJUTJ010000183.1 GCA_910589655.1 uncultured Acetatifactor sp. | reverse complement strand
CTCCAACGAGCAGGAAAGCGATGTCCGCACCTTTATCCGGGAAATCCGGCAGTACGCCGCAGTCCGGGAACTGGACGAGGGTATCTTGAACCGCCTTATCAGCCGGATTCTGGTGGGTGAGGTGAAAAAGGTTGACGGGGAGAAGTTTCAGGAAATCAAAATCATTTATAACTTTGTCGGGGAGATACCGGCGGTAACAGAATAACGGCAATGCCCTTCCCTCTTTCCGGGGGAAGGGTTTTCTTTCTGCCTGCACAGGAAAGAAACCGGCTTCTCTACTCTCCGGCTTCCGGGATAAACTGAAAATTGTCACTCTGACAAATTAGTTTCTCCATTCAACTATATCATCAATCTTCTTGCGGGGTCTTTCTTTAGGAAATTCATTTGGATAACCAAATGCAATAGCTGCAATAAGCTGTCCGCCACTCCCCAGCCATTTGCACAGTTCTGAATATGCAAAATAAATATCGCATATCCAAAGGCTGCCGATTCCTTTTTCAGTAGCGGCAAGAAGCATATTTTGTATAGAAGCGCCTATAGACTGAATATTACAGATTTCATAAACTCGTTCTTCTGGTGTTAATTCTGACAGAATACTTTTCCCCAGTGAATTCACAACAAAAACTATGGTTGGCGCTTCTTCCATTATGTCAACAGTGTATTTTGCCGCAGCTATGTGTTGTTTACTTTCTGGCAACAATGCGCTATCGTTTTCTTCCCTCTCAATTCCCTGACGGAAAACTTTTAACATTTCTGCTTTGGCATTTCCCTGTATCACAATGTACTTCCAAGGTTGCCTATTTTTAGAAGAAGGGGCTTTTATTCCGCTTTGGATAATATCTGTAATATCTTTATGGGATATAGGTTTATTTATAAATTTCCTTGTGCTTCGCCTGTCATAAATTGCAGAAATCATTTTTTATCTTCTCCTCAAGCTCCGATTTTTCAGTATGACAAACTGGAAGTTATCGATTTTGACCAACTATGTTAATGCTTGACAACACATCTGAAACCGTCATTTGCAGATTGTTTGGAATTTCTTTTCTTGTTGGAAGTATTGCAAAGGACGCTTCATCGCCCCCTGTCTCTGCAACGAATTGTGGCGGGTCTATTTTAAGCGCTTCACAGACCATCTTCTCAAAAGAGAAGTAATTAACGGTATCTGTGGTTCCTACATGAAAAATTCCATGCAGATTATTGTCAAGAATATATTTTGCGTAGTTCCCTATTTGTTTCGCAAGCGTTACATTTATCCTGTAATTGGGGTAGGTGCGGTAAGGCTCTTTATTGCGACTGTGCAACTTCAACTGTTGAACTCTTGGACAGTCAACACTCCAGACGAAAGATAACCGCAAAATTGTTAGCTGGTTTTCAAGTATTTTTCCCAGCATAGTCTCGCAATCCCATTTGAAGTTACCGTAATCGGACTCGGGCACCGGCAAATCATATTCTGTCCAAGGCTTGGATAAGTTACCATCAAATACATTACCTGTAGATATATACAGCAAGCGTTTCTTTTCCTTGGCCAGCCAATCCGCTAATGTTTTATGAAAACTCATTTGTGACTGATAGTTTCCACGAATAGATGAGATTACAATTTCCGGGTTTTCGTAAGCTAAGATTTCCACTAATTTATTCGGGTCTTCTACCATCAACCGATATCCATTTTCTGGAGTGTGATGTCCCGCTGTCGATATGATTTGGTAGTTATCATCCAAGCCTAAAACAATTGATTGCCCTACTAAACCACTGCCGCCAATCAGCAAAACTTTCTTTCTCATTTCAAACCTCCTAACAATCCCGATTTGCTACTGCGTTCAGTTTAGCACATTTATAGAACATCTACAAGATTCCGTGTATTAAAAAGTTAGAAGAATGAATTCTTCACTTGACAATGTGGCAAAGATCTGATGTCGGTGGACGAGCTGGCGGTCATGGACGGGGGGAAGTGCCTTTTGCAGATCCGTGGGGTTCGTCCCTTCCTGTCCAGGAAATATGACATCACAAAGCATCCCAACTACAAGCTGCTCTCGGACTACGACCCGAAGAACCATTTTGACATAGGGAAATTCCTGTCAACCAGGCTTCCGGTCCGTCCGGGGGAGCTGTACCGCAACTATGACGTATCGCCGGAGGAACTGGCGGAATTTACCGGGTAAAGGAGGTCTTATTGAGGATTCGCGCCCCCCCCTGGAATGATATACCTGAAAACAATGAAAAACTGAATATTGGCAGGCCTGTCCTGCGCACTTTGCCGCTCCTGTATTTGAAGCATCTGATTTTTGAATACAGGGGCGGCTTTTTTTGTTTCCGGCTAAAAGGAGCCGATGACCACGGACATTTTTCTGTTTAAGAAGGAGCTTCCTGTATAATTCAAATATAAGGAATTCCAAGAAGGGTGGTTGATAAAAAGATACCTCAGAGTAAAATAAGATTACTGACTTTGCACGGTTAGTAAAAATCTTATTGAACAGAGAGGTATCCAAGATGAATT
>CAJUTJ010000182.1 GCA_910589655.1 uncultured Acetatifactor sp. | reverse complement strand
CTGTCCTGCGATAATCTCACAAACGATACTAATAACAAAAGGATATGCGATTGCGAAAAGCTGAAAGAATACCGCAATTTTGTTTATATCGTTTACAGCCGCAAATGTCGCATACAGTAAAACAAGTGCTACTCCCAGAAACGGGAATAAAGCATGTACCCAAAAAAACGAAGAATTTCGCAACTTGTAAAAATCACTTTTTAGATAATGATATAACTCAATCATGTGTTCTATCTCCTTTAGTGAAAAGCCATGCTGTAAGCAAAAAACACAATACCGCCAAAATCAAGCTAAGACTAACGGCAGGAATGATTGTTCCAGTATTCAGCAGAAAAGAACCATTTTCAATAGGAATACCGTTAGGATGCATTTTGAAAAAGGGGCATACAGCGCGTGCTGGAATGGCAAATGGATTGAGATAAAACAAATCGCTTTCTGCTCCAATCGTGGATAAAATGTTGCAGCTAAAGGAAATTAGTATAGCGGTAAGATAATTTGTTTTTTTCGCAAGCCACATAATAAGCGGAAGCTGCCAAACGTAACCAAGAAACAATAACATACAGCCGAAAAACCCATTAAGCGGGTCAATGTTCATCACGGTAAAAACACCAAAGAGCGTACAGCCGCCCCACATTACAAAATTGGTTAATAAAAGCAGCACGGCAGCCGCAAACAGCTTGCCAATCCAGATTTTCTTCATGTCAACAGATAAGCAGAGAATATTCTGATACTGTGTGCGTTTTTCACAACTGATAAAGCTGGCACACCAAATAGCAATCGTAATCGGCAGTATCAAAATATACCACCAATTATAGGCTGTAAGCTGAACAAATTTTCCACTCAAGATGTATCCTAAGCTCAAAGTAACGATAGGAGCCGCAACAAATAGCTTTAATGCAAATGTATGACGTACTTTTAATAATTCAGAATGTATAAGATGAAACATTATTTTTTCCCCCTTTCGTTATTAGCAGCTACAACACGCATAAAAATTTCTTCTAAACTTGTGCCCTTGTTTATTTTGCTTTCATAGCCTAACTTCCCGGCAGAAATAATTCCAATGTGTTCCGCAATCTGTTCTACTTCGGATAAAATGTGGCTGGATAAAATTACTGTAATTCCATGCGCCGGAAAAGAACAGATAAGTTCCCGTAGCTCTTGAATACCAATAGGGTCTAACCCGTTTGTCGGTTCATCTAAAATCAACAATTTAGGTGATGCTAACAACGCAAGCGCAATGCCAAGCCGCTGTTTCATTCCCAAAGAAAAATGTCCCGCTTTCTTTTTTCGGGTGTCTGTAAGGTCAACAATCCGTAAGACTTCCTCAATGCGGGTATCGGGAAGTCCGAGCGCAAGGGTTCGCACTTTCAGATTTTCGTATGCAGTCAGATTTTCGTATAGGGGCGGCATTTCAATCAATGCGCCAATAGATTGTAAATCGCTGCGGTTCCATGCGTGACCGTCAAACTCAATTTCTCCCGATGTAGGGCGCAAAATGCCAGTGAGCATTTTAAGAATGGTAGATTTGCCTGCTCCATTCGGTCCCAGCAATCCGTAGACAGAATTTCTCTGAATGTTCAGAGATACATTGTTTACTGCTGTCTGCCCTTTGAAATTTTTACAGAGGTTTGTTGTTTTCAAGATCATATCCATAATCATCATGTCCTTTCATTTCATTCTATCAATAGCATAAAGGATATTTTTGAAGATTTCATAAAGAAAATGGAATTGACAAGAAATCAAAAGGAATTATTTAAGTCAATATATAGAACTATTTAGACATATTCAAAAAGAAAGAATCTTTCGTTTCCGTTCCGGCGGCGTAGCCGCTTCTTTATCTCTATTTAATTGCATTGGTTTTTCCAACGTAGATTTTTCCAACATTGGTTTTTCCTGCGTTGGATTATCCAATGTTGGATTTTCCAATGCAGGCAAATCCGGCGTAGGTTCTGTATGCGGCTGCTCACAGATTACAGAATCGGCTCCCCGAACAGGAGGCGCAGCCACCTCTCGTCTGCCTCCCGTATCTCCTTCATGTCCGCCATGTTTTGATTGACCTTCCCCATCAGCGCGGTTCTGTCCGGCGCGACTTTGACGACCTCGCTTTTCCGCAAGGCGAGGAACTTATTCCCCATATAAACGTTCTGCGCCGCATCCTGTTATCTTCTCTCGGAGGGTATTAGTCACGTTTCCCGTTCCGGTAAAAACCGAAACATATCATAGTCCAAATTCCCGGCACAACCGCATATCCCGCATTTACCTGCCCATGATTTATAAGAACATATCCACCGCCTACAAATGTTAAAATCAAAAAAATTATTCCTAAAATCAATGCTGTTTTTTTCATCAATCTTAACCCCATTCAACAAATTTGATACTATATAATATCCATGTACCTATGAGGAACAGCACAGCCGAAATAACCGGAAGGCTCCATAAACGCCGAAAGTCTTTTCCCGCAAATGCTCCAGTTTCTCCAAAACGCTCTGTAAAATTCCCCTTCTTTGATACGGGCTTGCTGTACCTCTATGCTCTTGAGCGTATATACTACGATCGGGCATTCCGCCTTGATCTTCCCCTCAGGCTTCCAGCAGCACCCGCAGTGCGCTCCGGTTCTCCCTGCTGTCATCGCAGATTGCTATCTTCATCACATTTTCCTCAATTCCATATTCTTTTCCACCATAAATTATATCGGATTATGAGGTATCCTATCAAACACCATTGCACGAAACTCCCATAAATTGCACGAAACGACTATAAGCACAAACGGAAACCGCCGTGTAAGCATATTAACTGATTCCCCCGCTTTCCAACAGGCAGACCGCCGCATATAGCGGTTTGCCATAGCGGAGGTCTGATTCTATCTGGTATTAATCCATACAACACCAGCCTGCCTATTTTACAAGTCCAACATAGCATCCGATATAATGCGTATGTTTTCCTGCTGTTTTGAATGATTCTCCATCTGTTTCACTATCTTCCCGTCTTTTATAAATAAAATCCTTCTGGCATAACTTGCAACCACCGGGTCATGTGTCACTACCACAACCGCCTTTTTCTTGCAGCCATTTATCTCTGTAAAATAATCCATAATTTTTTTCGCTGATACCGTATCTAAATTCCCGGTCGGCTCATCTGCCAGAATGATATCCGGCTCATTAGACAACGCCCTTGCAATCGCTACCCGCTGCTTTTCCCCTCCGGAAAGTTCATAAGGACATTTTTTCAAAAGGCCCGATATTTCCAAAAGAGCTGCATTCCTGTCAACAACTGCCCGCATATCCCGGTACTTTGCTTTATTCAGTACCATCGGAATCATAATATTCTCCTCAACAGACAGATTATCCATTAGATTAAAATCCTGAAATACAAAGCCAATCCTGTTTTTTCTAAGCTCCGCCAGTTGGTCTGTACTGAGTCTCCGTACATCGACATCCTCATAAAACACCTTCCCTTTGGTTGGTTTATCAATGGTTCCCATGATTTTCAGCAGTGTCGTTTTCCCACACCCGGAATGCCCCATGATGCTTATAAAATCGCCCTTTTCCACATTAAAATCAATTCCCCGTAAAACGGGATATTCCCGGTCCCCGGCTGCTTTATTCACGATGGAATGGTTGTAACTTTTCTGTAGCCCACATATATTTACCAGACTCATCCCGTATTCTCCTATTCATTCATAATGATTTCCGTATTCTTTTTAAGCACCATTTTTTTGATCCAGCAAAAGTACATGACATTGAAACCCACAAATATGATTTGAAATGGTATGTACTTACATATAAAATATTCAAAGACCATATCTATTCCGGTCACTTCCGCCGCCATGTATACGCCCGACAATAAGAGGGACAAAACAACAGGTATTTCCATCAGTTTCCTGTATTCCGAGGACATGGCCTTATAGATTGATCTTTTCGACATGCCAATATGGTACAGAATCCTGTACTTCTGATTTAAAAGCGGCATATCTCCCTGCAGCTTCAATGCAAAGATTTCAAAAAAGGAAAAGATACAGAAAACTCCTGCGAATATACTAATAATCTTGACATAAACCATATTTTCATCCGCATCTTTTAAGAATGCGCATCTCCAAAATATATCCATACCATTTTCGTGAAAGCAGTATCCATACTGTTCATATTCTTTCTGCAGGCTTCCCTTTTTTGCAAAAATACTATACGCTTCGTCCTGATAGTCTGCAATCACCGCCTCCGGCAATATGGCAAACTCCTGAAGGCAGTCCGGTTTCTCTGTTCCAAACACAATTTCATTCTGCCCTTTTGTAACGGTAAAGACCTTTTCTTCACTTAAGCAGATGAATTCCGGCTTTTCAATATCCAGCATCGTAGATTCATTTATCAATACAGCCTCTGTATCCTCCAGACATAATTCCTGTTCCGTCAGCCGGCTGTAATCCCTGTCTGATATACAAAAAACAGCCGTTCCATTGTACAGATATCCCTTTACTGCCGATATCTCAATCCCGTCCTCACCCACCATTTCCCGTGCCATATCCTTCATGCCGCTGTCTTGTATGACTCCGACAAAACCATAGGGATACATCGGGCTGTCCACATCTTCCGGCATCTGTGAGATCACGGATCCACCCGTAAAGTACAGAACTGCAAAGCTAAGAACCAGCATAATAAACAGCAGCCTGCAATTCCTTTTAAACTGATAATAGAATTCATTTAACGTGACCATATGTTTATAATAAAAATTTTTAAACAGTTTCAGCAGCATCAACATCAGGCTGCCGCCATATGACATAACTATATATACCCCGGCCAGACATATGCCCATACTGATGAAATGATACGGGAGTCCGCTTCTCCTTAGCAGACTCATCGAGGTAGTAATGAGAGCAATTCCTCCATTTACCAGAAAGCAGGTTCTGTTATGCCTCCCCTCCTTTTTCATTTCCCTCAGCCGCATTTCTGACAGGTTTCTTTTGCAAAAATACAATAATACCAATGGATATTCTAACAGGAAAAGCATAAGATTTACTTTCATAACTAATTTGATAATCTGAACAACATCAGCCACGGAAACCGTAACCAGATATTGAAATAAATCAAGAATAAACAAAAGAAGGGCGGAAAACAGCCCTCCTGCCAAGATACCCAAAACCACAGAAAAAACATAAATGAATAAAAACTCCACAGAAAAAAATTTGAATATAAATTTTCTGCTGCTTCCCAGCATGAGCAGCAGGCTGTAATCCTTGTTTTTTGTCCTGACATAATACGCCGTTGAATAAAGGACAAAAAAGATGGACATCACCCCCGCCGCCAGAAAGAACATGGTGCAGAGCCAGTTCATGCTGCCGGTTTTTTCGTTCAGCCCATACCTGTCATTTACCATAAAAGCAGTCCCCAAAGCCATCTCCAATGCAACTGACAGAATGATGCTGAAAGAATAAAGCAGCATATTTTTCTTATCCATATTTTTGTAAACCATTTTCGCAAGCATTCCACTTCCCTCCTAGTCTTCCATACTTTTCAGCACCTTCTCAAGCATCTCCACATATTCCTTAAAATTGGAGATACCTGTTTCCGTAAGCCTGTATGAACTCTGAGGCTTTTTACCTACAAATTCTTTTTTACAACTGATATAACCCCATTCCTCTAATTTCAAAAGCTGCGCTCCCAGATTGCCAGGGGTTGCGTCCGTATATTTTTTTAACTCAGAAAAACTTTTTTCTCCCGTAACCAGTGCCGATATCACGGAGAGCCTCAATTTATTGCCAAATATCTCCGGCATTGAAGAAATCTCCATGCTATCTTTCTCCTTTTCTTTTCAAATGGATTCCAAGCAGTATCATCCCTGCCGAAACAATAATACCTGTTAAAATGCTGTCAATGCCTACATTTACATTATTTCCGAGCATACTTCCCACTTTGATTTCAACCCCCATTCCCGACAAAAGCATATATAAGATCACAATCAAAAAAGCAGCCCACTGTATCAGCTTATCCTGTATCACAAAACCTAAGACCAGACAGCCGATCACAGGAAAAAGAAACGTTAATGCCTTCTGATAAAAATAAACATTCTGTTCCCCAAAATTTACAACCGAAAAGAATATCCGGAAAGCCTCTCCGCCAATCAGGAGAGTCCCCCAAATATTGATCATGCTCAGACTCAAAGCGTTATTTCGGTTTTTTAACTTATGCCGGTAAATAAAAAACAAAACGATATACCCTGATACCGATAAGTAATTAAGCCCCCTGAAAAGCATCCAGACCGCATATTCTACATGGTCCATCCTTTTTATGATCTGGAACACGGTAACATATAGTAAGCATGTCACCGTGTTAATAATGCCAATAGAAATGAAAAAATTGGCTATCTTCGAAAAATCATTCTGGGTTCTGTCAATTACTTTTTTGATCAAGTTTACTTCTTCAATTGCTTCTGCAACATTCTGCATCCTGTTTTTCCTCCTTTAATCTATTTTATAGACTACTCTATATTATAGTTTTGTTTTTCATTTTGTCAAGATATTCTTTCTAAATATCATAGATGATACTAAGCTGTGTCCGGTACCCTTTCTCTAGACCGTGCCTTACAACACAAATGTTCATTCTTTCGATTACCCTTTCTTGAATTAATTCTATATCACAGAAAATTTTCTCATTATGCTTATCTGTAAGCATTTGTTTTCCCTTAATAATATAAGGTATTTCTTCATCAAACACATCCATGCCAACGGTTCCATGGAAAGCTTTGTTAAATATAAGATTTGCTCCAATGCATTTCATTTATTTTTCATTATATACCCCTTGACATTACAGTTACTGTACGGTTTATCATGCCGAATAAAGGGGGCATCTTTCCCCCTAATACACTCAGAAGAACCAAGTGTGAAGGAAATCACTAAGCTCGGAAAGACCTCGCTAAGTGATTTCACGCTCTGCAGGGCAGAGCTTCTTCACACGGAAGAACGCAAGAGCAGCGTTCTTCCAGACTTGCACCGATTTATTGATTGTTTGTGCCGGCTGCGGCGGCATGTTTGGAAGTGTGAAAGGAATGGTCACAGCACATGGTTCTGCAATATGGAAGGAGTATTTCTATGAAAACAATTTTTACAAAAGTGAACTGGAAAGGGCGGCAGATTCTTTTGTTGTCCGTCCTGATTCTATTTGCAGCGGTTGCGGAAATGATGCTGCCCTCACTGCTGGCGCAAATGATAAACAGCGGCGTCACGGATTCTTCCCGCAGTACGATTTTAATGCTTGCGGCTGTTATGGCAGGCGTGACGGCCTTTGCCTGCATCGTCAATTTCCTGTCCGTGAGGATTGCTTCCCGGATTTCCACGAATTTTTCCGCAGAACTCCGGAGACAGATATTTGAAAAGGTGCAAAGCTTTTCCGCCGCCGAGCTGGATCGGTTCGGCACTGCCAGTCTGGTGACCCGCAGTACTTCCGACATTACAAACGTACAGAATTTCCTTACAATGCTCTTACGTATCGGCATCCTTGCGCCAATGATGGCCATAGCCGGACTGGTTTTTTCTGCGGCCACCGGCGGGCAGGTCAGTTCCGTCCTCTGTGTTTCCATTCCGGTGCTGCTAATTGGGTGCGGCATTGTCATTCTGTTTGCTTCCCGCTATTCCGTGAAGCTACGACAAAAGCTTGATAAAATCAATCAGCTGTTTTTGGAATCCCTGGAGGGAGTGCGGGTCATCCGCGCGTTTAATAAGCAGAAGGCAGAAAGCCTCCGTTTCGGAGAGGCAAATACCGATTATGCCGCTGCTGCAATGACATCGGGCCGGATTACAAGCCTTTTGATGCCGGTGATCAATATCATTTTCGGCGTGACCACGGCAGCGGTTTTAGGGCTTGGCGCCCATTATGTAGAAACGGGCGCCATGGAAGTGGGATCTTTGGTGGCAAACAGCCAGTATATCAGCATGGTGCTGATGTCGGTTATGATGCTGGCTCTGGTCATTATGATGTTTCCCACGGCCTATGCCTGCTCCAAGCGTATTGCAGAGGTACTGGAAACCGAGACAAGCATTCAGGACGGAACTTTCGCTTTACAAGACCGCCCTCTCCGTTCCACAGTGGAATTCCGCCATGTGACTTTTGCATATCCCGGTGCACAGGAACCGATTTTGAAGGACATCTGCTTTGAGACACACCCCGGGGAGATTACTGCGATTATTGGCGGTACAGGCCGTGGAAAATCCAGCATTTTAAAACTGATCCCTCGCTTGTATGACCCGCTGTTCGGAGAAGTCCTGATTGACGGCATCAATGCCAGAGAATATGCGGTGGATGACCTCCGCTCCCTGATCGGATATGTCCCTCAGAAAAATATTTTGTTCTCCGGCGACATTGCTTCCAACCTGAACTTCGGAAAAGCCGACGGAACGGAGCCGGACTGGCAGGAGGCAGCGCAAATTGCCTGTGCCGAGGAATTCATATTAAAAAAGGAAAACAAATATCATGATTCCATCGCACAGGGCGGTACGAATCTTTCCGGCGGGCAGCGTCAGCGCATGGCCATTGCAAGGGCGGTTATGAAAAAACCGGAAATCTATCTCTTTGACGACAGTTTTTCGGCTTTGGACATGAAAACCGATCAGACACTGCGGAAAAATCTGAAAGCTGCCATGGGAAACGCCGCCGTAATCATGGTTGCGCAGCGAATCAGCACCATTATAGACGCGGATCGTATTTTGGTGGTGGACGACGGTATGATTGTGGGTCAGGGAACCCACAGAGAGCTTTTAGATACCTGCCCTCTCTATCGTGAGATTGCGGAAATACAGTTGGGAAAGGAGGCCGTCTGATATGAAAAAGCACACATTCAAGCGACTATTCGGATATTTTAACGCTCACCGGCTGCGTTTGTTTTTTGTTCTGCTGTTCGCTTCCGTCAGTACCGTTTTTACCGTCATGGCTCCGTTTGTCATCGGCAAGATCACAACCACCTTATTTGACAGTATCCGGGACGGTGTATTTTACTGGGAAACCATTTTATGGCTGCTTGCGGCGTTAGTATGCCTGTATCTTATATCGCAGTTTTTTTCGTTTTTACAAGGGTTTCATATGGCAAAAATCACTGCCAATGTAATGAGTGAAATTCGAAGAGAAATTGACGGTAAAATGCACCGGCTAAAACTAAATTACTACGACACCCACACTCACGGCGACATCCTCAGCGTTATTACAAATGATGTGGATACCATCAACAATACCGTCAGCCAAAATCTTACCTCTATTGTCACACAAGTGATCACGGCGGCGGGGATTCTTTTCATGATGCTGACAATCAGCCCGAAGCTGACATTGATTCCGGTAATCATGGTGCCTCTGTCCTTACTGAGTGCGGCGGGGGTTATGAAATCCGGAGGAAAGTATTACGGAAAGCAGCAGGAACTGTTGGGGCAGTTAAACGGATATATTGAGGAAATGTATAACGGCCAGCAAATTGTTCAGGCCTTTACCTATCAGGACAAAGCAACACAACGGTTCCATGCATTGAACGAGGAACTGAAATACAGTTCTTACAAGGCGGAAACAACCGCAGGCGCCGTCAGTCCTATTACCACCTTTGTAAATGATACGGGATATGTGGTTTGTGCCGCAATCGGCTGTCTGCGTGCCATCGGCGGATTCATTACGGTGGGAAACGTACAAGCCATGCTGGAGTATACCCGGCGGTTTGCCGAGCCTTTTTCCTCACTGGCAGGCATGGCCGGAAGCTTCGGTGCGGCAAAAGCTGCGGGGGACCGGATTTTTGCATTGCTGGACGCAGAGGAAGAAGCGCCCGAAGAGCAGAACTGTGTCATTCCCCAAAACCGCTCCGGCAGTGTAACCTTCCAAAATGTCCGGTTCGGTTATACGCCGGACAGGATACTGATGAACGGCGTAAATCTAACCATAAAGCCCGGTCAAAAGGTTGCCATCGTAGGCCCCACCGGTGCAGGAAAAACTACGCTTATCAACCTTCTCATGCGCTTCTATGAGCTTAACGGCGGCGCAATAACAGTGGATGGCGTAAATATATGTGATATGTCAAGGGAAGAACTGCGGAGCCGTTTCGGCATAGTTCTGCAGGACACATGGCTTTTTGAGGGGACGATTGCCGACAATTTAGGGTATGCGGAAGAAGCCATGGACAGAGCTAAAATCATTGCCTCGGCAAAATCCGCCTGCGCCCACAGCTTCATAAAGACTCTCCCCGGCGGATATGATATGGAACTTTCAAAAGGCGCGGAAAACATTTCCCAAGGTGAACGGCAGCTTCTCACCATTGCCCGTGCAATCGCTTCCGATCCCGAAATTATGATTTTGGACGAAGCCACCAGCAATGTGGATACCCACACGGAAGTTCTGATCCAGCGGGCTATGGCACGGCTTATGAAGAGCCGTACCAGTTTCATCATTGCCCACCGGCTTTCCACCATCCGGGATGCCGATATGATTTTATATATGGAGGACGGAGATATCAAAGAAACGGGAAACCATGAAGAATTAATGCAAAAGAACGGGAAATATGCCGCCCTTTATAACAGCCAGTTTGCATAGGAGCACAAAATACTTATTTAGAAGTCATACGATTGTTCCGCACTGCCTTTTTAAAAGAATCAACCGTCTGAAAATTTTCTGATTGCTTTAGCAATCTTACATATTATTTCGTCCGGTCTGCTCTTTTTCATAATAGCTGTCCCATTTATCCGATTGCATTTTTCTCCGGATTATGATAGCGTATTAATGATTAAGGAGAATGACTATGGTTACAATCAAGGAAATTGCATCACTGGCAGGAGTGTCCCGGGGAACCGTGGATCGTGTGCTCAACCACCGGGGAAGCGTGAACCCCAAAACGGCAGAAAAGATAAACAGAATCGCAAAGGAACTGGACTACAAGCCCAACCGCGCAGGATTGGTTCTGGCCGCCCAAAAAAAGAAATTAAAGCTGGGGGTTATTCTATTTTCATCGGAAAATCCCTTTTATGTGGATGTCTTGGCCGGAATCAACGAGAAGGCAAAGGAACTGGCCGGCTATAACTGTACCGTTATCGTCAAGCAGATCCCCCTTGATGTGGAGAGACAGCTGGCCGCCATAGAAGAACTGGTGGAAGACAAGGTGAACGGCATCGCTCTCGCCCCATGTAATGACGACCGTATCCGCACCCGCATTAACAGTCTCTCCGATGAGGGTATCCCCGTGGTCACGCTGAATACGGACATAGAGAACTCTACCCGGATCGCCTATGTAGGAAGCCATTACACTAAAAGCGGCGCCACCGCTACCGGACTGTTACAGCTGATGACAAAGGGACCGGTGAACGTAGGCATTATAACAGGGTCTTCCAAGATTCTCTGTCATACGGAAAGAATCGCGGGATTTCAAAAGACGCTGCGCCCCTATAGGGACCGCATCCGCATTACGGATATTGTGGAAGCGTATGATGACGAGATTGAAAGCTATGAGAAAACGTCCCTGCTTTTGACAAAGCATCCTGAAATCAACGCTTTGTTTTTTGCCGCCGGCGGTGTCTATGGCGGCTGCCGCAGCGTCACATCACTGGGACGCCAGAACGAAATGTGTATTGTGGCTTACGATCTGGTTCCCACCACAAGGGAATTGATTAAAAAAGGCATAATATCCGCCGTTATCTGCCAGCAGCCTAAAGTACAGGGCAGCAAACCCCTTTCCCTCCTGTTCACGTATCTGGCCACAGGGGAGCTGCCGGAAAAGGAACAATATTATGTGGCAGTAGACGTCCGTATACGGGAGAATATATGATAGTAAACAATAATATAACATTTAGGCAAATTCTTAATTTTATGCGACATCCTTGTCATTTACTAGATATTGTATTATAATGAAAAACAGCACAACGAAATACTGTTTTCAAAAGCAAAGCGAGACTTTAGATGAATCAGTCCGACCTTAATAGAAATTCATGTATGTTACAGGGTTCTCTTGCCAAAAAGGGCTATATACGCTGGTTTCACTCTTTTACCGGTATACAGGAAGAAACAGGAGAATCCCGTACTTTTTTTATAGATTATTTCATAATCAATCCGGCGCTGGGCTGCGAACAGCCTGTTTTAGGACAGCACCCCTATTTCAAAAAGAGGGGGATGAGACCCTCTTATGTGATGGTAAAAGCGGGAATTTTCCCCGGTGAAAACGGAGAAGCAGGCAGACAGTTCAACGCTTTTTATCCCATCTCTTCCCTGAAAGCCACGGGTAGTCCGTTGGTGATGCAGATTGAGGAATGTTTTTACAGCGAGAATCATATCACCGGGTTTGTGGAAGTATCGCCTGAGGAAGCCAGACACCGTTCCTTCCTGTCCAATGCGGGATGGATGGAATGGGATCTGGAAGTGCATAAAGCGGTGGCCTGCCATACGGGAATCCTTTCGGGCGCATTCTTCCGGGCGGTAAAGGGGCTGGAGAGCTTCTGGCACGGAGAGGGAATCCGCAGCTTTTTCCGCGGCACGGTTACGTTAAACGGCACCGCCTATCAAATATCTCCCGATACCAGCTACGGCTACGCGGATAAGCACTGGGGCAGGAGCTTTGTCAGCCCTTTGTTCCAATTTGCCTCCTGCAAGATTACCGGCGCACGCACGGACAGAGAGCTGAAACATACCGTGCTGGCCGTCAACGGCTGCTGCCCCAGATTTTTGTGTTTTCCTCTGCGCCGCAGGCTGATGATACAGCTCACCTATATGGGGGAGGATTATGAATTCGGTTTTGTAAAACCGTTTCTGTTTTCCAAACAGAAATGGGAAGTAAAAGAAACGAATAAACGCTTTATATGGCATATCACGGCAAAAAATAAAACGGCCGTAATCCGGATATCCTGCAGCTGCACCAAAGAGCAGCTGATGCGCCTGCGGTACGAGACTCCCGAGGGACAGCGATTAAAAAGCCCTCTCTGGTCCGGCGGCGCCGGAACAGGCACCGTTCAGCTCTACCGCAGAGAAAAGGGCGGAAAAGAGCTGATTGATACCTTAAAGCTGGAAAACGGAGTATGCCGCTGGCGGCAGTAAGCGGCATACAAAAACAAGGCTGTCGTTTTGCGATTCTGCAATTGCTATCGCGAAAACGGCAGCCCTGTTTGATTCATACCGTCGAAGCACGCCCTCCAAGGAGGATGTTCCTGTCAAGATACGAGCTTAAATACTATAATCCGGATATTCCATGCGCATCCGGTGCTTTTCCACCAAATCCGCAACGGTTACGTTATCAATGACCTGATTCACCGCATCATACAGATCCCTCCAGACCTGAAGCGTCTCACAGGTATCACAGCGTTCGCATTCTTCCGCGCCTTCGTCCAGACACGCCACGGGAGCCATAGAGCCCTCGGTAAGCCGCAAAATCATTCCCACCGTATATTCCTCCGGCGCTCTGGCAATCTTATAACCGCCTTGAGCGCCTCGGACACTCTTTACATAACCTGCTTTGTTCAGTACGGCAATAATCTGTTCCAGATATTTTTCGGAGATACCTTGTCTGGCGGCAATATCCTTAACCTTAATGCACTCTCCCGTTTGGTTCAGCGCCAGATCAAGCATGACCCGCACCGCATATCTGCCTTTCGTTGAGATTTTCATGTTTACACCCATCTGCGCGCTGCGGCGCGCACTCAAATCAATAGTTGAATACGCATTTTATTCAACCTTACACCGCCTTGTGTGCTTTGCACGCATACCAATCAATATTTCCGCCTGCACGCCATGACACGCATTCAAATCAATGGTCGAAAATGCTTTTTTATCCTTTTTACTTAAAAGGAATCACTCCGCCGTTATAATTCTGGTTAATGTATTCCTTGATGGCATCGGATTTCAGTGCATCTACCAGAGCCTTAATCTTGTCGGAATTCTCATTGCCTTCCTTTACTGCAATTACATTTACATAGGTAGCAGCCGCATCGGACTCGGCGCTTTCATACAACAGCGCGTTCTCTGCCACCGTAAAGCCTGCCTGAAAGGCATAATTGCCGTTCATGATACCGAAGGAAACATCGGGTAAAGTTCTGGGAATCTGTGCCGCCTCCAATTCCACAATCTCAATGTTGTAAGGATTGTCTACAATATCCAGCTTGGTAGCCGTCAGCCCCACACCTTCCTTCAAGGTCAGATAACCGTTATCCTGAAGCAGAAGCAGCGCACGCGCTTCATTGGTGGTATCGTTGGGAACTGCTATGGATGCATCCTGCATATTTGCCAGATCGGTTTCTTTACCGGGATAAAGTCCGAAAGGCTCATAATGGATGCCTCCTGCATTTACCAGATTCATATTGTGTTCCTCGTTAAAGCTCTCCAGATAAGGGATATGCTGGAAATAGTTTGCGTCAAAATCTCCGGAGTCCACCACATTGTTGGGCTGTACGTAATCTTCAAATACCTTAACTTCCAAGGTATAGCCCTGCTCCGCTAAAATAGGCTTTGCCTGTTCCAGAATCTCCGCATGGGGAACCGCGCTTGCCGCCACCTTAATGGTCTTATCATTGCTTTCCCCGCCGCAGCCGGTCAATACACCCGCCGCCAGCACAGCCGCGCTAATAAGCGCAATCAATTTCTTTTTCATAATCTCTCCTCCTATTCCGGTTACGGAAATTTTATTCCAGTGCTGCCCCTTCCGGATCCGGAACTGTTTTTCATTCCCGGTTCCGGAGTTGCTTTTCATTCCCGGTTCCGGGACTGCTTTTATTCTCGGTTCCGGAGTTGCTTTTCATTCCCGGTTCCGACTGTTTTTATTCCGTCCCCGTTTTCTCTATACTAAACAGCTTAGGCTGTCCGTATCATTGTTAACGCACTCTCTTATCCAGCTTTCTGGATAAAAAGGTTCCTGCATATTGCATAATTTGTACCACTGCTACCAGTAAAACCACCGATACCCACATGACATCTGCTTCATATCGGTAGTAACCGTATTGAATGGCCACGTCACCCAAGCCGCCTCCGCCGACGATTCCTGCCATGGCGGAATAGCCCAGAATGGTTCCCAACACTATGGTAGCTCCTACGATCAGGGAAGTTCTGGCCTCCGCCAGCATCACCTTCCAGATAATAGTCCAAAGGTCAGCCCCCATACTTTGCGCCGCCTCGATGACACCCCTGTCCACTTCCAATAAAGAAGACTCCACCATCCTCGCAATAAAGGGAGCCGCCGCCAGCACCAAAGGTATAATGGTAGCCGTAGGACCGTAAACCTTTCCCACAATGGCGCGGGTCAGAGGTATGACCAATATTAGCAGAAGCAGAAAGGGAACGCTTCGCACAATATTGATGGTAATATCCAGCACTCTGTATATCACCTTATTGGGCCGGAGCCCGTCCTTATCCGTGACCACCATGACAATCCCCATGGGAAGTCCCAGCAGGTATGCCAGTGCAGTGGACACCAGAGTCATATACAGAGTCACCCATATGCTCTCCAGCAGCAGGCGGACCATAGGGGTCATAATAGAGTGTTCTTGCTGCCAATAAATGACGATATCATTCCACATAGGAATTCACCTCCTCCACAGTCAGCTTTCTGTCTTGAAGATAATGAATCATCTTCGAAGCAATGCCCTCGTCCTCGGGCAGCTGCAGTATCATTTGCCCATGGGCAATTCCGTTAATGTCCTTGGTATCGGCTAAAAGGATATTCACCGGAGCCTTGCACTCCAAAATCATATTGGCAATGACCGGCTCAAAAGAGGAATTCTCCACAAATACAATCCGGATGCATTTCTTGCTGCGCATCTCCCCAATCTGCGGATTGACCATAAATACCAGCTTCTTTGCCGCCGCAGACTTGGGGGAAGTAAACACGTCCTCCACCCTCCCGTGCTCCGCCAGCTCTCCGTTGTCAATGATGGCGACATGGGAGCAGATCTCCTGAACCACCGACATTTCATGAGTGATTATCACAATGGTAATTCCATAATCCCTGTTAATCTGCTGCAGCAGCTGTAGAATGGACTTCGTGGTAGTAGGGTCTAAAGCGCTGGTGGCTTCGTCGCACAGCAGAATCTTCGGGTTGTTCGCCAACGCTCTTGCAATGGCAACTCTTTGCTTCTGTCCGCCGGAAAGCTGTGCGGGGTAGCTCTTTGCTTTCTCGGAAAGCCCTACGACTTCCAACAGCTCCTTGGCCCGTTTTCTGGCATCCGCCTTCTTCACCCCTACGATTTCCATAGGGAAACATATATTATCCAGAACATTCCTCTGCATCAGCAGATTAAAATGTTGGAAAATCATGGCAATCTCTGTTCTGGTCTTCCGGAGCTCCTTCTCGGACATGGCAGACAGATCTTTATTTTCTATTAATACAGTGCCGGTAGTCGGTTTCTCCAAGAAATTGAGACAGCGTACCAGCGTGGATTTCCCCGCGCCGCTCATACCGATAATGCCGTAGATATCCCCTCTCTCAATATCAAGGCTGATACCTTTCAGCGCCTCTACCTGATTATCCTTTCCCAGAAATGTCTTGGTGACTTTTTGAATCTGAATTATGGGTTCCATAGGTTTACCCCTTTCCGTATCTGGCAGTTCCCTCCACCTTACTTCAACAGTTCCGCGATTCCTCTTCGGAACCCCGCCGTCATAATAAGCAATGCTGTTTTATGCGGGACTGTCTCTAAGGCAGTTTACCACAAGTTCAACCTTCTGTAAACATTGGCGTGGAAAGATATCTGTCACCGGAGTCCGGCAATAGCGCTACCACAGTCTTCCCCTTGTTGGCAGGCCGTTTTGCGATCTGTGCCGCCGCATACAATGCCGCGCCGGAAGTAATGCCTACCAAAATTCCCTCCTTTTGTGCAATGAGGCGGCCTGTGGTATATGCCTCTTCGGTAGTCACTGTAACAATCTCGTCATAAATCTGTGTATTTAGAATAGAAGGAACGAAGCCCGCCCCGATGCCCTGAAGTTTGTGGGGCCCGGGCTGTCCGCCGGAAAGCACGGGAGAATCCGCAGGCTCCACGGCTATCACCTGAATCTTGGGATTCTTTGCTTTCAGGAAGGTTCCGATTCCGGTAATGGTTCCGCCGGTGCCCACACCCGCCACAAAGATATCCACCTTGCCCTCCGTGTCCTCCCAGATTTCGGGGCCTGTGTGTGCGGCATGAGCCGCCGGATTTGCCGCATTGTCAAACTGTCCCAGTATCACCGCTCCGGGAAGTGTCTTCTGCAGCTCCTCAGCCTTGGCAATGGCTCCCTTCATCCCCTTTGCGCCCTCGGTCAGAACCAGCTCCGCACCGTAGGCTTTTAACAGGTTCCTGCGCTCTACACTCATGGTTTCGGGCAAGGTCAGAACCGTCTTATATCCCTTTGCCGCCGCCACACTGGCCAAACCGATTCCGGTGTTGCCGGAAGTGGGCTCAATAATAGTTGCCCCCGGCTTTAAAATCCCTTTCCGCTCCGCGTCTTCAATCATGGCCAAAGCCACGCGGTCCTTGACGCTGCCCGCAGGATTTAAATACTCCAGCTTTGCCAGCAGAACGGCTTCCGTAACGCCTTGGTTCTTTGCATAATTGTTTACTTCAAGTAACGGAGTGTGTCCGATGAGTTCCGTTGCACTTGCATAAATTTTTCCCATAATTTTCCCTCTTTCCCTCATTTTACTAAACTTCCGGTTATGTCGGCGCCTATTTCCTACTTACTCAATAGGAATATTATGGATTGTATATTACTCCTTGCTTTGGGTATTGTCAAGTAAAAATAATGCAGCTTTGTAAAAAAAGCGCTCTTTCTGATAATTCTTGTTACTGTTCACTCTGTGACCAGTAACGCATGCACAGAAACCGCAAAACAGCGGTTTCGCGCAGATTGTTCTCGGGTTTGTCACGCAAAAACGCGTGAAAACGTCTCGCGGTGGCGTGGGTGTGAGCAGTAACTAATTCTTTCCTGTCTGCGGAAAACAAAACATTGATTTCTTGCTTGTTTTTGCTATACTGTATCATAGTAAACCTTCGTGCAGCCAAAGCCAACTGCCCTGCCACACATGAAATATACCCAAAAGCAGGTAAGGCAGGTTATGCCAATGGAATCACCCGAAAAACCATATTACACATTATAAACACAAAATTGCATGGATTGCGTTACTGCAAACAACCAAAAGTAAAAAGGAATTCGCATATGGCCAAAACATACTCCGTACCCAACATTTATCGGACTTTACAACAGCATCAGGATGCCGCCGCTCTGCAGACGCCTTTAAAGGTATCCGTTCCGGGCTCGAAAAGTATCACAAACAGAGCTTTGCTGCTGGCTACCCTTGCCGACGGCAGATCCACGCTGAAAGGCGTCCTGTTTTCCGATGATTCCAGACATTTTTTAAACTGTATTCAAGAGTTAGGCTTTCAGACCATCGTGGACGAAGGTGCGAAAAGCATCACGGTAGAGGGATGTGGCGGAGCAGTGCCTAAGCCGGAGGCCAGGCAGTTTGTGGGAAGCGCCGGCACGGCTGCCAGATTTCTCACCGCATATCTGGGCATTTCCGAAGGCATCTATCACATGGATGCATCGGATCAAATGCGGAAACGGCCCATGGCGCCTCTGCTGGACTCTTTAAAAGAATTAGGCTGTGAAGTAATTTATGAGCCTTCTGAGGGCAATCTGGGGGAGGGGCATTTCCCCTTTACGCTGAAAAGCCATGGTTTTCAAAAAGACTGCATTTCGGTAAACATAGATTCCAGCAGCCAGTTTCTGAGTGCGCTCTTAATCGCATCCTGCCTGTCGGAAAAAGATTTTACCGCTTACATAGAAGGAACCCATGGACGGTCTTATATTGATATGACCGTAAAAATGATGGAGCAATTCGGAGTAAAGGCAGTACCGCTGTATTATTGTTCCGGAGAAATGAATCATGGCAACGCCCGAGACAATGGCATCAACACTGATATTCCGGATAACGGCGATGCCGGTGGGATTTCCCGTTGCGCCCACTGTGCCAACAGCACTCTCCCCATGGGCTACCGCACGGCTGCAGGCCAGACCTATCGCCCGCTGGAGTATCAGGTGGAACCGGATGTCTCCGCCGCATGTTACTTTTATGCCATGAGTCCCTTGCTGGGGGTTCCGGTTCAGGTATCACATGTACATTTTGACTCCTTGCAGGGAGATGTTGCTTTTATACATATTTTGGAAAAAATGGGCTGCTGCGCCGCCGACTCGGAAGAAGGGATTCTGGTAACTCCTCCCCCGGAGGGCATTTTCCACGGTGTGGCGGCAGACATGTCCGCCTGCTCCGATCAGGCAATCACTCTGGCCGCCATTGCGCCCTACGCCGACAGTCCCACCGTTATCACGGGAATCGGGCACATTCGTTTTCAAGAGAGTGACCGGATTACCGCCATAGTCACGGAGCTTCGAAAAATGGGTATCCGATGTGAGGAAACGGAAAGCAGCATTACCATATATCCCGGCCATCCCCGGAAAGCTTTGGTCGAAACCTACGACGACCACCGTATGGCCATGGGCTTTTCCCTGACAGGACTGCGGAGCGACGGCATTGTTATCGCCAATCCCGACTGCTGCAAAAAGACATTCGAAGAATATTTTGACGTTTTAGAGAAAGTCACCGATAAACTTTCATATACTGAAATTCATTAACAGATTGATAATCTAGCAACTATCGGGGCACGTTTCAAAATTGCTTCTGACAGATGTAAAAAGACGCCGGAGAGAGTTCCTCTTTTACAGGAACCTTCTCTCACGGCGTCTTTTTTCGTTTCTAAACTCCCATACAATCAGCTGTACGGCATCCCCTGTGTCACTGCTTTGCCAGCGCCAATACTGCCACACCATATCCCGGCAATGTCAGCGTCCCCTGTATTCCGGCGCCGGTGAGCATATCCACTCCTTCCACATCCGCTATTTCCACGGTTTCGGGACTGCCGTTTAAGTAAAATGCGTAGGCGCCCTCCTCCCCTGTTCTCACATGGAGCTCCACGCCTTCGGGAAGTTTTTTCACGGGAATCTGCGCGTCAGCAAGCATTTTTTCAAACAGAGGCATCATCTCCTTCGGTTTTACCCGCGCCGCCATATAATAAGCCTTGCCCCTGCCGTATTCCTTGCAGGTCAGCGCCGCCGTATCGGCATAATAATCCTCCGTATATTCCGCCAGCACTTTGGCGTCTTTCACCCGCAAAACTTCCGCATAATCCACCACTTCCCAAAGACTGCCGTCCTCCAATCGGATATGGTTCCGGTCGGAAGGGTAGTAAGTGTCGATTTCCTCACTGACAATCCCAAACAGCTCCGAAAGTCCGTCTCCGGGGAAGCCGCCCAGAAAACACAGCTGTTCCGTATCCACATATCCGGTAAAGTAGGTAGCCAGCAGCTGCCCGCCGCGCTCCACGAACCGCTTCAAATTCTCCGCCGCCCCTTTTTGAAGCATATAAAGCATGGGAGCCACTACCAAATCATACCGGGACAAATCTTCGTCAGAGCCTATAATGTCCATCTCCACACCCAGCTTCAAAAACTGCTTCCAGATACCGATACAGGTGTCCTCATACTGCTTCGTCTCGTCGGAAAGAGCACGCGCATCCCGTATGGCCATACGATTATCCCAGTCAAAGAGCATTGCCGCTCTTGTTTTTACAAGAGTTCCCGCTACCGGAGCCAGCTTCTTCATAGCCTCGCCCACTTCCGCCACCTCCCGGAACACTCTGGTATCGTCCGTCCCTATATGGTCTACCACTGCGCCGTGGTACTGCTCATAAGATCCCCTTCCTTTTCTCCATTGGAAATACTGCACGGTGTCCGAGCCGCAGGCAATGGCCTGAAGACATGCCAGTTTATGTACTCCGGGGCGTTTCAGCTTATTGTACTTATGCCAGTTCACCAGACCGGGAGCGCTCTCCATCACCATAAAAGGCTTTTCCCTCTTGTAACCGCGCATAACAGTATGTTGAAAAGCCGTATCTGCCAAAGTATCTGCCAGCGTCTCCCAGTCATTGTGGAAGAACGGATAATTATCCCATGAAACGGCATCCAGCTCAAGCGCCATCTTCCGATAGTCCAAGCCGTCAAACAGTCTCATAAAATTTGTGGTTACGGGAATATCGGGTGTCACACTGCGAAGCGTATTGATCTCATGCTTCATAAAATCATTCATATTCCATGTGGTGAACCGTTTCCATTCCATATTTAAACCCATAACACTGGTTTCCCCGTTTTGAAAGGGCGGCTCAATCTGTTCAAACCGATTGTAATGGTGGCTCCAGAAAGACGTCCACCACGCACGGTTCAGCTTCTCGATATCATGATCGTACTTTTCCGCCAGATATTCCTGAAATCTCTTCACACAGAGCGGGCAATAGCATTCTCCCCCCAGTTCGTTGGAAATATGGTACATAATGACGCCCGGATGGGAGCCGAATCTTTCCGCCAGCTTCCTGTCGATAATGCCTGCCTTTTCCCGGTATTTGGGCGAGGACATACAATGATTATGCCGCACACCGTGGTGATTGCGCAGTCCCCGGTTGTCCACCCGCATAGCCTCGGGATAGGCAGCGTCCAGCCATGCCGGCCTTGCGCCGGAGGGTGTGGAGAGAACCGTGTATATGCCGTTTTGATATAGATTCTCTATCATCTCCTCCAGCCATTCAAAGTGAAATTCCCCCTCCTCAGGCTCATAGGCAGACCATGAGAAAACGCCGAGAGTGGCGCTGTTGATTCCGGCTTTTTTCATCAGCCGTATGTCCTCCGCCAATATATCCGGCCTGTCCAGCCACTGGTCGGGATTATAATCGCCGCCATGGACCAAGCCCTTAACTTGTGAAAAAAGCATATTCTTTTCCATATGTATTTCCCCTTTATTCCTTTTATTAGCAGGCTCCGGAATAATGTACCGGATTATGCGAGTTCTCTTCCGGATACAAGGATTCCCAAACTGCCCTATATACACTGTATGTTTATGTAATATCTTTCACTTGAGCCAATAATATTTGAAATCACGGCAGCAGGTGAACCGTAATATTAGCATACCTTTCCTTCCGCAGAAAATCAATAGCTCTTTGCTTTTGTTCATAATTATGTTACAATAAATTTACGTTAAAAATGATATCCCATCTTCCATGGCCACATGTCCCACGTTTTTTGTTTGGCAATGCTGTCGGTTGTATGGGTTTTATTCTTTTGTCAGGCGCCTTTTCAGGAATCCTTAGAAAGAAGCTGCTGTTGTGTGAACATAAAATTCTCACACGGCGACTTGTGTCTGCGCGCTGTTTGCCACATATCCGCAAACAGGCAGCGGGCGGCGCCTCTCTTAAATGTTCCGGCAAGGAGGATTAATATGAGCAAGAAAAAAGTTGTTGTTTCTCTGGGGCATGACGCCCTCGGCTATACTACCGAAGCACAGAGGGATGCCGTAATGAAAACCGCAAAAGCTCTGGCCGATCTGGTGGAAGCGGACTGCCAGCTGACCATCACCCACAGCAACGGCCCGCAGGTCAGTATGATACACAAGGCAATGACCGAGCTGCGCCGTGTTTACATTGATTACACCCCCGCTCCCATGTGCGTCTGCTCCGCAATGAGCCAAGGCTATGTGGGATATGATATTCAGAATTCTCTCCGTGCGGAGCTGCTGAGCCGCGGCATATCCAAACCCGTCAGCACTCTTCTGACTCAGGTGACGGTGGATCCTTATGATGAGGCGTTTTACGAGCCTACCAAGGTAATCGGCCGTTATATGTCCAAAGAGGACGCCGAGACGGAAATTAAAAAAGGAAATTATGTGAGAGAATACCCCGGCCGTGGATTCCGCCGCGTAGTTGCGGCTCCAAAGCCTATTGAAATCGTTGAAATAGAAGCTATCCGAGCTCTCGTCAACGCCAATCAGGTGGTCATTGCCTGCGGCGGCGGCGGTATTCCCGTCATAGAGCAGCAGCATGTTTTAAAGGGTGCTTCCGCCGTGATCGAAAAAGACGCCATCGCGGGAAAGCTGGCCTCCGACCTTGTCTGTGACGAACTGATTATTCTCACCGGCGTTGAATGTGTCTACAAGGATTTCGGCAAAGAAACCCAGTCTCCGGTGCGCAATATGAACGCGGCAGAAGCCAAAGAAATGATTCCTGCCAAGGAGTTCGGAGAAGGCACTATGCTGCCTAAAATCGAAGCCGCCTTGGCCTATTTGGAGAAAGTTCCTTCCGGAAAGGTCATTATCACTTCCATAGACCGGGTAAAAGATGCCATTAAGGGAAAAGCCGGAACCATAATTACGGCATAGGGGATAAAACGGCAGGTTTCCCCATCCACGCCGTTACCGTCCGTAAAAAGCGCCGCTTGCGGCACTTCGCAGAATACCAAAACAGCGATTACAAACTTTACCGTTTGAACCGCTGTTTTTTTATTTAGTGCTCTTTTTTTAAACAGGAATATCCTTTTTCAAAGCCGTGTGTCCATAGCAAAAGAATGAACTATTTCCGATTGGCCATTTCCTATTTCAGAAAAACGTACTCCCGCTCCGACGAGTACTCTTCCGCATACCGATACTCCAGACTGCGGAATTCCTTGACCTGATCCGGCTGTGTAATCCGGTTTTCCGCAAGGAAACGCACCATCTCGCCTCTTGCCATCTTTGCAAAGGTTCCCTTCTGCCGTACCTTGCCGTCCTGAAGCTCACCGAAGGTACAGGTAATGTACCGCACCCTTGCCGGCAGATACTTTTCAACAGCCGCGGAATATTCCTTGGAAGCCAGATTCAGAACGACATCCGTGTCCGCCGACACCTGACGGCACAACCGGTCTCCCCAGAAATCATACAAATCTTTCTTGCCCTCCACGGACAATTTTGCCTGCATCTCCAGCCGATAGGGCACCACACCGTCGAACGGCGACAGCACACCGTAAAAACCGGACAAAATCTTTAAATGTTCCTGTATATATGTAAGCGCCCCTTCCGTGAATACGGCGGGCGCCATATGGCGGTACTGCAATCCTTCATAAGAAAGAATCGCAGGCGTCAGATTCTTCTCCAAATCCATCTCGGCAAAACGTCTGAAATTCAGCTCCGCCAGTTTGTCATTACATCCCCAGAGGATTTTGGCCTCTTCTAAAGACAGCCGCCTTACCGCGGCACAAAGGGACTTGGCTTCCTCCAGAAAGCAAGGAACTCCTTTTACGGGAAAAGTATCCGTATCCATGTTCATCTTTTTCGCCGGTGAAATGATCAGATTCATCACTATTCTCCCACCCTTTCCATGCCCATACTCCATGCGGGCACGCTTTTTGCGCAAGGGCATAGCAGGCCGTAAGTTATTCTTCGCAGGAAAGCTCGCCCAGCATCTGCGCAGGATTCTCCTCAGCCTTCACCCTGCCGTGGGCTTTCACGATTACACCTTGCTCATCAATGAGATAAGTCGTTCTGACAATTCCCATTGTCTTCTTGCCGTACATGTTCTTTTCCTTCCACACATCATATGCCTGAATGGCAGTCAGCTCCGTATCTGCCAGCAGCGTAAAGGGCAGCCCGAATTTCTCCTCAAACTTTTTGTGGGATTCCACACTGTCCTTGCTAATGCCGATGACTACCGCCCCCTTCTCCTGAATCCGGGGATACAGCTCTCCGAAACCGCAAGCCTGCTTTGTGCAGCCGGGGGTATTATCCTTGGGGTAAAAGTACAGTATAACCTTTTTCCCCCTGTATTCTTCCAAACTATGCATCTCGCCGTTCTGATCCGGAAGCCGGAAAGAAGGCGCTGTCGTACCTGCCTTTAACATAATCCCTCCATTCCGAAGCGGACATCCGCCTCTCAATCTGTGTCGTTATAAGTGTCCGTCCATTGACGCATTTCTATCCCCTCTGCAAGCAGCACCATACGCTCAACTCCTCCGGCAAAGCTGTGGGATGTGTAACCTTCGCGGCATTCGTTTAATGCCTGCCCCACTGCCGCTCGGTTCATTGCCCACGGCAATGACGTGGACAGCGAATGCTGATTGCCGGAGAATTAATGCAATGATGTACGAATCAGCCTGATTCACTCGGAAACATAAAAACCGTCAATAACGAACCTATTATAATGCAAAAGTCGGAGAAATTAAATACAATTCTTTGAAATCCTCTCCATTTTACATGGAAACTAAGGTAATCCACCACATATTTACGTTTCAGGCGGTCATATGTATTGCTAAAAGAACCTCCCAGCAAAAGCGCCAGCCCTACACGCAGCGCATTATTGCCCCGCTGCCCCAGACTGAACACAAATGCAATACCGGCCAGAACCGTAAAAAACACCGATACCGCCGTCACCGCCGCTCTCTTGGAGGCTCCGAAATTCAGCATGGCGCCGGTATTGTGATACTTTTTCAAGATAATTTTATTTCCGGCACAAAACCGTGGAAAGTTTTCCCCATCCGCCTTCTCAATCCGGTTCTTTATCCACAAATCACCGAAAAATATTCCTGCCGTTATGAGTATACAAATACCGACTACCATTTCATACCTCCCGTTTTATTATAGTTTCCCGGAATCCTTGCTCCCCTTTTCCTTCATCACATAATGCAAAACTGTGCTTATAGCCGAGTAGAGCAATGCCGCTATAAACCATATCATGCCTAATATAATATTGGGAAATTCCGCCTCTTCGAAAGCAAAATATTTGCAGCGGACAAAAACCACTATAAAAATAATTATAACAATGCACCAATATGCCCCTGAAAATGCCCTCGAAAAGGCGTCAAATTTCTTTCCCGCCGTCTTCTTGTTTGGAGAAAACTCTTCCGACTGAAGCAGTTTCTTAAAACTGTCTTGGATCTTTCCCGCCCAGACAAACAAAAATACAGCAGCAGCTATCATCACAAGCAGCAGCGCAACACAGCATATTAACACAAAATCGTCTCCTCCTATGGATGCAGCAAACAGCAAAGGCACTGCCCCTAAAATACAAAGTGCTGTTCCTGCTGCCATACTTATGGAAAACCGCCGCGCAAAACGCTCCTTGTTTTTCTTTGTAATTCCCTCCACACCATACTGTAATGTAAATGCTTCCTTTTCCAAATAACCATATTGTTCCATGCGGGAACCGCATAAGATCTGCATTGTTACACCGATTGCCACTATAACCAGCAAAATAACAGCGCCTATTCCGCCGACTTTTTCTTCTGCCGCAAGAAGCCTGCCTGTCTCCGACAGTCCCGCCAGCAAGAGCAAGGGGACAGGGCAAAGTATGAACAATGACGCAGCAAAGGCCGTGGGTACTGCCAGCTTCCGCGTTATATTCATAAACTCGTTTGCCTCCTCGACGGATACGCTTCTTTTTACCGGTTCATCGGAAGTTTCAACCTCCAATGCCGTATTTTCATTTTCCTCCAATTCGTCTTTTAGCAGGTAATCCGTGCTGACTTGAAAAAGTCTGCTCAGCAGGATAATCTTATCAATATCCGGCATGGAATTGCCGCTCTCCCATTTTGAGACGGACTGTCTGGAAATCCCCAGCTTCTCTGCCAGCTCCTCCTGCGACCAGCCCTTCTGCTTTCTGAGTATTACGATTTTGTCTGCTAGAATCATTTTTTCTCCTTTCGATGCCATATGCTTTATAGTGCATCGGGGATACATTATATAATGCCATATTTAATTTGGGCCGCCCTTCGGTTGATGTCTTGTTCCGAATATGGTCATCATATCATATCTTTCTCCTCAATGCCAGCAAAAGCATAGCAAAAAAGCCGGTTGACAACCACCAAGTGCGCTTGGAAATTTGTCAACCGACAGTTGCAGAAAGGAAAAAAAGGTGCTTTTTTACATTCTTCTTTGAGTCCCATACTAATTTACATCATTCTCAAACAAGAAGCCCCATGTTTCGTGCGCAATTTCGGTTTGAGTCCCATACTAATTTACATCATTCTCAAACTGCGAGACGGGGCAGAAAGGAGCCGTGCAGTTTGAGTCCCATACTAATTTACATCATTCTCAAACTTACTCCATTTTTTATCTGCAAAATGATTAGTTTGAGTCCCATACTAATTTACATCATTCTCAAACGGGGCGGCAGTAATGATATGCTCCAAGCAGTTTGAGTCCCATACTAATTTACATCATTCTCAAACGAACATGGACTGCATCTGAATGATGAAAGAGTTTGAGTCCCATACTAATTTACATCATTCTCAAACGAGCGCGTGCCTGCCATGATGCTGGAAGAGTTTGAGTCCCATACTAATTTACATCATTCTCAAACAAGTATATGAGCGTGAAAAGTTCAGAGAAGGTTTGAGTCCCATACTAATTTACATCATTCTCAAACAATTAAGATTAATTGCAAAAAAAACAATAGTTTGAGTCCCATACTAATTTACATCATTCTCAAACTTCCAATAACCCATACCGCCTTTTACGCAAGTTTGAGTCCCATACTAATTTACATCATTCTCAAACCCGGGTGGGAGCATGTTAAGGTAGGCTCAAGTTTGAGTCCCATACTAATTTACATCATTCTCAAACTGCGGTCAATCTCTCATCCATATTAGACGTGTTTGAGTCCCATACTAATTTACATCATTCTCAAACTTAACTCCTTGAGCGAGACTTTTCTAATAGTTTGAGTCCCATACTAATTTACATCATTCTCAAACGGGATTACGTTTGCGTATTTGATATTGACGGTTTGAGTCCCATACTAATTTACATCATTCTCAAACGGAATTGTGAGCCGTACACAACAGTCTCGAGTTTGAGTCCCATACTAATTTACATCATTCTCAAACTAAATGCTTTGATGGAAGAAAAGTATATGCGTTTGAGTCCCATACTAATTTACATCATTCTCAAACAAGTATATGAGCGTGAAAAGTTCAGAGAAGGTTTGAGTCCCATACTAATTTACATCATTCTCAAACAAGTATAGGTGTTATTACAAGTTGTGACAAGTTTGAGTCCCATACTAATTTACATCATTCTCAAACATGTTGAGTGGATTGAAGCATTAGAGGATTGTTTGAGTCCCATACTAATTTACATCATTCTCAAACCTTCTCTGAACTTTTCACGCTCATATACTGTTTGAGTCCCATACTAATTTACATCATTCTCAAACTCATTCGGAAAGCGGCAGGCATTGGTAGATGTTTGAGTCCCATACTAATTTACATCATTCTCAAACGAAATACGCGGCCGTCGTGTTCTTCGACAGTTTGAGTCCCATACTAATTTACATCATTCTCAAACCCCAAATCTCAAATAACGTTCAAGAAGATAAATCCCATCAGATTTAATTTTCTGAGACCCAAACAATATATTAACAAATTTCACAGTGATCTTTATCTATTATATAATATTTTACGCCTGTTGAAAAGCTTAACTCGCGTTGTTCGATTAATATTAATGATACTTTCAGATAAAATGCTTCTTGAAGCAGCTCCTCAATCTCACTTTTTTCCAAATAGAATGAGAGATTGACGAACACCAGCACCTTTTTGTCTAACAGGCTGACAGCAATTTTCAAATACTGTACTATTATAGGCAGCAAATCACATTCCGTATCATCCGCTTTTACCCCGGAAGCTTTCCATAACTGTATTAAATCAGGTTCTGCAAACGATAGATCAATACAGGTGTCCTGCTCTAACGTAATGAGATAATGGTGTATCTGATTTAATACAGTCTGGGTTGCCATATAGTATTGCTCATTATATGCTAACACCTTGAGTTCTGCATATATTTTATTTAAACACTTTTTGTCGTTCAAATCAATTGCATATGGCGTTAGTATTACTTCCATATTTTGTTTGATATCAAGCTGCTTATCATAGTCCGACAGAATAAACCTTCCCTCATGTCCGTCTGC
Organism: uncultured Acetatifactor sp.; assembly: GCA_910589655.1. Taxonomy (GTDB): domain Bacteria; phylum Bacillota; class Clostridia; order Lachnospirales; family Lachnospiraceae; genus Acetatifactor. Next base: position 5,480 of record CAJUTJ010000182.1, on the reverse strand, counting down.
CTGTGCCATAAGCTCCTGACCAAATCTCCTAAATATTTTAGGGGATTCTATCACCCACACCACTGCTTGGTTTTCATCCAGTTCAAACTGCATATTTAATTCGGAATGTACCAGTTTTATAAGATCACCAACCTTTCATCTGTATCCAATACATTACTGTTTGCTTGACCGATAATATATTCCATCTTAGCATACTGTTTCTCCGTGATTGAAAGTAATTGCACCAGTCCTTCCTTCGGCTTGTTCTTACGGACATTTTCTATGATAGCAGTGGCTGCCGTGCCGTTAAGCGCCAATTTGCAATATACGGACTCCTGAACCATTAAAAAACCGCTTTTAATAAGAAATTTACGGAATCTTGCATACTCTCTGCGTTGATCCCCTGTTCCTACAGGAAGGTCAAACATTACCATCACTCTCATAAACCTATAGCTCAACCTCGTAAAAGCGAATCACGGAACTGTCATCTTCATTCAATGCATCAAAAACACTTTTGCAATATATTTTAATTGCATTGCCTACATTTTGAGTTCTTCCGTCTATAACCACATCATCATTTAATAAATTTACCAGCTGCATCTTTTCAGGATGCCCAAATTCTAATAAGGGCATTTTTATTACACACCGGTCAACCAATATGCGAAACGGCTCCATTAAGTCGGATGATAAATTAAATTGGTTAAACATATTGTCATGGAATAATCCCAATTGCGTCAAATAACCGTTGGATACCACCTCCCGGTTAAAAACGGAAAGTATAATTGCATATCCGTAGTTTAACGCCGCATTAATCAAGTTATCCGCAGTTCTGGTAAACTCCATGCCGAACAATGCATTAAAATATACTTTTGCCGCATGCCCTTCCCTGTTTGTCCCGTCATTCCATGTTATTTGCTGCAAGTATGACGACAGCAGATTCGCCTCCTCCTTTCCAAGACTTTGCAGAAAGTCTTTTTGTTTTCGTATCTTTTCCGTTACGATCTCCGTCCAAACGGCTTCCTTCGTCTTATCCTTCCATACAATCTGGCTCCTGACCTTGTTGCTGGTGTCATGGCTGCCATAATAGCCTATTAATTCCGATGAGGGATTGCGTTTCTCGTCACAAAATATGACTTTGACTTTTCGCTTAGTCAGCTCCGCCAATAAACTGACTGTCAGAGAAACGGCGGTATTCTCAATTAACAGCAAACCAATCTCCCCGAGATGGATTTTAACAGTGTCCTCTCCCCTGACCACCAGAAAGCCCAGCTGTAAATCCAGCTTTGCCCTTTTGGAGATCACCACAGTCCGCCAGCTCATAAATCCAACCTCTTCAAATCAATTACTTGTTCAAAGATTCCGGTGGGAGATTGATTCACAATGGCAATATTATCACATTTGCTGACTTCATTTGACAACACAAGAATCCCCCCATGCCCGGGACCGCCGATACCGGACAAATCCGCCCCACTGCTGTTACATTGGAACAAATGTAATATCTCGTATAATATCCTGCATTTGTCTTCCATACTTTGTCCTGCAAAGCGTTCTCTGCCATCCTCCAACGTCTTAATCTGGCTTTCCAGCTTTTCTTTGTAAATTGTATTCCGCAGCTTATCAAGAAAAGTATCGTATAATTCCGTCAAATCCCCTTCAATAAGACCGTCAAAATTGTTTATCTTGTAATTCTTATTCTCTTTTATCTGATCCACTGCTTTTACCAGCTTTTTGACAACTCTGATCTGCCCTTCATTCAGAAGAAGCTGATTGGCTCCTTTAAAGATCAACTGTTTTCCGGTTCTGCCGGAAAGATGCATCTTAAAGCCATTCAGATCAAACAGCGTGTCGATTTTGATTTTCCGGAGCAATATCCTCGGATGTTTCAGGTTACATTCCCCGCCGCTTAAATACTCCAGAAGCCGCTCTTCATTGTCCTCGAATTCCGCTTTCCGGCAGACAGGGATGTATTCCAATGTCCTTTTCAATATTCCCTTCTTCCCCTCCGACTCCACCAACACAAAATATGCACCGGTTACCTTATTATATCCGCCGTATTTCTCAATAGAGCAAAGCCTGTCATCGCCGGCCTTAACAGGCGCCTGCCCTTTGCCTTTCTTCATCAATTGCTGGTCAAACAGAGCGCCTTGCGCTTCATAACTCCTTCTGGTAAAAAGCACACTGTTTTTACGCATCACCTTCCGCACTGTTGCAATGGATCCACATTCTCCCACACGCCATGCAGTCTCACTTCCGTTTGTTATATCCTTGTATGTAAACATTCTTTTCAGATTATAGCTTCTGTCAGGGTTATGCTCAATGAAACGGGCGGCATCCTTATTAAACTTTACATAATATGTATTTCCTACCACTATATTCAAGTATGCGTCCTTGGCGTGATGCAGATCATTTACTTCTCTGACCTTAACGAAATCGAAATCCTGACGGAAGGAAGAAACCGTTTTTGCTTTTACATACACAATTTCCGTCTCAGGCATGGCCCGTTTCAGAATATCAGCCACAGCCTTTGTGCTCTGGCGCGTTTCCACCAGCTGTCTCTCTATGAAACCTGCCAGTTCTTCCGCGGTGAATCCCTCGCTCCGGATTAATCTCTTGTATTTTTCCTCCTCGATAAACTGCCCTTCATATAAGGAATGCCAAAAAGGCCGCATTTTCTCCCTTACCTCGCCGCGCAAAGGATACGTATCTGATTTTGCCATATTACAGGTACGGCATGTGAGGACTCTGTTACGGATACTGTCATCCATGACCCTAGACTGAGGATAGATATGGTCTATGTCATATACATTGCTGTCCCACAGCTCCTCCAGATCAATTTTCTTGCCGCAGTACATGCAATGCCCTTTCTGAGTATAATATAAAAACAGTCTGTCGCTTTTTAATGTATGTTCCTCCCGTTTGTCCAGCTCGCCAATCCAATCCCTTTCCTCGGTTTTACAGTTTTGATATAAGCCCAATAATTTATTTTTTCTGGACTGCGTCCTTCCGGACTGCTGCGCTTCTCTTGCCACTTCGAGAAAAATCCGTTCAGGCGCCCCTTTCATAACTTTCTGCAGCTCCTTTACTACTTGAAGGGTCTGCCAGATTTGTCTTTTCACCGCAGGCGACACATACAAGTCCTGTACTAATTCATATGCAACAGCCGCACATTCCCCGTTACCGTTGGCCTCTTCAACAGCCTGTATATAGAAATATCTCTTACTAAGTAACTGCATCAAATTCTCGTTCGTCTCCCACATTGCGCGGATAATGCTGACAGCTTCTCCTGTTTCCCTGTCCGGAGATGTGATTTCTTCCAAAAACTTTCTTGATAATCTGCCCCAGCCCTTGTATTGTAATTTACAGATCATCTTTAATTGACCGTCCGTTATATGAGGGTACATCTTCTTAACTCGTTTACTTAATAACTTTTTGTCCTCCCCAAACAGTGTAATATCTAAAATCAGCTTCTCCTGATCCTCTTCCGATACGCCCAAACCCGTTATCTCTTTGAAATCATGATATGCCTTCAACGATGCTTTAAAGTCCCCGTCTATCCCTGAGATCTCGGCGTCTCTTGAGGCAATCCCTTCTCTCACTAAATAGTCCTTAAGCTTTTTCCCCGTTACCCTTCGAAAGCTCTTAAACAGGGCATCATAAATCCTCTGCTTAATTTCAACGGATATTTTTTCCCCGTCAATGCATAAATTATTCAGTTCATTTAAAACCATAAATTTACTGTACAACAAAGATTCTTTGGGCAGGACATCCTCCGAAACTAAATAAGTACATTTATTAGTCATGCGGCGGATAAATCGTTCCGCACTGGCCTCCGTATCTATCATTTCCTCAAAATTCCACGGATAAACCACCCCGTCCTTTTTTCTGACTGCCCATGCAAATTGTGATTCGGCCGCAGCCGCTCCTAAGGGACCGACATAATAGGGAACCCTGAAAGTCATGATCTGTTCGATTTTTTCTCTTTGCCCGTCTAAAAAAGCAAGATAAGTACATGCATTTTTCAAGATAATCCGCAATTCTGCCAAATGAATCTGATACGGGATTACGCTATTGTCCTTACTGGTCTGTCTGGGCATAAATGTCCCCAGTTCCAACTCCTTCAATAGCTTATCTTTTTGAGCGGAAGCGGGTATTTTTGCACACACTTCTTTCTTCAAAAAGGCATAAAAATCTTCTTTGGAACAATGCTTTCCCTCCAATGCGGTTTTTCTTCCGTTTACTTTTGTCATTCCGATATATGCACAGTAATTCGCGGCTTTACTGTTGGAAAGCACAAAGATTTTCTTGTAATCCTGTCCGGTCAGCTCCTGCCTCACAAGCGTCTTTAAAAAAAGCAAATCTTCCCTGTGCTTCTCGTACAATTTCACTTTTGCATCGGATATATACTTTTCCCCTCCTAAAATATGAACCAAAACCGTCCAATCACACAATGCCTTCGCCGCTTCTATCACCCTGAAATACTCGCCAAGCTCACTTTCCAAAGTTTCCGCATATTCTTCATATGCCGCTTCCGAAAAAGAGAGCTTCTCCGGTTCCGTTCCGGCATAATTCTCTCCGAAAATATCGCTGAGTTTTACCTTGCATCCTGTTATCAGCTTAAGCAGTTCTTTTCCGCTCTTTGATGATACTTCCAATATTCCGCACAGCTTCTTTGCCTTATCAGACTTAGCAGCATGGGAATCCTCTAATACAGCCTTTACCTTTTCACGTGTCTCCTTATCGCATTCCGCAGTGAACTCAATCTCCGCTTCGCCAACTGCTTTTATATAATTGTCAAAAACAGCTGAAAAATCCGTTATATCATCTGCTTCCAAATTAGGGAATAAAAAATGTCCTCTGTGCTTAATGATATGATGTAATGCCAAGTACACCAGCCTGACATCCTTCGGTTCCCGGTTTTGTCTTAAATCCTGCCGCAAATGATATATGGTAGGGTATTGTCGATGAAAGTCTTTATCAGTATAATCATGATCCACAAAAAGGGCATATGGCAGTAAAGGAGTTTTTCCATCCGCATCCCTCTTATCTTCCGGCAAATACTTGCTCTCCTTTAAACGAAGAAAAAATCCCGGATCGACTTTGTTGATCTCTTCTGCGAAAATTTCCTGCAATAAATCAATTCTCTTGTTCCGCCTATCCAACCTTCTTCTTCCGCACCGAAACTGGCGCCTCTCTTCCGCTGTCTTTGCCGTTTCAAATAATCTGATTCCCCACAAATCTTTTCCGTGCGCCCTGAATAATTGATATTTTGAATCCGTCACCGCCCACCCCAGCGATCCCGTTCCCATATCCAGCCCCAAATAGTATTCTCTTCCCATATTATGTTCCTCCTTAGTATTTTGGGTAGTGTCAAATCTACCTCTATGTTTTTTATTACAAACCCCATATTTTCAAGGATTACACCACTTTTTCAAAAGAAAAAGCAATGACCTCCCTTTTTTGTGTAAATACTATTACCAACCCACAAACACTGAAAGGAAAAT